>NZNM01000003.1 GCA_002694885.1 Opitutaceae bacterium | reverse complement strand
CTTCCATAGGTTGGTCGACTCACCATAAGCCCACCCTGGCGCCTTGCATTGGAGGTTTGGGCTAGAAAATCGGACCCAAAATTCTTGCCTCTCTTTGCAGTAAAAGATTTTTCAGCGTTTTAATCCAAGAGTTAAAGCTGATGGGATGTTTTAAGGTCGGCGTATCTTTGACAAAGGTGAGCCCGCAAAGGTCATCCTTGATGTAACAACAGGCCGCAATGTTTCTACAAGCGCCTGCGATCTCCTTGCAAAGGAATCTTCAGGCAAAACTTCATCAGAAGTTTGAATTTGGGGTTCGACTCCCTACGGGTGTACCTCTTTTTCCTCGCTAGATACAGATCATTACCTGTGCTGGTTTCTACAAGTTCTCGAGTTCTAGGTGCTTCGTGATGAAATCATGTATTTGCTTTGTTACTTGAGGGTCCTTGAACCACCCGTGTTTGCCGCCCTTCACCGTGTATAGCTTGGCTTCCACGCCCGCATCTTGCAGTGCATCGTGGAGGATGACGCTTTGCCCGTGCGCCACCAAAGGATCCTGATCTCCGTGAATGATCAAAAAAGCAGCATCGTTTTTGGAGACGTAGGTCAGTGGGTTGGCTGACTGGACCTTCTCGATTTGTTCCTGGATGGCGCCTCCGATCAATTGGGATTCCGGGGAATCTGCGCTGTTATGGTCGATGCGTCCCGAATCTCCGTCCATGGCATCCATCTGCAGAAAATCGGTGGGTCCATATTCGTCCACCACTGCCAGAACCGCACTGGATTGCTGAAGATGATCGCCGACACCAAAGGATCGCGTGTCTCCTGTCACGCCGAGTAAGGCGACCAGATGGCCGCCTGCCGAAGCACCCCACGCCAAGAACCGATCGGCGTCCAGGTGATAGGTTTGGGCATGGGCCCGCAACCACCGCAAGGCACTTTTGCAATCTTCGATTTGAGCCGGAAAAGTGGCATGCTGGCTGAGCCGATAGTTCACCGATGCCACCGCCACGCCTCGATTTAACCAATCCAGCCCGCGAGCCCGATCCTTGCTTCCTGCTCTCCAGGCACCTCCATGAATCCAGACCAGCACCGGGAAGGGCCCCTTTCCTTCTGGCAGATACAGGTCCAGTTTTTGATGTGTATGTCCATCGGAAACATAGGCAAGGTCCTTGTAGACCGTTTCTTTGATCGACTCTCCGTGCTCGGTCTTTGATACATCAGCTCCAAGGGCGCACGGGAAAACACAAAGCACCATGAATGCCCAAAAACGAAGACTGGTTTTCATGTGTAAAGCATTACAGGAAAGCAAAAGTTTGTGTCGATGGCGAAGTCTGCGGGCAAACGGGTGAAGAATGAAGACCCAGGTTTCCTGTATCATTTATGTTCTGATGACGCGTTCTGCATCGACCATTTCGTTACCGCTTGCGCCACCTTTGGTCGCGGTATCCGTCATCAGTCCTTCATTTCCACCCCGTGTTTTCGGAGGATTTTCTGGATCTCGGGAGGCAGTGACTCCAGGTCGTCCTGTTTTTTTTCTTCACCGTTGATGATGATGGTCTGTTGCACTGTTTTGCTCGACTTAGTGTTGTGCTCGGGATTTGAAGCGGAAGTAGCATGCTCGATGATTATGGTTCTTTTCACGCTTGAGGTGCCCATTTCCACGATTTCCTCGTTTTCAGTTTTACGTTTTCCGCCATGGTTCGGCGCAATCACGATACAACCCGCAGTCACTAGAAGGGCGCATCCAAAGATGGAAGGAGTCAGAATTTTCATGCCCAGGATTGTGAGACTTGTTTGTGGATTTGCAATCACAATGGCCGGGTAACCCAAATGTCAAAACGATTCAGATCTATGCATCCTCTGTGCAGAACATGGATCCCTCAAACTTGGGGTTCGATGGATTGCATCATATCCAGAGACTGCTCAAACAGTGCTTTGGCTCCGGTAAATTGTCTGTTCCAAATCACCCGGTCATCGGTCAACATGTGAACTGACACGACCTTCCCGTTGCCGGCTTCATCGACGTATTCGATGAAGCCTAAATGGCCGGATAAGGCTGCTCCCTGAATTTCTCTGTATTCAATGTCTCCATCCTCGGAGAAATCCGCAGGCTTGCGGCTGCGAAGGCTGGAGACGGTTCCCTCGATGATGGTCTTGACCGTGGATGGGATGTTGGAGGCGGACATGTGAGTGGGCTATTAGGTGACTATGAAGAGTCCTCCCTGTGCGTGAGGCTTCTGTCATCGAACCGAGTAGAAATGAACCCCGTTATCGACTTTCTGATGTTCCAGGACCGAACCTTGAGGGGGATCGATCTTCAAGGCCCCAAGGTGATGCCTGTTCTTTAAGCATGAAATCCTCAGTAGTACGATCAGTGACAAGGTGATGAATTTCATTTTGTGGTGGGTTTCATCGGCCAGGTGGCCGGCTTTGCAAGTCTCTTTTCTCGGTGGTCGTAGCGCACTCAAGGAATGCTGGCACAGCCCATCATCGCACCAGGCCCCATTCGTTCGTTCTAGCCCGCGTAGGATCTGCGAAAACCACCGGTAAGTTCAAGCGTCGATGCCCTTCGGCTTTATGGGGGTCTGAGGTGCTGCCAGCGGCTTTTTTTCCATACGCCACGACTCCAAAGTGTTACATCGCATTGAAGGTAAGCTCCAGGAGCCCACAACTGTGCAACCGCTTTGGCCCGCTGGTGTTCACATCCCTTGATGGGTGAAGGCTTGGTGGGGCTGCAGATGTTGCCATCAGCCTGGCTAGCCATGGGGTTCCCTCTCCACATACCTGTGCATGTTTTTTCACGGACGCGGGTCATCTTCCTGTTCTTTTGTCGGGTTTTTCTTAGTAATGGCGTGTTTTGAGCATGGCGGTCAAAAGGTGCCTTTGGGGGTGCACGGTTTTGCACAAAAGCTTATCAAAACAGTCTTGGGTAGAGGCATGCCTTACGTGGCATGCTCTATGCTCGACCTGTCTTTAGGCAATTCTGAAGCTACCCGTCCAACAAACAAACAAAAATCGCATCCAATGGAACAAGATCACGACACGCTTACCGTTCTGGTAGAGCAACCCTTACAGGCCATTCAGCGTTGGGCTTTCACCATCAACAAGTACGAGGCGTGGATCAAATACCCTGAAACTAAAGGGATGAGTATGGAGCGCGTCGCCGATTGGATAGAGAAAAACGCAGACCCGAAAGACTTCGTGAAGCCCACCCCCAACGACAATCATGCGGTCGTTTCCAAGCTGGTTTTTGATCCTTCCCAGGAATTGCAGGGCATGAGGGTGGTAGCGGCCGGTGGCCCAGTGGAGCCTGAAAAAATCAGTCAGTATTTTACGGATCCGAACCTGTATCGATTCGAGTCCTTCACCTTGAAGGCCTGCACCGAGCTTGACAAGGACCTGGAGAAGAGGCTCGGCGAGGCAGCAAGCAATTATGAATGGGATTACTTTGACTCCAAGTCACGATATGAATCTGTCTTTGAATGGCCGGAGTATGTGTATTGCCTGAGTGGTCTGGACTATTACGATGGAACGGTGGTGGACCTTTGGAGGCAGGCTGAACATGCGGGCCTGAATGCCTGTGAATTTGAGCACTTCTACCTTGGGGCGGCTCTGGAGGTCCACGACGAAGAGGGGACGCCCATAGAGGACCTGATTGAAGATCAGGCCCGATACGATCAGGCCTTGAGCCAGAGGTCACTGGACGAAATCATTGTCATGAATCGCCAGTTCATGGCTGCCACAGCCTACGGGTATTAGGTGACTGCTTAATGGCTGCTCAAACCTCCCATCCCTTGCGGTATTCCTTGGTGATGTATTGGTTGGCCTGCGGGTGATTGGTCACTTTCATCTGCTTGGCATCCCAGTGGATCTCCACACCAGCGCGCATGGCCACCTGGCCCAGGAGGACGACTTCGGTGATCGGGCCCGCTTTCTCGAAATGGGAAAGGGCAGGGGTGCCACCTCGGCAAGCAGCAAACCAATCATCGTAATGGCACTGGTGCCAATCCTCGCAGTTGCCAAAGAGCTGTGGGACTTCCAAGTCCTTGGCCCGGCGCCCACTTTTCAAGGTGCCGCCTCCGCTGTAATGGGTGAGCATGGTGTCGTTTGTGCCAATCATCAGGATGCCGTTGGTGTCATACTCCTCTGCCGGGAAGAGTTGCGCAGAGGGTTTGCGTCCGCCATCATACCAATGAAACTTGAAGGCCTGGCGTTGCTCGGTAGCCGGGAAATCCCACACTATGTGTGAGTAGAGGGGACCGGTTTCCTGGGTTTGACCCACGCCTTCGGCGACGATTTTTTCGGGGTCGCGGATGTCCATGGCCAGGGCTGCCAGGTTCAGGAGGTGACAGCCCATGTCACCTATGGCCCCGGTCCCAAAATCCCAGAAGCCACGCCAGGCAAAGGGGTGGTAGGCGGGGTGGTAGGGGCGCCAAGGGGCACAGCCAATCCATAAGTCCCAGTCGATGTGGTCGGGTACTTGAGGGTTTCCGCTCGGTCGTTCAATCCCCTGCTTCCAACGCCCCCCGGGGCGGTCCGACCAGCAGTGCATTTCCAGGATGTCACCCAGAACGCCTGCTCGGACGATCGCCGCATCCTGCCGCATCCCGGGAGATGAAATGCCTTGATTGCCCATCTGCGTGGCCACGCCTGCCTTGCGTGCAGCCTCGGTCAAGGTGCGGGCTTCCCAGACGGTGTGGGTGAGAGGCTTCTGGCAAAAGACATGTTTCCCAGCCTGGATGGCCTGCATCGCCGGGTGGAAATGCATGTGATCAGGGGTTGAAATGGTGACCGCATCGATGCGATGGCTCATCTGGTCGAACATCACACGGTAGTCCTTGAAGCGACGGGCTTTTGAGAAGGTTTCCATCATTTCGCCGCCATGCTTGTGGTCGACATCCACCAGCGCCACGATGTTTTGGGATTGGCAGAAGGTCAGGTCGGCCTTTCCTTTGCCACCGCAGCCAATGCCCGCGATGTTCAACCGGTCATTGGCTCCGAGCACCGATCGTGTTGAGACAAACGGAAATGCCAGCGTCGAGGCTGCTGCTGCGCTGCGAGCCAGGAAGGAGCGACGGGTTTGATAGAATTGCTCGTGGAACATGAAAAGAGTCTAAACCATTAGATTCCTTGGTTTCCACATTCTTTTGTTATGAGGTGAATTGGTGAAAGGTTGCGCCAATCTTCCTCATTCGTCTTGAGAGCCAACCCCAACGCAAGCCGCGGTCACTTTTTGAGATGATGGATTAGAAAATCAACCGCATTTTTATGAGCTTGATTCGTGCCTGGATATTTCAAGACATGTTCGACTCCATGCTTCTCCAGTAAGGTCTGCATGGATAAACCAAAATTCACATGATGGATCGACCATCCGCGCGCCGCGCGGGCCTCGCTGGGAATGGGGGCATCGGGTGTCATGCCATAGCTCATGAAAGAGGGAGGATCATCGCTGCTGATATGGCTTTCGATGGAAAGTTCGCGCTGCAGGGCTCGCATGTCAATGGGTGAGAGATCTGCGGGAATCTGTCGGGAGTGAAAGTCTCGCTGGTATCCGGGGATGTTTTTCACCCACCAGTCGAAATCCAGGTTGGCCTGGCCACCGATCAGGCCCACCGCCTTCAAGCGAGAGGATTCGCGCGCAATGGGATCATCGTTGGAAGGATCGGCAAAGTCGGGCGACCAAGCGAGATAAGCAACCAGCTGAGCTCCCGCCGAGCCCCCAAAGCCTGCGATGCGTTGGGGATCGATGCCCCATTCCGACGCCTTACTGCGCAGAAACTGCAAGGCCCGTACACAGTCCTGGTGAGGAGCGGGAAACCAGTCATGTTTGAGCAGACGGTATTCAATGGAGGCAAAGTGTATGCCGGCACTTAGGCAGGCTTCGAGGAATGTCTTGTTGACCTTGTCATGCGAGCCACCGGTGAAACCACCGCCATGAATGAAGAGGATCAGTGGAGCGGAACCTTCCACCTTGGCCTGCCAGAAATCAATGACCTGCTGCGGGTGATCGCCGTAGGCTACGTTCTCGCGGGTCATGGACGGCAGGGCCTCCTGAGATTGGGCAGTGAGGAAATGAAGGAGGAGAATACCCAGAAGGTAGCATATCCCCTGATTTCGTGGTGAGGGTTGCCTGTGCCATGAAGAGGTCATGGCGCAGGATACTAGAAGTTTGCTGTGCGAACATCAACTCGCGAGGCTTTTTGTCGAGCTGTGATCCTCTTTGCATTCATCCTGAGAGCCCTTTTGAGAAGAGCGTTCGCCTACTTTCCAAAAAAAAGCAGCCAGGCATTTGCCTGGCTGCTTTGAGCGGTTTGAAAAGAGTGGATGTCTAGAGATCCTGGATCACCTCCATGGAAAGTAGCGCCACTCTTCGTTGGTCAAAGAAGCTACGCAGATTGTCTCCTTCAGGCTGATCGGAGGTTCCCTTGAGAAAGGCCTCGGTGGTGTACAGTTTGCGGGTGTCGCGTTGGACTTCGTCACGGATCAGCTCGCGGTAGCCCTGAACCACAGGGCCAATGTTTTCCCAAGCCATGGATCGGGTGGCAATCTCCTTGACGTAGCCCAGATACTTCTTCTGGAGCGAAGGCTCGGCTAGAATCCGCTCGATGACGGGTTTGTTGGGATCGGTGAGACCTGCCAGGGGATCGAGCCGAACACCCGTGGGGCCGGTATATCGACCACTGCTTCCAGGACCTTTGCCACCTCCACGGAAACTGAACATTTCGTTCATGTCATAGGGAATGAAATGGAATTTCCCGTTAGGGTGGAGATAAAGGCAATAGTCGGCCCCGCGTGTCCAAAAACCATCTCCGCTGACCAGGGCATTGTCCAGAGCCATAAACTTCAGATAGCTGTCCAGATCGATTTTGGATTCCAGTGTCTCGACGAGCTGATCCTTGGGGGTAATTTGCAAGGTTTGCGCCAACCCAATAATGGCTTTCCATGCCTCTGGATCGTCTTTGGACTTGATTTGAAAACTGCCCTGATACGAGGCGACATCCTCGTCCTGGTATTGAAAGCCGCCCACAGAGCCACCTCCTTGTGGGATCTTCCAGCGTGTGCCCTTGCGAGTCTCAAAATTTTCTTCCAGAAAATCTTTGTTGAATTGCTGTTGATTGGCATACACGCCCCAGTTCTCACCGTTGATCACCACTTGCACGAGATTGGCCTTGGGTGCAGGGATGTATTCCCTGGCGATCTGAAGGGAAAGCACCGAACGGAGCAGGGTGGGATCGCCATTGGCGTTGAGAAAATTCAAGGTGTTGTAGCCATCGATTTCCTGATCTTCGTGAATGAAATCAAAACTCAAGTTTAGGGATCGCTTGTAGCCATCACCTACGCCGAAAGAGGAGTTGCCTCGAAAGTGAATTCCCACATCCGAGTAGGTGATGCCATCGACCAGGACTGTCGCTGGTACATCTACATCGGTGTTGTTGAAGATGACCAGTTCGGATTCCCAGGCAGGGTTCTCAAACGTGATGAAAAAAGTGCGTAGCACACTTGGATCATAAAGCGAAGTATCGGGATAATGCTTCACATCCCCCGAGTTCAAGGACACACCTTGGCTGGATGGCGCTCGTTCCGCTCCGCCACCTCCAGGGCCTCGACCGCCTTTGCCTCTGAACCCGGTCCCTCGGCCGCCTGGACCTCTCCCTCCGGGACTCCCTGGCCCCACGGGTCCATTCGGCCCACCG
>NZNM01000002.1 GCA_002694885.1 Opitutaceae bacterium | reverse complement strand
GTCTTCATTCGGATAGACCAGAACATCTTCCAGCGCATCCTGAGGAAGGAGGTCAGTCATTGAGCGAGCAAGCATCGACTTTCCGGTTCCCGGGTCACCGATCATGAGCATGTGACGACGTTGTTCAGCAGCCTTCTTGATGACGACCGATCCCGCTTCTTGGCCAATCACTTGATCAACCAAGCGTTCTGGTATCGGTACGTCCTCGGTCGTTTCGAATTTTACTTCGTTAATCCACTCTTCGATACTTGTGGACAAGATTCCATCGCCTTGATTGGAGGGCTCTGGTGCCCACACAGTGACCATTTCAGAGTCATCTTCTTCGATGACATCATCCGACGGTTCACCCTCAGGCATGTTGTCTCCTCGTTGTCATCCTCTTTAGGACTTTAGCATGAGCCATAGAATTCAAAGTTTCACTGCTGCAGACGATCAAGGTATTGCTGACCGTAGTATTGCCACTGTTCAAAGGTCCATCCAGCAGGCAGTCCGCCGGGTGGAAGTGGGGGTCCAGCATGAACCATCGGCGGCACAACCGGGAGTGGCGCAGGATGAGCGTGAGGATGTGGAATCGGTTGTTGGAAGATTTGTGCGGCTCCCCCGTACATTGAATTGGCAACGGTATCGTGAATTGGCAGAGAGTCTTGCGTCCAGACTTCGTTTGTTTCATGATACTTGTAACGTCCATCTTTACGAAGGAACAGTCCTACCGCCAGTGCAAGTCCAATGATAGCACCTACGATTCCAAGGATTAAGGTCCAATTCATGTCTTTATGCGATTTTTCAGCGGAATCCTCTGCCTGCATCTCTTGGCTCGGACAGTTTGCGCGTGGGTCGGCGCATGCATCATTGTATTCAGCACGCTTTTGATCGATAATGAGCGCAACCTCATCTTTGTATGCCTCATTGAGCGCATTAGCAGATTGCGTTTCCAGTGATGCGATGTCATCAGCCAACCTATCGATGTAATCGTTCAAGGTTATTTCGTCCATTTCACTTATTGGTGGAAGTTCTTCGAGGATGTTCCAGCGAAGACTGGTGATGCTTTTGTAATCGTTGTTGTTTGTATCAACAGCCTTGACCGACACCTGATAGTAGTCCTTGTACGCAGACCCAGACGGGCGAGCGAATTGATCCGGCATGAAAAGCGAGGGGATGTCGAGATCGAGTTCCCACCCCACCATGGACCGAGTAATGTCAAGATTCACTTCATAGAGTCCGTCGCAGGTTCCTGTTTCATCGTTGCAAATGTTCCATGTGGTTTCAATTGAAGTAAAGGTCGGTGCTGTATCGGTCAGGAAAATGTTGGCGGTTGGTATTTGGTCGATGTAAGCGTTTTCCATAATGATGTACATGTGACCTCCGCCATCGCTTTCTTTGGCCACATACAGTGGATAGGCATCGAAAACTTCGACTGTTAGCGTGTAAGTGTTGGAATCGTACCGGTCGATTGCGTTGATAATGACGTCATGCGTTCCTGAATTTTGGAAGTTTAACGTCATGGTTCCGTCGATTGGGTTGTATTTTGCTGCGCCTTGTTCATCCGATGAAACCGTGATGAAGGCTTCACTGTCGAGATTATCAACGTCCGTCAAATGGGCCATGAGGTTGACGACACGCTGTGTGCCCAACTTGATTGGTTCCTGTTGAAGGCTCTCCATGTCAAGTCGTGGTGGATCGTTAATTGGGTTGACCTTCGCAATGAGTGTTTGATCGGCGTATTGATCACCATCACTTGCCCGAATCGTGACTGTCAATTCACCGTTCACATCATCGTCCACGGTCGAAAATACGATGTTGGTTCCCTCCAACCTTGCTTCAAAGACATCGTTGGTTGACATCTGAATAATTTCCAACGTCAAATCCTCAGCAGATACGATGTTCCCTGTTGAATCAGTATCTGACAAAAACGGCAGTAAACTAAGCGTTCCAATGGACCCTTCGTCGATAATTTGAGTGGGTAGAGCTTGCCATCGAGGTTGTCCGTTCTCTAAGACGTTGAACAGCAAGGTTCCGTAGGGAAGCGCGCCTTGCTCCGAATAATCGGCCCCGTCGTCCATGAAAATTTCAATTCCTTGTTGGCCAAGTGGACAACCTTGTGTTGCATCCCAAGCAAACAACACTTCGACCTCAGTTGTCAAAGGATGCCACTCGACAAATGATGCATGGTTGCTGGTTATGTCCAATGACGACAACGGTGTCTCAGGGTCGGTGATGATACCTGTCATATCGACCTTTGTCGCAACATCACACGGTACTGGACTTACTTGATTTGGTGTAATCGATGGTGGTGCATTCGTCAAGTCGAATGCATTGGTAGTCAAGGACCAACCTGAGGTTTGCCCACGTGCATCGACGGCCCGGCTGCGAATGTCGTACAAACCAGCAGGCATGTCAACCGTTGGCAAGAGATAATATTCACGTCCCTCGCTCGGGGTACCCAGGTACAGAATGTTTGTGCCACCAGTCACGACACTACTCGACCATTGGTTGGTTCCAGCAGGAGAGATCTCGACATCGAACGTGAGTGTATCGATGCTGTCAACGTTATCGTTTGCGCTTCCTTTGGCAAGAACTGAGAAATATTCCCCTCGGTTGATGTCTGTACTCCCAATCACCTGAGGAGAATTCGATGTTGGAGGACGGTCGTGATCCATTTCCACTGTTGCCTGATTGTTTGAGGTAACGGTTTCTCCCGAAGTGGAAAGCTCGGCTCCAAATACCGTCTTCCATCCGTTCTCAGGCAGAACGCTAGTATCGAACGTTTTCTGTACGCTCATGGTGCTGGTTGAACCAGTCGTTGCCATTGAACTGATTGGCGTTCCTTGACCGATGTAATTCTTGTTTCCGTTGAGAATGTAGTAGAACTTCACAGAGCCACCGTTGTTGTAGGTAAGGTCGCCGGTGTTGGCAACGGTTGCATCGAGGGTGACAACATCACCTCTTTTGTAAGAATCACCGGCTGATGTGGAGGCAGTGAAACTCGGTATGGACAAATCCATCTTTGGACCCATTGTTGAATCAACTGCGTGATATACGTGCGGACTAGAGCCGCCCGATGAGACGCTGTTTCCTGTCATGAGAACGCCAACAACAATGGCTTTGCTCAACCCTCCGGGGACAACGGAGGATGGGACGCTCGTCCATGAAACGGTTTGGGAAGTTGAGGTTGGATTTACACTTGCAAATGCGTTTCCAGAACCTGCGTTTTTCGATTTGTACGTGTCTCCACTCGTAAGCCATGCCATCCAGCAGTTATATCCGTGAGGAATACCTGAGCTATAGGAATAACCTGTACAATCTTCGTCGACCAAAGCAGCGTAGAGTTTCATGTTGCTTGCAGAACTGCCCGAGCCCGTGTATCTGTATGAGATGTCAATGTTGTAAAACGAGCCAGATTGGCTAATGGCTGCGCTCATTCCGTAGTTGTTGACAGTGGATGCAGGCATCATGCACCCGCCGTTGCTAAACGTGGCGTCATAGGATGTGGAGGAGGTGTCAGCCCCACCGACATTGCAACCATTGGAGCCTGGCCCTCCACTTCCATCCGTTCGGTCACCAAAATATGCATCCGGAGCTCCACCTCTACTCCAAGCCCAATTGTAGGGGCCAACGTTTCCTGCTCGGGAGGTATCTGTATCTGTGTAAGAGGCAGACATGTACGTTACGTAGACATATTCGTCTGGGTGGAGTTGCTTGAGCGAGTGATGTGCATCGGATCCTCCGCCATTCTTTGAACAATGGCCACAATTGTCCGATGAAATGTATTGTCCAAAGACAACATGGCCTGGACTGGTTGCCTGAGAAGCCATTTGAATGTCTGGCTCATCATCAAGTACCTCTGGATTGGTTTGATTGAGGACGGACGTAAATCCGCCTGTCAGACTGCCCAAAAACAGCACGACCAAAACAATTGAAAGCGGTTTTGTACCAATTGGCATAATAAGTCCTATACCACGGATTATATAATGCTAGTCTGTTTTTGATTCTACAATCTTTTTCGCAGATTTTCCACAATGTGGAAAAGTCTGATGATACAGACGCCTTCGGAAGTCCATGGCCGAGGAGAAGATTGCGGCGCTTGTTGAGGAAAATGGGCGCGTTCATATCATCCAACTGGTTGATGAGAGTCGTAAATTCAAAGGTATTGGCGTGTTCAATCCCAAACAAACCCTGTCCTCTGTTGCTTTAGGAGCAACAGTCCAAATCGGGTCGAAAACCTTCACGCATCTCCCCCCTCGTCTGCCTGAATTGTTTCAAGGAATGAAACGAAGAGCCCAGACCATTGGTTCCAAAGATGCTGGCATTTTCATTACCCGGCTTGGAATCGGTCCAGGAGATGTTGTTCTGGAAGCAGGATTGGGCTCTGCAGGTCAATCCATGCATCTTGCACGCGTCTTGGGAGCAACAGGTCATCTAATCACCATCGAACCAAGAGAAGAGCATTCCGTTGTCGGTCTCGAAAACCTTGAGAAGCTTGCGCAGGCAGTTCCCGAATTTCCAAAGCACTCGCACATCGACGGGCGAATAGAGACCGCAATCGACGAAATCGAAACCAACGTATCAAACGTCGATGCCGTTTTGCTTGATTTACCCGAACATCCCTCCGCAATTCGAGCCGTAGCACACCTTCTCAAAATTGGAGGTCGCCTTTCATGCTATTGCCCTGTTTCAAGCCAACTGGAGCAAGCATGGATTGCTTGTGAAGAATCGGGACTTAACGTCGAGTGGGCTGGTGAAATCATCGAACGTGAGTGGGGAAAAGCCAGCAAAGGTGGTATGCGCCCAGTCAACGGTCCATTTGGCCACACCGCGTTTCTGCTCATCGCTCAAAAAATGTCGTGATCAGAACTTCGGTGCTGAGCCGTATTCGACAACCCTGATGCTTGAGTCGCAGGTCGGACACGTGAAACGGAACGGCGGTTCATTGCCACCAGGAACTGCGAGTCTCGCCTCACAAGATGGGCATGAAATGCGACGGTTGGTGTCCATACGACACTCGTTCGGCCCCAACGGATATTCTTTGGATTCTTCATCCTCTTTTTGTTCACCTTCTTCGGATTCCGTCGCTTCTGCACGGGGTTTCCGCAGGCGGATGAATACAACTGCCAGTGCGAAAAGAATGTAACCAATCGCCATGATTTGGAGCGTGGTTTGCTTACCGATTTCAATCCCAAGCAAGGAGACTCCTTGCGGCGGTTGGGGTTCACCCTTTACTTGGAGTTCAAGAATGTCTGATTCCGCATCAAAGCTACTTCCATCGATCTTTACAAATGCCTTGATTTGCACTTCTGCATAGGTTTCGTATGCAGTCATTGAGTCGAATCGGACAACGTAAATCTCGGATGCCCCTGGTTCGAGTGTGAATTCGTCTGTTTGCTCACCGAGCGTGTCATTGAAGTGCCATTGAATCACACTTTCAGAAACACCTGTTACGGTAAGACGCCCGGTTATCTGAATGTTCGCAAGGTTGGTTATGCTGACCGTCGTCGAAGAACCACCGAGATAAGGAAGCGTCAATTCGTTTTGGTCTACGGTGATGTTCACTGCTGTATCTGAATTCCATGTTGCTTCAATTGTGTAAAAAACAACTCGGTTGTGGACAGAATCCGGTCGAGCGCTTGATACCGAACGGAAGGAAAAGGTGTTCGAACCAGCATTACCGTCGTAGGGGACATTGCAGGTGTAGGGGAAGGTCTTGGATTCACCCGGCTGCAACTCAACCAAGGATTCCATTACGCAATCAATGTTCACGGAAGACAGCGAAAACACATCCACACTGTTTCCTGTATTGCTCACACTGAAAGAGCCGTTTATGAGTCCGCCCGCTTCGGCTGATGCATCGTCGTCTACTACGGATATTTCCGAACCCGCGTTCATGGGTATGAGTGTAAGAATAACGGTGTCTGTGGAGGAGGAATCCAATGTCGATGTCGCAACGATGTTTATCGGCGAGCCAATCGAGTTTGCCCCAATCGATGTCTCTCTTACGCTCAAAACAACCGATTCCGATTGGCCAACACCAAGGACTACAGATGTCTTGGACAATGAAAGTTCAAAGAAATTCGAGGTTTCGCCCGCCCCGATGGACAGAAGGAACGTGTCTTGCAAGGTTCCGATGTTGGTCACTTCAATGGTGACGTTTGTCGGAGCAGCAGGACCTGCAATGATTTGGTTGGTGTTCGGACTTAATTTTGCCAAAGTTCTGTCAACAACCTGAAGTTCGACCGCAAGCAACGCCTCTGTTGAGTCGGATAAGAGACGCAGAGAGAGGGAGTCTGTGCGTGCACTGATTGCTGCGGATGCAGTCATTGTTAATGTTACATTGTGCATGGATCCTGCCTCGAGGAAGAATTCCTTAACGTCGGGTAGCACAGCATTTACACCTCCAGGTAAACCGGTGATTGTAAAAGTGTCAAGAGTGATGTTGGACGTACCGTCGTTTTCTATGGCTATAGTTACAGAGGATTCCCCTCCTGATTGAACAACAATTCGTCCGTCAAGTGGACCCATGAGCTGTAGTGAAGCGACGGATTGGACGTCAAAATCCAAAGATAGATTCTGCTCGATAAGCGAATCGTGAGTGACCGTTACGAGGCGTTCATACAATCCAAGGGAATCGACGGAAGCCGTCGCTTTAAGGGCCCAAATTGTCGATGCTCCAGCAGCGACAGAGACCGATGAAGGCCCATCAAGAGTGAGGGTTACGGGAGAAGAAGCGTTGCTCTTGATTTGGAGAGAAAACGTTTCTGTTTCGCTTCCAGTATTGAAAACACGCACTTCCAAATTCGTCTCGACCGCAGGTTCGAGAAGCGTTGGTCCGCTCGGTCCTTGAAGAACGAAATCAACGTCTCGATCGATTTCAAACGAAAAGTCGTGTGCGAAAGAAACACTGGAATCCGAATCCAGTGTTGATGTCAGGCGAAGTGTACACACGTCCCCTACGTTCGCATTTGTTCCCACGTTAACTTGGAACGGAAGGTCTTCATTAGCGCCAACAGCAATTGTCGAGGTGTGTGACAAGAGCGAAACAGTACACGGTCCAGAGGTGACGCTTAATGCATGATCGAACGTTGTTGGAGCAGTCCCTGTATTCGTCAAGCGGACCGTTGTGTTGGTTTGTTGAGCGGGAAGGAAGGCATCGGATGATTGAAGGAAATCCACCTGGAGGTCGTAATCGGCCTGAACATCGACAACCATCAGAGTAGAAGTTGTTCGATTTCCAAACAACGATCCTGCATACAATCGCAAACCAGTTGCTCCTGGACTTGCATCCGATGGAATGGAAATTCGCAGCGTGGCTGTTTCCTGACCGTTGGCGGAGAGATTCTCGATCTGGTCGTCAAGCCAGCGTACTTCCCAGCCCGTAGGAATGTTCGTATTCTGATTCATTGCTTGGATTGTCGGGGCGGTTTCCCAGGGATATGTGTAGGTTGCTGAACCGTTCAAAACGACTTCAGCTGCGGTTTGCTGGAGTGTCAATCGAAGCGTTGCATCAAGGGTTGTGTTGTCTGTGAGTCCAACAGGAGTGTCACCTGTCAGGGCTGTGAACAAAACGCAAGCCGCAAGATACGACCCAGACGTTGAAGGATGTGTGCCGTCACCGTCATAGAGTTGATAGAACGTTGAAGTTGAATCCAAAGGATCCCCGCCTGAACCAACGATTGAATCGTGAATGTGCTTGAAAGCCAAACCGACTGGAGCGATGTACACTTCAGCGGAGGTTGAAAGTGAGATGTTGTCGCGATAGTCAATGTAGCCTTGTTCGATTCGATTTTGCATCACAGTGTAATTTGGGTACAATGTCGTCAACGCAGAATCACCGCTGCGATGACCCCACGTCATGAACAGCATTGTAGCACCTCCTTCGGCATCGATTCGCTCTGCAAGATGGATGCTTCCGTTTTTACCTTCCAGCCACTGCGAAGTTGTGCGATTCAAACCGGGTGTTTGTGATTGGTCCTGAAGCAATACCGTATCCCAGACACCTGAGGCGAGTGAGAGGTTTTGAGGACTACTGCTGGTGTTGACATCGTCCCAATGGTCCGAAATCGAGTGACCTCCTGTGGTGTAGTCCGAGGTGTTGCTGGGACTGTGCGCACTTCGGAGCAATTCCTCAAGCATGAATGAAAGGCCGTTTCTAGATGTGTAGGAATTACCAAAAATGAGCACATCGCTTACCGAATTTGACCAAGATGGAGGAGTGTTGGTCGTATTGGTGGAACCACTGGAAGAATAGTTCGCCCACCATCCAGAAAGATCTGGCTCCTCTCCAACCTCCAATAGATACGAGTCCATGACAGACCCATGATTGCTTACCGGAATGGAAAGGTCAACACTTTGACCCGGTTGGAGTGCTAGAAGTCCTTGATCACCGACCCCTGTGGCATCGAGGTGGGGATTGTAAACAACCGCCACACTTACGAACACATCGATTGATGAGGACACCGTATCATCGCTATCATTGACGTAAATTGTAAACTTGCCATTGTCGCTCGGCGTTGCTGTTTCAGCAAGTTGGACTACAATTGTGGTACTCGTGTTGTATGTGGGCAAAACGTTTGAGACGGTACTGGATGAAGGTGTTGCAGTCCACAGCGTGGAAAGACCAAACGTTGAGGTTTCAATACTGTACGTTTCAATCGAAGAACCGTTGTTTTCGATTGTAAGGGTTAGATTCATTGATTCACCGGGAGTGAGAATCATGTGACTCGCGTCAACTTGAAGTTCGATTTGAGGGTCTGCTCGTGCTACTTGAGCGATTGGTGATGCGCTTGCGAGCAGCATCAAACCAACCAAAACGACTGCACGAATGGAGAGTTGCGACATCGGACCAATTCCTGCGAGG
>NZNM01000014.1 GCA_002694885.1 Opitutaceae bacterium | reverse complement strand
TGTCCCCATTGCGGCGGTACTCATCCAAGTCCAAGCCGCTGAACGCTCCGATCTGGTAGGCCTTGGCGCCCAAGCTTGCTGCCAGATTGAAGCGCTCATCGACCGGCATATCCTTCGCTTGCCGGGCAAAATTCGCATTCATGTGCACCGCCAGCGTGTACTTCGGCGGCGGCAGCACGCTCGCCGAATCCCTATCCGCGCCAAATGCCCTTCCAGCTAAGGCCACCGGGAGCAGCCCCGCCGCGGCAACTCCTTTGATCATGTCGCGGCGATGAATACCGTTCTGAGAATGGAGTGATTCTTTCATGCAGTTCTTCGGATCAACTATATAACTTCAATAAATTGTATTAACAGGAAGAGGTTGGGCGGGGGGATTAAGTGTAAGATTAAGATTAGGGCTGAGAGAGGTTTATTTCGCCCGCATTAGGTAGGCGACGAGGTCGGCAAGGTCTTGCTCGCTCAAAAGAGTATCGTACACTTCGGGCATCAGGGACACGCTCGAATACTTCGCCTCGACGATATCCTTTGAGCGAACGGGGATCTCCGCTCCGGGTGCAGGAGATAAAGTCATCGTATCCTCAGTTTCACTACTGATAATTCCGGAGACGATCGCTCCCTGCTTCGTTTTCACGTCCACCCTATCGTAATAGCGAACGATCGAAGCGCTCGGATAAACGATGGCTTCCAGTATATCGAACCTCCCCCGCATAGCGCCGATTTGCGTCAATTCCGGACCAAAATCCGTTCCCAGGTCGCCCAAGCGATGGCAGGTAATGCACATATTAGCAGGATCGGCGAAGAGCTTCTCCCCACGTTTGGGATCGCCCCCTTCCTTGACAAAATGACTTCTGAGCTCGCCCATACGCGTATACTGGCGCGCCACTTTCACCCCATCCATTTCGACTGGGTCCGCCTGTGCAATATCAGGCCGTACATTGGGATTGGGGCCGCTCTTAGCTACCTCATCCATTTTGCGAAGCTGCGTCCCCAGCGGATGCGATTCCGCAACGCTTCCAGCGACACCCATTTCGAAGAGGGAATAGGTGACGGCGTGTTTTAGAAACGGATCGAGCTCTCCCTTGCCCGCTTCCAACAAAGCGCTCTTCTTCGAGCGGTCGCCGATCCTGCCCAGCGCCATGGCTGCCAGTCGGACAATATGGGCGTCCTGCGAAGTCAGGGCATCGCTCAGAGCCTCCGCTGCGTCGGCATCGCGCCAAAGACCGGCGCTTCGAATCGCCACCGAGCGCTCCTCCTCGCTTCCTTGGTTAATGCGTTCCCGAATCGCTTCTCGCGCGGCGGCTCCCTCAATACGGTGCAGGGACCACAAGGCCGGCACGCCCGCCTTTGACGCGCTCAACGCAGCGATGTTTTCCTCTTTCGCCAAG
This sequence comes from Opitutaceae bacterium, assembly GCA_002694885.1. Classification (GTDB taxonomy): domain Bacteria; phylum Verrucomicrobiota; class Verrucomicrobiia; order Opitutales; family Opitutaceae; genus Pelagisphaera. The sequence goes on along the minus strand of NZNM01000014.1, from coordinate 13,715 downwards.
GCATCGATGGCGCGAGCCACGACCACAGGCCGTTCATCGGAAAGGTAAGTGACTGCAGGATTTTCCCAGTCTAGCTCGAAGCCTCGGGGATCATCGGTGACGGTAGAGTCGCTTTTGCGGATACGATAAATTGCGCCGAAGTCCTCAGGCTTGACGATCGTCGATCTCGGGCAACACATCTCATACCAGCTGCTCGTATCTGCCACCAGGATACTGCCGTCCGCATCCTCGATCACATCGGTGGGATGGAACTCCGGTTGATCGCTCTCCAGAAGAGTCGTGATCTTCGAAGCGTAGCTCGCCCCGGAAGGACTCAAGCTGTGTCTGGATACGCGTCGCAGATTGAAGTCCGCGCAAAGCAAGTCTCCCTTAAGGCCCAAGGCGTTGTTGCGGGGCATCAAAACGCCTGACGAGGCCGAAGCCCCCATGTGACTCATGATCGGCAAAAAGTCCCCCGTGCGAGGATGACCGGACAGGACCGCAGGATTCTTTCGCCCGTACATCCCTCCATAGACCGCATGCAGAATGCCGTCGCGCTGTCCGGGATGCGTCTTCGGGTGGACGAAAAACGTACCGCTGAGAAAGCGCTCCCCGGTTTCGCTGAAGGCCACGCCCACCGGATTGTTCATCCCGCCCGTCATGACGACTTCCAGTTCGCTGCCATCCGGCCGGGCTCTAAACATATGGGGCGCCCTCGAACGATGCAGCTTTCCATTTCCAAGGAGAAAGCTCTGCTCCAGATAAATTCCCTTGGTCCAATAGAAATAGCCGTCCGGACCCAGATAAGGGCCGTGCATATCATTGCCGCATTTCTCAACGGTACCGCCATTAAACCAGGGCGTTCGCTCATCGGCCACATGGTCCCCATCCGTATCGCTGAATTTCCAAATATGCGGCGGGGCTCCTACATAGATGTCCCCTTCGTAAACCAGGATGCCTTCCGGAAACGGCACCTTTTCGGCGAATACAGTCGACTCATCGAAGACGCCATCGCCGTCCATATCGACGAGACGCAGAATGCGGTGGCTCGGTTCCGCGAGCTGAAGCGGTGCAGGCCGGCTATCCCCGGAACTGTCTGTGACATACAAGGCTCCCTCCTTATCGAAATACATGTGCATCGGCCGCTCGACGAGTCCGGGGGCCGCGGCGAGCTCCAATTCGTAGCCGTCCGTCAAAGTGAAGGTATGCGGCGGAAAGGCCTTATTTTCAGCGCCGACAGCGAGCGTGGAAAAAAAGCCTGTGGTCAGAACAAATCCGGAAAATATACGAACGAGATGGGGTATCATTGATTTGACGATAAGCAAAGGGAACGGGACAACGAGTGTAATTGATCTAATTTTAGCTATGATTCTGCCGCTATTAAACACTTAAAAAGGGGAGTTCTGGGAAATGGATCTTTAGGAAATTGTTTTAACCGCTCGTCGTAGATCCTGAGCTTGTCGAAGGGCTGCGCGAGAGGACGCGGAGGTCGCAGAGATCTAAACGGCCGGATTAATGGTTATCAATTCGATGGAAAATTCTGCGTTCTCGAAGCCGCTTCAGCGGGTGGGCGGTTAATCTTCTTTGGTTACAGGTCTTTTGTAGGCAAAAACAACTCGTTTTGATTTACACAATCTTCGCCTATTTCGCTCCCGGCAATCAACAGGTAAAGGTGTGCATAAAGGGTTAATCTATCTACAATGATCCATAATTGAGAATAGCCCTGCGGCTCCCGCCGCAGGGCTCAACACTACAAGTTAGCTACTAGGATCTGAGAAAGCCCACAAACCTTCCTCCGTACCCAATTCATTACTATGCTAGAATCTAAAGGTGTTGGTGAGCTGATAGGTGCGAGGCACTTGGTATCTCCAACGCACGATATTGCCTGATCCCGTGCCATCGGTGGACGACGCCTTCACGTATCGTCAAAGATGTTACGGATATTCAGTTGAAGACTCCAATCGACCTTGTCATTGAATAGCTTCATGCGGTAGCGAGCCATCGCATCGTAAACCTCCGTCTTTCCGCCCTTAAAGGCGCCGGAAGCATCAGGTACCCCGTTCTCGTCATCAGGAAATCCAAGAAAACGATCGCCCCGCTTACGCGCCGTCCCGCCAAGGGTGAGTCCCTTCAATGGGGAGTCGTCAGAGAAGGTATAGTTGGCGACCAGATTCATCGAGTCCAAAGGCTGGCGCGTATCCGCGGTGCCATTCAGCCCCAGCATGCGCTCCGCATCGATTCGGACGTTGTCATAAAGCTCGCCCAAGGTGGTCGACAGTCTCGCTCCAGGGTGAGTTAACTCGGACTCCAACTCAACGTCTCTCCAGGCTTCATTCCATTCCCCAGGAGCCCACTCGTGCCAGTACTCATATATCCGAGAAGCCACGTTATCGAGAACGCCTTCCTGCTCGATGTTCGCTGACTCTACCTCGGATTCCGATATCCAAACATACACAAAAAAGGCCAATTGATCGACAAAAGCGCGCGATCACCGATCGATCGGGGCGCAACGTTCTCCCTCGATATAACGCTCGAGGAGGCTACGCATGCTTTCCACTTTCTCGGGGTAATCGGCGTATAGATTCTTGGACTGGCGAGGGTCCTCTTTGAGGTCGAACAGGAGTCCTTCATTCCCCTCCCCATAGGCTTCTAATCCGAAGCGATCCAGATAGTGCTTCTCCTCTTTTCGGGCCGCTCCTGAGGACGCATCGATCAAGACCCAATCGCCTTGGCGCAAAGCGAACTTACCTGGAGAGGTATTCTGCACCGTGGCCGACCTCAAAGGGCGATCGTAGTCCTCGCCTTTAAGTACAGGTAGCAGATTGTAGCTGTCGATCGCCACGTCTCCGCCGAGGGAATAGCCGACAATTTCAGAGAAGGTCGCCGCCAGATCAACTTGGCTGACCACCTCATCGGAAACAGCGCCTGCTTCGATCTGACCGGGCCAGCGAACGATGAACGGCACCCGGTGACCACCCTCGTAGATGTCGCGTTTCACGCCGCGATATTTTCCAGAGCTCCATTGATCGAAAGTTTCCAGTCGTTCGAAGGCATGCGTTTCCGCCCCATTATCAGCCGAGAAAATGACCAGCGTGTTTTCGGCCAGGCCACCCTCCTCCAATGCTGCCAGAACCTTCCCCACCATAGCGTCGGTCTCGATAACGAAGTCCCCGTAGTAACCGGCCTTTGATTTGCCGTGGAATTCTTCGTTGGGCACAATCGGGTAATGCGGGGAGTTGAAAGCTAAGTAGACGAAGAAGGGCTGATCAGGCGATTGCTCATTGATCCAATCAACGGTCTTCTCTGTCATGGTCGGCAGGATATCGTAGGGATTCCAGCTCTCGGCCATGGGTCCCGGTCGGAAGGTGCCACCACCGGCAAGCGGCTCTGATTTGATGACCGGCTTGGTCGGGATGGTTACGAAGCGGTCGTTCTCAATCCAGCAATACGGGGGAAAATTGATCGTTCCATCGCCAAAGTAACGGTCAAACCCTTGATCGGTCGGACCGCCCGGGAAGCGCTTGGTCCAATCGTAGGACTCGGCCTTAACCCAGTCCTCCTTTGCCACACCCGGTTTGCGGATGGCATCGAAATCCCAACCCAGATGCCATTTGCCGAAAGCAGCGGTACGGTAGCCCTTTTCTTTGAACATCTTGGCGATAGTGAAATCATCTGCCTGGAAGACAGGTCCGTCGTAGGCCTGGGCGATCCCATGAAATCTGCGCCAATGATGCTGACCCGTAAGCAACGCGAAACGGCTTGGCGTGCAAATGCCCGAAGAGCTATGCCCATCGGTAAAGGTCATGCCACCCGCTGCCAGTCGATCGATGTTCGGGGTCTGGATCTTGGCTTTCGGATCCCCATAAGAAACGTCGCCCACCCCCATGTCATCGGCATAGAGAATAACAATGTTGGGGTGGGCACCAGCAAAGATCGATGCCCCAATCATTAGGCAAAATAGAGTCGTAAGAAATTTCATGTAAGAATAAGGATTATTGATCATCGTTTCACTGGATCCTCGCGATGCGAGGGCAGGAGTCTAATTGGGAATTTGAAAAGAAGAGTCTGAGGGATCGATCAAACATGCGTCCGATCGTCAGACCAACTACAATTATTCCAATTTAAGCCAATTTTCGGACACGCAATTGGTCCTGCCAAGATCCAGGAAGGAACGAGCGACTGGTCCCTGCGTAGTTCAACGAGCGAAGACGGATGCTAAAAATTCAATCCTGCATGCGCCAATTCGCGTTCTTTGCGTTTAGTTTCCCGTCTCCTGATCCTATTTGTGCCTACCGATTCTCGAATTCCTTGTATAGCGGCGTACCCGATCCGTTACTACCGGGCGCTATGGCGGCATTGTGTTCGGGTATCCATCTGCTGAGGGCGCGGATGAGAGCGCGATGTTCTGCATTGGCAGCGAGATTGAATCGTTCGCGCTGGTCCTTGCGATGATCATACAGTTCTTCCGATCCGTCGTCGTAGCGAGTATAGCGCCAGTGCTCGGACCGGACGCTATGGTTATTCGGGCCGAAGGTAGTAATCGTCGGTCGCTCCCAAACTGCGTTGGCTCTCGTTAGCAGAGGTCTCAGACTGACTCCGTCTAAGCCAGTTTTTTCCGGAAGCGAGCAAAGATCAACTAAGGTTGGATAAATATCAATCAGTCCTACGGGTTTGGATACAGCCTTATCTTGCAGTAAATTTGGGCCAGAAATAATCATGGGGACTCGAGTTGATTCCTCCCAAAGCGTCCTCTTGGCCCAGTGCATCTTTTCGCCCATGTGAAAGCCGTGATCGCTCCAAAGAACTATCAACGTATTGTCTGCCACTCCGCTCTCCTTTAGTCCATCGAGTACTGTTCCCACGCAGTGGTCTACAAAGGAAATGCAGGCCAAGTAGGACTGGACCAGAGGTCTCCATTCACCGGCCTCTACTACCCAGTCATGTTTGGGGGCCACGTGGCCCCAGGTCAGTGTCTTAGCGTATTCAGAAATATGATCGCGATCTGTTGTGAGCACTTCCGGCATTTTCAAGGTTTCCTGCGGATATAGATCGAACCACTTTTGCGGCACGTATAACGGAACGTGGGGATTGGAGAATCCGATGGCCATGAAGAACGGCTGATCTTCCTTCGCCAACTCCTGCAGACGCTCTGCCCCCCAAAGAGCAGTTTGGAAGTCCTGAGTGTCCTCGTCCTTATCAAAATAAGGCCCCCAGTCCCAAGCACGGCTTTTATCGAAAGAGGCCAATCGTTCCTTAGGCCTTAGCACCGGCAACGAGGCCTGGACGATTTCGTCGAAAGAATCCTTATCTTCTGCTAGCCCTCTTCCATGGAAAATTTTTCCGCGCGTCGTCAGATAGTAGCCTTGGCGCTTGAAGTAATGGAACATCGTTTCGGCATCCGCGTTTTCCGAAGCGCCCCGCAATCCCGGCGCCAAAAAATAGATGCCGGTCTTTGAAGGCAGAAGCCCCGAGATCATGCTGACTCGAGCCGGGTTGCAAATCGGGGCCTGGCAATGGGCGTTCATGAAGGTTGTCCCTCGCTCCGCTAGCCGGTCCATGTGCGGCGTCTGAGCCTGAGGATGTCCTCCATAAGCGCCAATCCAGTCATTTAAATCGTCAATGGCGATAAAGAGAACATTCGGCCTGTTCGAACCCTGAGCCGATAACTCGAGTAGCGCGAAGCTGGCTATAAATATGATTAAGGGGCTGCGAATAATTTTAAGGCTGTAGCTCATTTTTGAATAGGGGATCGCTACTGTCATTTACCACATTCGATGCTAAGCAGAGCGGTGTCAATCAGCCCGAGGGCCAAATCAATTCGATTACTCAGATAGCGGAACATACGGCCGTTCGGTGGCCCAACGTCTGTACAGTTCGACATTCCCTTTGACAGCAGCATAGGCCGCTGGGTTTCTCCGATTCCTCTCAATCTGGTATTCCATTTCGGCGGCATAATCCTCGGTGGATTCCGGGCCTGGATCCTTGGTTTCCTCCATCCATACTTTGAGACGCTGTCGAAGAGATTTCAATACCGTCTCATAATTCGGATCTTCCGCCAAATTCAGCGTTTCGTAGGGATCGGCTTCGATATCGTAGAGTTCTTCGAGCGATCGCTTCGGGGCGAACAGCAACTCCTCCTGCAAAGCGTTCAGTTTGCCCTGAGCATGCAATTCACGCAGGCGGATAAGGATCGGTTTTGTATCCTTGTAGTTTGTTGGTTGAAGATGGGGACGGTCTGGGAAGAAGTTGCGAATGTATTTGTACTTTCCAGTATGCACGGAACGCGTCATGTCGACGGTCTCCCCGCAGCGATCTCTGGCCGCAAATACTGCGTCCTTTGGCTCATAGTCTTGGGCAAGAATGTCATCTCCCTGCATCCAATCCGGAACGGGCTCTCCAGCCAAAGCCAGAGATGTGGCCGCCAGGTCGATATGCTCAACAAGATCATCACGGACCTTGCCAGGCTCGATTCCCGGTCCTCGAATAATCAAAGGCGTACGAATGCCTTCATCGTAGACGAACTGTTTGCCCCGAGCGTGGCTAATGCCGTTGTCCCCAAAGAGTATGATGACCGTCTCATCGAGAATGCCTTCCGCTTCCAGTTGGTCGAGAATCTGGCCAATCAACTGATCCGTATATTGAACCGTATCCAAATAGTGGGCCCAGTCCTCGAGAATCAGGGGGTCTCTGGGATAGTAAGGTGGCAATCGGGCTGTTTCCGGTGGAGTCAAATTTTCCAAGACCTCTGGCCGCACTTCCTCGACCCATTGTTGACCGTGGCGATTCTTACCTCCCCAAAGTTGGAGCTGGGCGAAGAATCGTTGGTTGTCACCTCTTTCTCCATAGTAGGGCGCATCGTAAATGGATTCGTCCCACTCAAAGTTGTAATCATTTTTACCCAGACCTTCCCGCTTCTTTGGGTAATCACCGTTTGATGTAAAGTATCCCGCCGCTTGAAACAGGCCCGGAACAGGAACCACCTCCCCCGGCAAGTGGATCTTCCGCTTCCCCCGCCCGCTTTGATGGTTATGGGCGCCAATCGTGGTTTGATACATCCCGGTTATCATAGCGGAACGGGCAGTCGAACAAACAGGGGAGGTCAAAAAGGCATTGGTGAAGCGGGCACCCTCTCGAGCCAGTCTATCGATATTGGGCGTTTCTATGAGCTCCTCACCATAGCAGGAAAATTCAAGCCCCATGTCGTCAATGACCAGCCAGAGAATGTTGGGGTGTTGGGCCGCGTTCGATCCACTCGCCGTCGAGGATTCACGCTGAGCGCAACCCGCCAAGCAAATGAGCAAAGCCAAAAGAACAAGTCCTGCGAGATAGGAGATCTTTGCGTGTGTTTTCATTTAAACTGCGAAATAGTTAAGAGAATGTCTAATAAAGATCCCCGCCGCAAGCAGCGGTGTATTTGAGATTGTAGGCGCGATCGTTGATCCCGCCGTGGCGGGACCAGCGGTCGCGGCTACAGCAAACAGATCGTCGTAAGCGACAGGGTATTAGACCCCAGCCGAATGAATCAGAATGCCCATCTGGACGCAAACGATGTATATTCTGATTTATTGGACACTCTCTAAGTCTCATCATTTGCTCGTCTTGCCCTTTTCTCCACTTCCACGCTCAATGGTAAGCAAGGCGCTATCGATTAATTTGAGGGCCGAGTCGAAGGTTTCATCAACGTAGTAGAGAGCCCATTCTTCCTTTCCCTCGTCGTCATCCTCTTGCCGAACCGGATGACCGACGAGATCGAGCAGCTGGTACGCGCTCGGGTAGGCATTGTCGATGTCGACCCCGTAGACAAGCGATGCCTGGTCGTCATTCGCTTGATCAATCTCGATAAGCAGACGGTAAGGCAAAGATTCTTCTGCCTCATCGGGCAAAATATAATCGGCCGGATCGAAGGAACTGTTCTGGGTTGCTCCGGCGAGGGCGTCGTACTCAAGCGCTTCCTCGATTGCTTCTCCCGAGGCTTCCGCTTCCCGCTTCGCTTCTTCCCAACCGCGCCGCTTGAAGTCCCAGTAAGGCAAAGCGGCCGAGGCGCTGGTTGGACTCTGTGGCGTATGTAGAGTCTTGATATGATAATGGGACGCGTTCTCCAGCCAGATTGCGAAATCGGGAGGGTTGCTCGTATCGAACGCCGACCCCTTGCGAACGTTCAGATCCATCCGGTAACGCGGGTCGGGAACGTACTGGTAACGCATGCCTTCACGAGTAACCTCAAAGCGATCGAGGGCCGGGCCCAGATTGCCGCTTAGGCGCAGCACCTTGCGAACCGGAGCGGGCTGCCAGAGAAAGACGGCAACCAAAACAAGCGTGGCTACTAAGGCCCCCCAGACAACGCGGCTTCTCAAATAGCCAGACAGCTGTCTGTGATTGTTGAATACATGAAAGGCGATCAGACCAACGAAACCGAAGCCGATAAGGGCATGCAAGCCGACGATTCGGATTGAAAACGGCAAAATGAAGGCGAGCACGCCAGTCACCGCCAAGACGATGAAGCTGAATGCAACCAGCAGGGAAACGGCACTGCGCTGGCGACTCATGGACTAACCCATCCGGGGACGATGGCGCCGTGCTCTTTCAGCTTCCCGCGAATCTGATCGAGTGGAACTTCGATTGGCGCCACACCGGATTTGGCAGCCAGAACGGCCGTCACTGCCGCCGCTTGCCCCATACCCATGCAAGAGGCCTGGACACGGGCAGCCGAATTAGCCAAGCGATCGCTGGATAGGCAGCGACCGGCCACCATAATGTTTTTCGAGCTCTTCGGAATCAGGGCGCCTCTTGGGATGGTCGGCACTTTGCCATGAGGGAGCGGTTTGGGCTTCACCCCATGTTCGTCGTGCAAGTCGATTGGATAAAACGAATAGCTCAAGGCGTCGTCGAAAATCCGGCCGGTAGTGTAGTCGCGCACGGTGATCGTGGTTTCGCCTTTGATACGATAGGTTTCGCGACTGGCGGTTTCGTTCATCATCCTATCGATGGTTGCGTTCTCGCCCCCGGGTACGGTCTTCATGAACTTGAGCATACGCAAGACGTGCTTCCGACCGGCCAAGTTCGTTTGAGTTTGTGTAGCGGCAGTGGATGAGTTGGCGCCGAAGATGTGGTTGCTACCACTCGATCCACTGAACGGCGCCATTGCATTGCCTCTCCACGTATCCCCTTTCTGGAGTCTGCCGTCTGCGATCGCTTCGTCGTACATCTTCTGGATGAGCGCCTTGTTCTCTTGCACCACTTTTTCGTCGAATCCTTTGAAGACAACCATTTGCGTTCCGGGCTGGCGAACGTCGCTCCACATCCGTTCAAGGCCCAGCATACCGACAACGGAAGCGCTGCCTGTGCAATCGACTATTTGGCGGCACCGCAACTGGTACTGTACCCCTTGTCCCACTACCGTGACGAGCCAGCCGTCCGAGGTTTTTTCGACCGTTTGAGGAAACTGATAGTAGGCCAGGGAGACGCCCGCTTCCAAACAGGCCTCCTCCGCGAGCAAGGCATACAGATGGGCATTAACGCGTACTTGGTGATCAGGATGGCGCTTGGGGACTTTGGTAAAGTCCTGCAGCTTTTTGCCATCGACCTTCATCGTCTTCGCGACGAGTTCCCAACCGATCCCAGAAATGTATTGCTTTCCCCAGGCGTGAAAGAGGCCGGGGAAATTGACGCCACCCGTGGTGGTCGTTCCACCAAGCTGAGAGTTGCGTTCCAACAAGACGGTTTTCGCGCCAAGGCGCCCCGCTTGAATGGCAGCCACATGACCCGCGGATCCGCCTCCCACGACGAGAACGTCGACGTCGAGCATCTCGGGGTTTTGCGGATCGGGCGAAGGCAGGTTTTGAGCGCTCGCTTTGTGCACGAGGCCGGAAGCTGCCAGGATGGCTGTTCCCGCTACTTGGCGTTTTATGAAGTGGCGACGATTCATGGTTCTTTATGTATTAAAACTTTAGTTACGACTCAGAAGCCGTATGCGATCGATCGTTATCTGCTGTTTGAGGGCTTGAGAACTGAGGCGCAACAAATGCAAGCCAGCTCGATCAAAGCGGACAACGCCTACCGAAACAAGATCGAAAGTTTCGGACTGGGTTTTCTCCATACTCATTAGCTTCTTCATCGGATACCCCTCATCTGCCTGCTTGGCGTCGTTGACAACGGGAGCCGTCAAAAGCTCGCAGGAACCCTCGGCGTGGAGCGAGAGGGACAGATCGTAATTTCCCGGACGGTCGATATTCAGAACGAAATCGATATAGCTGCCCGCTCCCTTGATCAGTTCGACGCAGACGGCCATGCCCTGGGATGCTCCGGCATCCTCTTGGGGGTAGTGAAAGTTGCCACGCTTATCGAAGTCGGACGAGGATTGATGAGGCAGGTCCTCCGCTTCCCACCAGCCCTCCCCGTCGGGTTCAGGCTGTCTTAGGCTTAGGTGTTCGCTCAGTTTTGCGATGACGCCTTCGTATTCAGGATTGTCAGCTAAGTTGGTGAACTCGTGAGGGTCGCTGTCGAGATGGTAGAGCTCGGTCTCTCCGGTGGCTAAACGCGTCATGCGATAGTCATTGCTCAATACCACGTCGTAGCGGATCCCCTCCTCTTCGCTCGACATGAGGACGGGCTTGTCCCAATCGGCCTGAGGATTCTGGAGCAAGGGAACCAAACTATTGCCGTCGAGCCCTTGACGGGGCGTCTCATGGCCCAGAAGCTCGACCAAGGTCGGATAGAGATCCAACAAGGATACAGCCTTGTTACAGAATGCCCCTTCCGCGAGATTCGGTCCGGCGATCATAAGGTTCACGCGGGCGGAGTCGTACCAAGGCTTCATTTTCGACCAGCCTTCTTTTTCGCTCAAGTGATAGCCATGGTCGCTCCAAAGGATGACATAGCCGTTCTCCGCATGAGGGCTTGCGTACCAGGCATCGAGGATACGGCCCACCTGATCGTCGGCAAAACTGACGCAAGCGAGGTAAGCCTGGACCTTTTCCCGGTCATAGCTCTTGGCTTCGAGTTCTCTGTGATATCCTGGCCCGAACTTGGCGGGGGCGCGAGCGATGGTTTTGAAACGATCGGGCAGATCTTCCAAATCGTCCTCCTGAGTTTCCGGCATCCGCAGCGTATCAAGCGGATGGCGATCGAAGTATTCCTGGGGAACGACCCAAGGCACGTGGGGGCGATAGATTCCCAAGGAAAGAAAGAGGCCCTCTTCATTCTCTTCCAAGGCCTTGATCCCTTGGCTGACCGATAGGTAATCCGGCATCTCTTGAATGGGAACGGATGCCACGCCCCATCTGCCGGATGGATTGACGTTNCGNNACGTTTCNGGGATCGGCTTNGGCTCTTTGCCGCGGCGCNTGTACTCGTCGAACTCGGCTTGGTCGCCGTTGTGAAAATTCTTTCCAATNCCNACNNTCTTCCATCCGCGGGCGCTTAAGAATTTGGGCANGGTGATNGCATCGGGGANATAGCTTCGCCAAGGNCTNCCCCNATTCCNATTGGACTTTGCTCCCGTTCGCGCGGGATGCAGACCCGAGAAGATTGAAGTCCGAGAGGGAAAGCAGACGGGCGAGGAACAGATCGCGCGGGTGAAGGTAACGCTGCGAGCGGCAAAGCGTTCGAGATTGGACGTGATCGCTTGAGGATGCCCATCAAGAACGCTGTTCCAGTCGTTCCAATCATCAATATTCAGAAATAGCACGCTGGGACGGTCGCCGCTAGCTATTTGCGAATACGAAACTGCGGCCAGACCGAGCAGGAAGAGCTTGAGAGTTTCGATTATATAACAACTGTGAGGAAATTTCATGCGGACTTTTTCAGGTCGGACTTAATCTACTGGCAAAGAGCTCTATAATCGCTTCGAGCGAAATCTCCATCCCTTTAGACACTAATGAGTCCATTTATAACTAAGCGTATCGCTGAAAATTTGCTACCAAGAAATCGGCTCTGAGCGGAACAGTCTTCCCGATACGGGCTCTGAGCGCCCTGGCTATTCCCAAAAACTAAATACTAAAGGTTTTCAACTACACCGATCGCCCGGGTAGCACAAAAAATGCCGCCCAAAAGTTGAGGGCACCCCCATTAGAAACGTTGCCATTAAATGGCAGCTCCCTTTAGACATTGGCAAAACGACCAGTTTCTCCACATCCAAGACAAAGGTTCTCGTTCATGAAAGGCCAAAATTTATATTCACGTCGTGGCTTCAACCAACTGATTGTTAGCGCGGGATTGATGGGCGTTGCCGGGATTGCCCAGCGCCCTGCTTTTGGCACCACCTCAAGGTATTTCACGGTGCAGGAATTTGACGGACGCCACCTGTTCGCGACGCCCGGAGGCGAGCCTTTCTTCGCCATCTCGTTCAACCACATCGATTCGTCGGCGATGCGGTACCCCGAAAACATCCACCTCTGGCAGGGCCGCTACGGCGCGAGCGAAGAGCGTTGGATCAAAGAGCGCGTGGCGCCGGACCTAAAGGCCTGGGGCTTCAACTCGATCGGCTGGAACCAGGAGGTCGTGCTGCGCGAGCCCCACTACCACTGGCACTCGCCCAACTGGACACGCGACCACTACAACTGGGCGGGGATGCCCTACTTCCACAACCTGGCGTTCTTAGAGGCGCACCGCTGGAAACTGGGGCGCAAATGGCCGGACGTCTACTCGCGAGACTTTGAAATGTGGTGCGACTACGTCGCACGTGAAAATTGCGCGGCCCTGGCGGACGATGCGAACCTCATCGGGTACTACTTCACCGATGTGCCGCTGCTGGTCAACAAGTCGGACCGCTACCCCGCGAAGGACACGATTCACGATCCAGAGTTGCTGAAGACGTCGGCCGGGCGGGCCAAGATTGCGAAGGACACGCGTCGATACTATCAAGTGGCATGCGACGCGATCCGGCGGTACGACACAAACCACCTGATCTTTGGCGACCGGTACAATCTCGCCACGCCGATGCCCGAGCCGGTGATCGACACCGCAGCGGAGTTCATCGACGCGATCGGCGTACAACTGGCAGGCGCGTTGGAAGACATCAGCCTGACGATGACGCGCTGGTCGGAGCGAACCGGGTTGCCGTTCATCGTGGCCGACGCCACGCGCACCAACAAGCGCGATCCGGCCGGGGGTTCGCGTCATGACCCGGAGAAGTACGACTTCCTGCTGAACGCGATGCGCGAAAACCGGCACTGCCTTGGCGTCAACCTGTGCGGAGGGTTCGTGCGGAATCGGGCGCGCCAAAAAGGCGTTTACGACGAGCAGGAGAGGCCGGACCAGGAAGCGATCGATGGGTTTACGAAGACGAATCGTGGGATTCGGGAGTGGTATTCGGGTCTGGTGTCATAGCCGGGCCTGTCACAATATCAACGTCTTCTGAAAAAGGCAGGGTGCTCGGGGTCGCCGCCGGAGATGAAGTAGGCCAACAGGTCGAGGACCTCGTCTTTGCTCATGGTGTTGATCAGACCTGGCGGCATCATTGAAATCGGTGAGGCTTCGATGGATACAAGATCATTTACGTTAACCAAGGTGGTGGCTCTTTGATTCATCATATCCGCATTCATCTTATAGCGATCCTAACCGAGATTAATGATGCGCCCACTGATCACGGTTCCGTCCTTCAGCTTGAAATCGGTCGCTCCGTATTGGTCGCTGATTTCCTTGCCGGGATCGATGATGGATTCAAGCAGATCGTAAGCGCTGAACTTGCCACCCGCAGACGACATGTCCGGACCGACAGCGCCGCCCTTAGGGGCCGG
>NZNM01000013.1 GCA_002694885.1 Opitutaceae bacterium | reverse complement strand
TTCGCGTATGGATTAAGCCAGAACGACTCGCGGCATTCAATATCAGCGCGACGGATGTTAGAGCCGCCTTGGCAGCGAACAATGCCTTGGCCGCGGTAGGAAAGACCAAAGGGAGTTACGAGCAAATCAGTCTGAGTTCGAACACGAACCTCACCTCCGTGAGCGAATTCAAGGATCTGATAATTCGTGAAGATGGCGATCGCATCGTTCGTCTAAGCGATGTGGCGGACGTCGTTCTGGGGGCCGAGGACTACGATACCGATGTACGCTTTGGCGGGGAACAAGCTGTAAACATGGGCGTTTGGGTAATGCCCAATGCCAACTCGTTAGACGTCATTAATCGCGTCGAAGAGGAGATCAACGCGATGCAATCCCGCTTTCCAGTAGGATTCACTGGAGGCGTCGCGTATGATGCAACCGAATACATCGATACGGCACTCAAAGAGGTCGTGACGACGCTGATGGAGACATTAGCCATTGTCGTTGTGGTTATCTTCCTGTTTTTAGGTTCCATCCGGTCGGTGCTGGTCCCGATAGTGGCGATACCGGTTTCGCTAACAGGCGGGATCTTTCTGATGCAAGTCTTCGGATTCAGCATCAATCTCCTCACCCTGCTAGCCATCGTTTTGGCTGTAGGTCTGGTAGTCGACGACGCAATCGTTGTCGTCGAAAACGTGGAAAGGCACTTGAGGGAGGGGGAATCCCCATTCAAAGCGGCTCTCGAGGGAGCCCGCGAGCTGGTTGGTCCCATTATTGCCACCACTATTACGTTGGCAGCCGTATATGCCCCGATCGCTTTTCAAGGAGGCCTAACGGGCTCCCTGTTCCGGGAGTTTACGGTTACGCTAGCTGGAGCGGTGATTGTCTCTAGCGTTGTGGCCTTGACGCTTTCCCCGATGATGGCGTCCAGAGTTCTTAAGAAAGGTTCGGAGGAAAAAGGTCTCCGCGGTTTTATCAATCGCCTCTTCGATCGATTGCGCGAGCGCTACCGAAAGGTGGTGGATGGAACACTCAGATCAAGACCGGCAATCTACACGCTTTGGGGATTTATAACGCTCCTTATATTCCCGCTGTATATTCTCTCTTCAATGACTACGGAGCTGGCTCCGACGGAAGACCAAGGGATCATTTTTGGTCTTTTAAGCACGCCCTCCAATTCCACGATTGAGCAATCCTCCCACTTTAGTGAGCAAGTGCAGGATGTCTTCCAGTCGACGCCAGAGTACGATTATTCTTTTCAGATCACTTTTCCCACGGGCGGGTTTGGTGGTATGATTGTTCAGCCGTGGGATCAACGTGAACGGCACATTATAGACATTCGGCAGAGCATTATTCCCCAACTGGGAGCGATCCCAGGCATTCGCCTTTTCCCTGTATTGCCGCCGTCACTACCTGGTGGGAGCAATTTTCCGGTGGAGTTCGTTATTTCATCTACTGCGGATACCGAGCAAATAACCGAGTTGGCCCAACGCGTTGCTGGTAACGCCGCTGCTAGTGGACTATTCGCTTTCCCTCCGGATTTGGATGTGAAGATCGATGAGCCGCAATCCAAAATCATCTTCGATCGGGACAAGGTGGCAGCTTTGGGATTGAATTTATCAGACGTGGGTCGGGACTTGAGCGTGTTGCTTGGGGGCAATTATGTAAATCGCTTTTCCATTGATGGACGGAGCTACAAAGTGATTCCGCAGGTTAAGCGGACGGGACGGTTAGCGCCGGAAGACTTGGTGGACATGTATGTGCGAGGTCCCGAACAAAAGCTGGTGCCTCTATCGAGTTTGGCGACGATTCAGGATTCGGTGGAGCCACGCAGCTTGAATCGTTTTAATCAATTGAACTCGGTTAAGATATCGGGGATTCCCATGGCTCCGCTGGATACCGCTCTCAAGGTGTTGGAGGAGGAATCCGCGAAAATTCTCCCTCAGGGATACGCTATCGACTACGCTGGTGAATCGCGTCAACTGCGCGAGGAAGGAAGTAGCTTCCTGCCCATGCTCGCTTTGGCTTTGATCTTGGTTTTCCTGGTGCTGGCGGCTCAGTTCAATTCTTTTAGAGATCCTTTGATCATTCTGCTGGGGTCAGTGCCGCTGGGCATGTTTGGGGCTTTGATTTTTACCAGTCTTCGCGCTCCGGGAGATCCTTGGACGCCGCACTGGTCCTGGGGTTGGACGTCTTCTTGGAACATCTATTCCCAGGTTGGCATGATCACGCTCTTGGGCTTGGTGACCAAGAATAGTATCCTGATTGTCGAGTTCGCGAACGTATTGCAACGGCGGGGCCTAAGCAAACTGGCAGCTACGAGCGAAGCGGCCGCTACGCGATTGCGTCCAATATTGATGACTACGGCGGCTACGGTTTTCGGGCATATGATGCTGGTGTTCGTGTCCGGCGCTGGAGCGGCGGCTAGAAACTCCATCGGCCTCGTCTTGGTTGGGGGTATGGCGATAGGGACTTTGTTTACTTTGTTCATCGTACCTTCTCTCTATATACTCATGGCCAAGAATCGTGGAAACGTGGATACGGAGGTGTCAACATGATCGAGGGTGATCGAGAGTTAGGTCGGACTGTTCGTAGGGCCAGTGTTCGCGCGGTGCCGCGGTTAATAGATAGCATTAAGGTAGGGCTGACTATCCCTAGTCAGCCGTGGTCGAGTGATGCATTCGACGGCTGCTTAAGGATAAGCAGCCCTAGCAAGAAGTTGGCTTTGATTGGAAAAGCGATGGTTGTTGGGCTGCCTCTCGAAGTGGTCGCTTTTAGACGTGGTACAGCCCAAACATTGGCACTGCTATTGTTCTTATTCGTATCAGTGATTTTGGTTCAAAACGCCCAAGCTCAAGAAGAAGACTTGCCTCCAGAAGTTCCGGACACCTTCGATTTGAAAACGGCACGGAGCTACGCGCTGGAAAACAATTTCGCGATTCGCCAAGCTGTGGAGCAAATCGAGGAACAGGAAGGCTTGATCGTAGAGGTGAAAGCCCAGACGCGGCCTAGTCTGACCTTGGACGCCAACTATCAGCAACTGGATGAAAATTTGACGGAGGTCATCAAGGGAATTACGGAGGCGAGAGAGGACGACTGGGGGATTAGTCTTAATTTGCGCCAGGCCCTATACAAAGGGGGCGGGATCAAGGCGGCCCTCAAGGCTCAAGAGCTGACCCGGGCTTCGGCTCGGCTATTTCTGGAGTCGACGATTATGGATGCCATGCTCGAAGTGACCACACGGTATTACAATACCTTGCTCGCTCGCGATCAGATCGAAGTGGAAGAACAGAATATAGAGCTTCTTGAAGAAGCTCTCGAAGATGCTAGAAACCGATTGAAAGCGGGATCGGTTTCCGATTTCGAAGTGCTCCGAGCAGAGGTTCTTTTGGCTAATGCTAAACCAGCGTTGATACAGAGGAGAAGCGCTTTCCGTGTCGCCATCGATCAACTACGTCAGAGCATAGGCTATAGCAACTACCGTCGAGATCCGGACAATCTGCAGAAAGTACCCGAATTTCAAGGCGAGTTGGCTTATCGGCCAGCGACGTTTGAGCTGGAGAGCAGTTTGCAGGTGGCGCTGGACAACCGATCGGAATTGCGGCGATTGCAGCTTATCGAAGAAGCCAGAGACGCTGGCTTGGAAATCGCTCGGGCCGACTACCGTCCGCAAGTGGATTTGGTCGGGAGCTACGGTAAACGGCGGGGCAATTTTTCTAGCTCGTTTGACGACGCTCCCGAAGGATGGTCCGTTGGTGTGGTCGCTTCCTGGGATATTTTTGATGGGGCGGCCAGGAAAGGCCGAGTTAGGCAGGCGCGATCGCAACTTGAGCAATCGAAAATAGAAAGCGATTCGCTGAGGTTGGCTATAGAGGTGCAGGTGAGGCAAGCCATGTCCGAATTGCAGGAAGCGGAGGAACTTGTGAACGCCGCTAGAAAGGCAGTAGAGCAGGCGGAAGAAGCATTGAGATTGGCGGATAGCCGTTATGAAGCTGGAGCGATTAATCAGCTGGATGTTCTAGAGGCTCGTGTCGCATTGACCGATTCGCGAACCAATCGCCTGGAAGCCAATTATCGGCATATCATTGCTGTTGAGAATTTACGTCGGGCCCGAGGTGAAGGGCGTCCGGAATTGGAGGAATGAGGGGGACTTGTCTCTGCGGAGGAATACATTTCCTCCGGTGCAAGCCGCGGGGTTCCATTTGTTGTCGAATTTGGTAGCGGCCGACCTCCGGGCGGCCATTAAACGATTTCCTCGTTCAGCATGGTTAAATCAATGTGGCCGCTCGGAGATCGGCCGCTACCATTAGGTTGTAAAGGGGGCTGAACTTGGAATCTATATTCGCCGGCTACCAGGACTACTCAAAAGGCCACAAGAAGGGCAGTACGGACATTGCTGTCAGAAACACCACGAAGGCCAAGGGAATGCCTACTTTCAAGTAGTCGTTGAATCGATACCCTCCGGGACCCATGACAAGTATATTGGCAGGGTGGGAGATAGGGCTGGTGAAGCTTGCCGAAGCGGCCATTGCGATAGCCATCATGGCGCTGTAAGGCGAGATGCCTAGAGACTCTGCCGATTGTATTGCTATGGGCGACATCAAGACGACGAGGGCTGCCGTTGGTATGATGGTGGTCGCCAGAGAGGTGATGATGTAGAGGCTGGCCACGACAACCCAAGGTCCTTGGTTGCCAACCATCGATAGCAGGCCTTGAGTGAGATAGGTGGCCGCCCCGGTCTCCTGCATGGCTGTGCCTAGCGGAAGCATGCCGGCGATCAGAAAGACGGCTTTCCACTCGATAGAGCGATACGCTTCTTCCATTCGCAAGCATTTGGTTAGTACCATTAGAGTTGCGCCTGCGATGGCTGTTAATGCGATTGGCATCCAGCCGACGAATACTGGTATAATGACCATCGCCATTATGGCAGAGGCGAGGATGGGCTTGTTTCGCGGCAGCTTTGCCATTTTCGGTAGCTGACTTAACAGCAGGAAGTCCTTGTCGTCTTGGAGCAATTCCGCCTTTTCTCTTGGCCCCATAAGCAGAAGGGTGTCGCCATACTCGATCGTCTTATCGCCGAGGCCGTAGCGGATGGCTTTCCCTGCCCGTAAAATCCCGAGCAGTTGCAAGCCGTAGCGATTACGGAGATCCAAGTCGGCAGCCGTTTTCCCTGCGATAGGACTATTGGGCGCGAGCGTGGCCTCAATAAGTTCGATATCTTCGGCTTCTAGGATAGCCCTGTCAGCTTCATCCATCGTTTCGATGCTTAGCTGTTGAAGCCCTCGAATCGTATCCAGCTTATCGGGACGGCTATGAAGCATGAGGCGATCCCCAACTTGGAGCGGCATATGCGGATCGGGCAGTAGGATCTCCTCGCCTTTACGCTCAATCGCTATGACTTGAATATCGAAAGTCTGACCTAGCCTACTATCCGTCAACGCCTTGCCCTCGAGCCATGAGCCATCGGAAATTTCCACCTCGAAAAGCTTTCGCTGAGCTGACTGGTAACGGTCTATAATCGACTGGGAGGGGCTCTTGCAATCATCGAAAAATGGATTGGTCTTGATAGCGTCAACAGCGTCTTTGGAGCCCTGGAGCAGAAGGCGATCACCGGTATTCAATAGCTGTCTAGCCAGATTTTGGTGGCGGGTTTCGCCAGCCTGATAGATTACGAGTACGTTCAGGTCGAATCGCTGGCGAAAATTGAGTTCCGCTATAGTCTTTCCTGCAAAATCGGCGGAGTCCGATACCTGTGCTTCAATCAAGGATAAACCGGGTTCTGGCGTGAGCTGATTGCCTTGCGATTCGACGGGTTTGAGATCTCGCCAGCCGATGAGCTCGTTGAGGCGATCCGAATTGCCCTGGGTGAAGAGACGATCTCCATCTTCCAGCATCGTATCCGGTCCAGGGGAGAAGAGCGTGCTGCCGTTTCGTTGGAGGGCGATGACTTGAAATCCGAGAGCTTGGCTAAGATTGGCGTCCGCTAGTGTCCTGCCGGATAGAGGCGAATGCTCATTCAATCTCAGGTAGAATGACCGCTCCATCAACTGGTATTGGCTTTGAAGGGATTGGCGGTCGATGGTTTCGGATTCATTAGCCCCTGGATCGCGTTCGGGAAGCAAGAATCTGGCTCCAAACGCGAGAAAGAGAACTCCCGCTATCATGACCGCCCCGCCGATGGGACTGAAGTCAAAGAGCCCGAAGGGCTCATATCCAGCCTCTTTGAGTCCATTGCTAATGAGCAGGTTGGGAGGCGTACCGATCAAGGTGGTTAATCCGCCGAGAAGGGAACCGAACGCGAGCGGCATTAAGAGACGGGACGGGGCGACCCCAGTTTTTCGAGCTATGGATATGACAACCGGAAGCATGAATGCCGCCACCCCTATGTTGTTCATGAAAGCTGACAGGACGCCCGAGGTGAGCATAATCACGATGATCATTCTCGTTTCCTGAGTGCCGGCCAGTTTTAGTACCTGCCTGCCTATGATTGCGGCCACGCCGGTTTCAGTTAGCCCCGCGCTGAGAATGAACATGGCCCAAACGGTAATCACCGCGGGATTGCTAAAGCCAGCCAGCGCCTCGGTAGGCGTCACCAGTCCAGTGAATGCCAGAGTCACTAGTACCAATAGCGCCACTATATCCATCCGTATTTTTTCGGATATGAAAAGGACGAGGGAAACTACGAGTATGGCGAGAACGATGGCTATTTCGAGAGTCATGATCGAATTGCCGAAGAAGATGCCTTGTGACTGATTGGCGGATACAACGGTTTTAGACGATCGGACAATCGGGAGATGAGGCAACTCTTTATTCGTTTGGGGTGCGAAGCTAGCGTCCGGTTGGAGGGTGGAGTAGGCATCCTGCCTGTACAAAAGATAGGGGAATCTGGCAGGATGCCTGCGCTACTTCAATTTTATGGGCGCTCTGAAATTTTCCGTTACCTTGTTCTGAGATTTTCCGTTACCTTAAAAATCCCGCAGCTAGGTTTAGGTTTTACTTCATTCTAGAGATTTCGCATGTTAGCCGCCCATCACCCGCCACTTATCCGATGCCCCTGAGAAATAGTTTCAGTCTTTTCCTAGTCGCTCCTATGGCTATTGGCATCGCCGGAGCCGCTTTGGGGCAAGAGCTGGATTTCGAAGCGGATATCGCCCCAATTCTCGAGAAGAAATGCTTGGGATGCCACAATCCGAATATTCTCAAGGGGGACTTTTCGATGGCGACGTTGGCCGATATTCGGTCGGTGGGGGAAGACATGCTGATTCCGGGAAATTCGGAAGACAGCATGCTGCACTGGATCACCCTGCCATACGGACCAGATGAACCGCCTGACATGCCTGAAGAAGGCGAGCCCCTGACATCCGAGGAAGCGGATTTGCTGGCTGCTTGGATCGATGCGGGAGCGGACTGGCCCGAGGGCCTGGTTTTGAAGGAAGCTTCCAAGGCGGATAAATCCTGGTGGGCTTACCAGGCGATCGGCGATCCAAAGTATAGTTCCATCGACGCATACATTGAGGAGCGACTTTCAAGCGAAGGTCTAGTCATGAATCCTGAGGCGGACCGCCGATCGCTCATCCGGCGAGCCACCTACGATCTGATTGGACTTCCACCTACACCCGAAGAAGTGACCGCTTTTGTGAATGATTCGGATCCACGAGCCTACGAAAAGCTAATCGATCGCTTGCTAGCTTCGCCACATTATGGGGAACGTTGGGGAAGGCATTGGCTGGATGTGGTGCGCTTTGGGGAAAGCGTGGGATTCGAGCAAAATTGGATTATTGAGGATTTGTGGCCTTTTAGGGACTACGTTATCCAATCGTTAAACGAGGATAAGCCCTTCGATGTTTTTATTCGTGAGCATCTCGCGGGCGATGTGATCGCTAACGGCGATCCAGAAGTGGAAATCGGCTCGGCGTTTCTGGTCGCCGGGCCCTATGACACCGTGAACAATCAAGATGCGGTTCAAGCGGCTCAAATTAGAGCCAATACGCTAGACGAAATCATTAACGCCTCTGGCGAGGCATTTCTGGGGATGACGCTCAGTTGCGCTCGATGCCACGATCATAAATTCGATCCCATTAGCCAAGCGGATTACTACAAAGTCTACGCGACGTTTTCTGGAGTTCGGCATGGCTCCGTTCCCTGGGCGACTCCAGAACAGAAGCGGACCCGAGCTCAACAATTGAAGCCCTTGAACGAGGAGAGAACGCGGCTGGAGACGGAAATAGGGAATTTGAGCGAGGAGGCGCTGGAGCGATCCCGGGAGAATCTGGCTCAATTCGAAGACAAATGGGTTCGTCCTCCGGTTGATAGAACTGGGACGGAAGACCGATTCGATCCGGTTGTCGCTAAATACGTTCGATTGGTTTGCGAATCGATGGATCTGAATCCAGAGTCCAACACCGGGTTTCGCATTGATGAGTTCGAAGTTTGGTCGAACGAAGACAAACCGCGTAACGTTGCCATGTCTTCCAATGGAGGCATTGCTTCAGGAAAAGCTCGAGAAATCGAAGACTTTCCGAATGCCTACGGGGCCCAGCACACTAACGATGGTGAGATCGGATTCCGCTTTATCGCCACCTCGGATCATTTGGTCATCGAGCTCGCGGAGCCAACGGAGATTAGCCGAGTGTTCTTTTCCAGCGCCCAAGGAGAGGAGGCTCCTGATCTGTTCAAGTTCTCCTTNGTGGCTGACTACCGCATCGAAGTTTCTATGGACGGAGACGAATGGCTTGAAGTTGCCCATGGACGCGATCGNAAGCCGGTTTCCAAGAANCCCTTGAATCCGGCTNGGGACGCGACGAACNACAATCCAAGTCANCTCGANCACCGTCTCCTAAGGATGGGCCTGANTGAGGAGGAATCTANTCTGCAGGTGGCGTTGAAGCGAGAACTGGCCAACGTTAAGCGGGAGATCAATCGCGTTCCCGNTCTCCCCACTGCCTGGNTCGGCCGGCGTAGCGAGGAAGATGCGAAAGGGCCTTTTAGCGTCTTTGTNGGGGGCGACCCGCAAAAACCGGGGTCCGAGGTGATTCCCGCTAGCCTTTCCANCTTGAGCGAATCCTTGNCTGGATACGAATTGACCGAAAACGCCCCGGAATCAGATCGTCGGTTGGCCTACGCAAATTGGATAGCCAGCTCAGACAATCCCCTNACCCCTCGTGTTCTAGCTAACAGATTGTGGCACTACCATTTCGGTAAAGGTATCGTGGATACGCCTAACGATTTCGGATATATGGGCGGTAGGCCTACGCATCTAGAGCTCCTGGATTTCCTGGCTGGCAAGCTGATCGATAACGGTTGGCAGTTAAAGCCAATGCACAGAATGNTCATGCTGTCCGACGTCTATCGGCAATCGTCNACCTGGCGATCAGATGGAGCGGAAATCGATNCCGATAGCCGTTTGCTTTGGAGATTTCCACCCCGTCGGCTTTCGGCGGAGGAAATACGGGATACCATATTGGCAATGTCCGGCGATTTGGATACCCAACCANGAGGACCTGGATTTAGATTNTATCACTACATGAGAGACAATGTCTCGACTTNCGAACCACTGGACCAGTTTGACCCGGACACTTATCGNCGATCAGTGTACCATCAAAATGCCAGAGCTTCGGTGGTNGATTTGATGACGGANTTCGATCAAGCGGATTGCACGCTCTCTCAACCACGTCGTTCGCAGACGACGACGCCGTTGCAAGCTTTGACCATGATGAACCANTCCTTTACGTTGGATATGGCNGCCTCCTTGGCCGATCGGGCTGTGTCGGAGGCCGGGGGCGATATTGACGAGCAGATAAATAGAGTTTTCGAACTGGCTTTCCAGCGTCTGCCTGGCCGAGAAGAGCAAACTCGATCTAGAATNGCAGTAGAGAAACATGGGCTTAAGNCGCTTTGCCGGGCGATCATAAATTCTAGCGAACTCATATATTTGGATTAAGGATACGCATGGAAAAAGATCTCTATGAATANTCGCGACGCCGTTTTCTGGGCAATGTCACAACGGGTNTAATGGGCGTCGGCATGAGTCATCTATTGGGATCCANCGCCTTGAATGCCAANACCTGGGCNCCGGGCCAAGGAATGACCCATCTTGAGCCTCGAGCCAAAAGNGTNCTGCAGATTTTCTGCCCTGGNGCGGCTTCCCACATGGATCTNTGGGAGCACAAGCCCATGCTGGAAAAGTACGATGGCAAGCNCTTGCCCGGGGAAGAGAATTTCGTTTCTTTCCAGGGTAAGAATGGNCCNTTGATGNGGAGTCCCTTTCCTTTCAAGCCAGCGGGCNAAAGCGGGAAGATGTTCTCGACGATGCTGCCGNATATGTCNCAGCANGTGGACGANATCGCCTTTTTTCACGGAATGAAGTCCAAAACCAATACGCATGGTCCCGGTTGCGTATTCGTTAACACGGGACATCCTTCGGAGGGATTTCCCAGCGCGGGAGCTTGGATCAGCTACGCCCTGGGNAGCATGGCGGATAACTTGCCGACTTATGTGGCCATTCCGGATATTCGNGGTGAACCTCCGAATGGGAAAGCTAACTGGAGCAATGGCTTTCTGCCCGCTGAGCATCAGGCGATCGCCATGGCCGCCCATCGCCCGATAAGAAATCTGAATACACCCGATTCGATTAGCANNGAGGAGGANCAGGACACGCGNGACTTATTGAACTTCNTCAACGANAACCATGCCTCNGTCCGGGAAAAGGAGAGCGATCTNCAGGCTCGTATGGGCGCCTATGAATTGGCGGCCAGAATGCAGCTGTCTGCTCCGGAAGTGAGCGACTTTAAGANCGAGCCCGATCACNTCCACAAGCTATATGGGACGGATTCNCAGAACGANTTGAAGGCTGCNTATGCTCGCAATTGCCTTCTTTCCAGGCGGCTTCTTGAGCGGGGCGTNCGCTACGTNAATCTCTACTGNGCGTCTCGAGCCAGTGGCGTAGACGGGCTTCTGAATTGGGATGCTCACAAGACNTTGAAAGACGANTACGAGCGACATATGCCGGTGTTTGATCANCCCACNGCCGCNNTGCTTACGGATTTGAAGCAGCGGGGCCTAATGGAAGACACGCTGGTTCTCTGGACGACNGAGTTTGGTCGNATGCCGACNCGCCAGAATGGTACTGTGGGNCGGGATCACAATCCGGATGGGTTTACGCTCTGGATGATGGGGGGCGGGGTNAAAGGNGGCACGAGTTATGGNGCCACTGACGACTTCGGTCGTCGAGCCCAAGAGAATCCGACGACCATTTGGGAGTTCTATTCGACGGTCCTACATATCCTCGGCTTGGACTACAACCAATTGTCTTGGTACCACAACGGCTTGGATCGACGCCTTACCGATGTTCACGGCCATGTGATAAAGGATGTNTTGGTCTAATGGAGAAATNGNGATTTTGGAGGGTGTCGNTTTCGGTATTGAAAAGAGTAGCACAGGCTTCCAGCCTGTGTNTTAAANANAGCGAGATGCNTGTTCTACTTTTTAAGCCCNGCCATTTGCTCATTTTTTATTCGTAAGGGTATTAAAAGGTCTGTTTCTAACAGGTGTACATTACGCGTATGAACTTGAAAACAATAAATCTCTCCCTATTGGCAATCGGCGCCTTGTCACTCCTGGCCGGCTGCAAAACCATTTCGGACTCCTCAAATGACGTGGACTATGGATCGAGCGCTCCGTTGGGCGAAAAGAAGGAAGAAGGGCAGTCGGAAACGCGTTATGTTTTCGGATGGGGTAATCTGCCTTTGGAATTGGCTGATCCGAGAGGCGGGACAACGACGGGAACGCCAGTTACCTATGCCGTTCCACGAGAGCTGCCTTTAGCTTCAATCAGGATTGCGGAAAAGCCGTTCGAGAAAGATAGAGCAGCCATATTATCTTTGGTTGGCGATTACAGGACCAGTTTCCACTTTCTGGAGACAATGGGTCTCTATGAGGGTTATGAGCCAGGGCGGCCTTATCATTCATGGGCGACGGAGGAAGTTCGTGTTCTAGAAGATAGAGGCGATTTCATTAGCCTACAACACACTTTGGTAATGCACTTCCAAATGCCGGATGGTTCAGAAATGGAATCGATGGTAATGAAACATTGGCGACAAGATTGGACTTATGAAGACGAGGACTTACACACGTTTCGAGGTGATGGAACTTGGGCGAGAGATAGACGCTCATCCGATGAAGTCGCAGGTTCCTGGTCGCAAGCCGTTTGGCAGGTTGACGATTCGCCCCGATATGAGGCGATCGGCAAATGGATTCACACAGGGAATCGTTCTGCGTGGACGGGTGAGAACTCGTGGCGTCCACTCCCCAGACGAGAACACAGTGTTCGCGACGACTACGGTGTGATGGAAGGTTTTCATCGAATTGTGATTACACCTACAGGTTGGATACATGAGCAAAATAATTGGCAACGGGTAAGCGGCGAAGGAAAAGAGCCAGAGTATCGAGGCCACGAATTAGGAATCGATCGCTATGAACGGATTGTGAGCCCGAGCCTAGACAATGCGGATCCTTACTGGGAAAAGACGGGAGCCTATTGGAGAGAAGTTCGCGATGCTTGGAAGGAAGTCTATTCGCGGCGCGATAGATTTTCTCTAAAGTCGAATGTAGATGGGCGGAGCCAGTTCGAGTATCATTTTGAATACGCGGGCAAGTTGGATGCAGGAGAGCCCCACGATTCGAGTGAGGCGGCGAAGTTCGCTAGGGAAACGATTCAATCGTTTCTAACAGATTCCCCGGAATCGGCGAAGTATTGAGAGAGTAAACAACAAGTTTGAACGATTCCAATGTTAGCGACTTATGGCGATTTTGGCTATTGCCTCTAGCCTCGCTGAATTGCCTTGATGCATTGGGCGGCAAATCGCTACGTAGAGTCGTATCTCCATTAAGCAATATTGTTTGCCTCTCATTCCAGCCCCGCTTCTACAAAGGAACTGTTTAGCCAACTGATATAATTTAATCATTTCACCCGCAATTATGAAACAATTCTTTGCCTTCCTGGCTCTAGCCACCTCAGCGATCACGGCTCATGCGGCTGATAAGCCGAACATCGTCTTTTTCTTCGCGGACGATCAAACGACTTCGACCGTAGGCGCATATGGTAATACCATCGTGCAAACGCCCAATCTCGATAGGCTAGCCGACGAGGGAACGCTTTTCCGAAATGCATTCGTCAGTCAGGCGATTTGCTGGGTGAGCCGGACGACAATTCTGACCGGTCTGGTTGGCCGTAGCTATGGCACCCCTGGAAATCCGGATCTGGCCCGCGCTGATGCGGTGGATACGCTGTACTCGGATATTCTCAGGGCAAGCGGTTATCGGACTGGCTACTTTGGTAAGTGGCACGCCAAGATGCCGGATGGGTATCGCCGGGAAGACCACTTCGACGAGTTTGAGCACATTTTTCGCAATCCCTTCTACAAAGAGATGCCTGACGGTTCACTGCGTCACGAAACCGAGCTGATCGTCGATAAGGGCATCGAGTTCATCCGCAATCAGCCTGAGGGCAAGCCCTTCGCTCTCAATATGTGGTTCAACGCTTGTCATGCGGAAGACAGCGATCGTCGTCCAGGTATCGGCCACTTTCCCTGGCCCCGAGCCGTTGATGGGATGTACGAAGACGTCGTGTTTGACCCGCCGCGTCTAGGAGCTCCCGAGATTTTCGAGAATCAACCTAACTTCCTGCAAACGACCATCGCCCGAGAGCGCTTTTTTTGGCGTTGGAACACCGATGACAAGTACCAGACCAACATGCGGGCCTACTACCGCATGGTTAGCGGTATCGACGGGGCGATCGGACGTTTCCTAGAGGCCCTTGAAGAGGAGGGGCTTGCCGATAATACGATCATCGTCTACTCCGCTGACAACGGCTTCCATATGGGAAATCGGGGATTCGCAGGAAAATGGTCCCATTACGAGGAGTCGATACGGGTGCCGTTAATAATTTACGATCCTCGCGTCGATAAGTATAGAAAGGGCCAGGAGACCGATGCCATGGCTCTTAACCTGGACTTGCCCTCTACGTTTCTTGATTGGGCCGGGGCGGATATTCCCGAGCGTTATCAAGGCCATAGCCTGAAGCCTATAGTCGAAGGCCCGAAACCAAAGGATTGGCGAACGGAGACCTTCCATGAGCATTTCGCGGTCAGGCAACGCATTCCATCCTTCGAGGGTGTCCGCAACGAACGCTTCAAGTACGTTCGCTATTTCGATCACGGGGGTCGCGAATTCCTTCACGATCTCAAGAACGATCCAGACGAGCTGGTGAATCTGGCTGACAACCCTGAGTATGCGGCAACGATGAAGGAGTTGCGGCAGCGGACGGATGGACGGGTAGCGGAGTATGGAGGCCCATTGCCCAAGCCAAACAGAACGTTCACGTATTCAACATTGCCTCACCCAGAGGCTTCGGCTGCGGTCACTGTCAAGCCTGGGCGTGACGGATTTGTCGATCTGCTAGAGGGGAATTTTAATCGAAATTGGTCTGGGGATAAGAAGTACTGGTCCCTCGAAAATGGTGTGTTGACGGGTCGGGCGGATGGCTCGCTGAAGATGAACCGATTCGCGACTTGGAATGGCTCCACTATTCGCAATTTCGAATTGCGGGTGAAAGTGCGTGTAAGCAAGGGGGGCAATAGCGGTATCCAGTATCGCGGCCAGTCGCGACCTGATCTAGGATTGGATGTGGTGACGGGGTACCAATGCGACGTTGTAGCCAAAATCCCCAAGTACAATGGAATGCTGTACGAAGAGAAGGGGCGCCGCATCCTTTCCCATACAGGGGAAAGGGTCATCATCGATGGCGATGGTCAACCGTGGGTGTTGGAGATGATGCCGGTGAAAGAGTTCGCCCCGGAAGAATGGCATGACTATCGGGTACTAGTACGAGGGAATCACCACCAGCACTGGATCGATGGGCATAAAACCGCTGATCTGATCGATTTCGATGCCAAAGGAAGAGCTTTGGAAGGCGTATTGGCTGTCCAAGTACATACTGGACCTGCCATGACTATCGAATACAAGGATTTCAAGATCAAGCACCTGCCGGACGATCTGCCGCTGTTGAAACCCGAAGATCATCCGATTCCGGATACGGCTTACGGAGTGCGTCCGCAAGGGCGACTGCCTCCGGACTGGAAGGCTCCTGTTTACGGTGAAGTGAATAAAATATGATCTGTTTTTACCACGAAAGGGACGAAATCTGCGAAACTCTAAGGAGCGAGGCTCCTTTCGTGATCTTTAGTGTTTTTCGTGGTTCAAAACCGTAGTTCAGCTAATTGGTCTAAATTTAAAGTAGAACGAGGAATCGCATATGAAACAGTCATTTAGAATTTGTCTTGCATGGAGTGTAGTCCTCGTGGGCCTAAACTCCTTTGTCATTGGGTCAGTGGACGATTGGCCGAAATTCCGGGGTCATACTGAGCAGGGGATCTCTACAGCCAAGAACGTCCCAACCTTTTGGTCTACGGAGAAAAACATCGTATGGAAAAAGGAGATTCCCCATAGAGGTTGGTCGTCTCCGCTTTTGATTGACGGTAAGATCATCTTGACCACGGCGAAGGAGGAACTGGTGGATGGAATGCATGATTTGAAGGTCCTCCAAGTAGATGCGGAGACGGGTGAAATCCTTTGGATCAAGACGGTGTTGAAGGCGACTAAGGAAGAAGGCGAGGATCGCCATCCCAAGAACAGTTTGGCTAGTCCGACTCCCGCGATCGAGGATGGCGTGATCTACGCTCACTTTGGGCACATGGGAACGGTGGCTCTCGATTTCGATACTGGCGAAACCCTCTGGAAACAGAAGATTTCCTATACGGCTAAGAACGGTGCCGGCGGTACGCCAATTATCGTGGATGACAAATTGGTATTTACCACGGATAGCGTCGAGGAACCGGTCGTAACCGCCTTGTACAAGAAAACGGGCGAGATTGCTTGGCGTACGACTCGCAGTCACCAGGTGCAAAACAATTTCTCACACGGAACGCCGCTGCTAATCGATAATCACGGGCGTAAGGAAATCATTAGCCCGGGCAGCGGGATGGTAGGCGCCTATCGTCCGGAAGACGGCAAGGAGATATGGAAGGTTCGTTACCGTATGGGATTTTCCATGTCACCCCGACCCATATTCGTTGACGATGTCATTTACATGAGCACGAGCTTCTCTCGAGCCAGCTTCCTCGCCATCAAAGTGGATGGAGCTACCGGCGATTTAACGGATACTCATGTCCTCTGGATGAACCACAGGAGTATGCCTAAAACGCCGTCACCAAATTATGTAGACGGTAACATCATCACTTTGGAAGACGATGGTCGCTTGCAGAGCTTGAGTTCGGAAACTGGGGAGCGGCTGTGGATGGAACCCTTAAGAGGCAAGTTTTCTGCATCGCCAGTGCAAGTGGGTAACCTGCTCTACATCGTTAGCGAAGAGGGTTTGTGCTACGTCATTCGCGTCCGAGATGATGGCTGCGAAATCATTTCTGAAATTCCGATGGAAGAGGAGACTTTGGCCACACCGGCAATCGTCGATAATACGATCTATCTACGCACCCGCCACCATCTCTGGAAGATACAGGAGGGGTGAAGTAGGGTTAATTGGGTGGCGGCCATTCTCACGCCTGCGCATTGCTTCGGCCGTGCAAGCTGAGCGGCTATCATGATGTCTGCTCGGAGATCAGACGCTACCTAGAGCCCTATCCTCACCGGTAGTATCGGAAAAAATCCCCTCGGATGCGCTGCCAGACTCGGTCGCAGGCATCGATTGTGTCGGGGCTGAGAGCGCCATTCAAAGCAGCTAAGCTTTGCTCCATCTGAGTGGCCTTGCTAGCTCCTAAGAGAATCGAGTCTACGAGGGGCTGGGACATCAACCACTGCAAAGAAAGCTCGATCAGGCTCAAGCCTGCCTCTTCGGCTATCGATTGGAGAGCGTCGACCGCTTCGAAGTTCGATTGGCTAAAGTAGCGGTCGAAATACATTTTCGAGTAGTCGAAGCGGGAGCCTTCAACGGGCTTGTCGATTTGGTGCTTTCCAGTGAGCAATCCGCCAGCCAAGGCGTTGTAGACGACCAGGCCTACATCGTGAACTTGGCAATATTCTAGACACTCATCCTCGATGCCACGTGTGATGAGATTGTAAGGAAGTTGGGCCACGCAGGGGGCAGAGTATCCCTTATGTTCGCTCTTCAGTGACAGCTCCATCATTTTCCAGGAAGAGTGATTGGAGCTGGCTAGATAATGGACCTTGCCCTCACGAACGAGTTGATCACAGGCGTCTAGCGTCTCGTCGATGGGCGTGTTCCGGTCCGGCCTATGAAGGTAGAGGATGTCTAGGCAATCGGTCTGTAGTCGCTTGAGGCTCTCCTCCACCCCTTTGATAATATGCCATTTGTGGAGGCCGCTAGTCCGCGGGTTTTCGTCTTCACTGGGACTCCCGACCTTGCTGGCCAGGACGATCCGCTCGCGTTTCCCCTTGAGGATGTTGCCAGTTATTGTCTCCGAAACTCCGTTGACGTAGACATCGGCAGTATCGATGAAATTCACGCCGGCATCCATTGAGACACCCAGTATACGGTCAGCTTCCGCTTCATCGACCTGTTGGCCAAAGGTCATCGTCCCCAGGCAGATTGGCGATACTTTCGCTCCGGTTCCTCGTAATGATCTCAGTTCCATAGGGGTAGAATCTTTTGATTATGAACCTATTGTGGCGAGAAGGTTTTTTGGATCGCGGGCGGCTCGCCTGCATTAAATGAGGCCAATGCGGGCGAGCCGCCTGCGATCCTAGGGCCCGGAATGGGATATGAGCTTGTTTTGCTTAGCGATGCGGGTAGATTATAGCAAATCGCTCTTCTTCCTTGTGAAACCGTCTGATTTGTTATGAGGCGTCGTCCCTACCTCCGTTTACTCCCACTGTGTCTCAATGCTCTCGGCATTCTCTTCTTAGTGAGCTTTGCTAGGGCGGAGGATGGCCTGCCCGAGACGATCAGCTACTATGAGCACGTGAGGCCGATATTCCAGGCCAAGTGCCATGGTTGCCATCAGCCGGCTCGGTCCAAGGGCCAGTATATTATGACGGATGTTGCCCAGCTTATCCAGGGCGGCGAAGGAGGAGAGGCCGTGGTGGTGGCTTATGAGCCAACTGAAAGCTATTTACTCGACATGGTAACGGTGCAGCCGGGAGACGATCGGCCCGAAATGCCAGAGGACGATGAGCCGCTGACGCCATACGAGGTTGCTCTGGTGACGGCCTGGATCGACCAAGGCGCTCTAGACGACACACCTGATAATGCTCGTCAGCGCTATGACCAAGACAATCCCCCTCAATATGCCGTCCCCCCAGTCCTGACATCGCTCGATTTTTCTCCTGATGGTAAGCTGTTAGCGGTGGCGGGCTTTCACGAAGTTCTGCTACACCGGGCAGATGGATCGGGCTTGGAGGCTCGATTGATTGGATTATCAGAGCGGATCGAGAGCGCTCGATTCTCACCCGATGGCAAGAGGCTCGTTGTGGCGGGCGGTCTGCCAGGCCGCATGGGCGAGATTCAGATTTGGGATGTCGAGGAACGAAAACTCATTCTTTCCAAACCGGTGGGCTATGACACCGCTTATGGAGCCAGCTGGTCGCCCGATGGAAAATTCGTTTCCTATGGTCTTCCTGACAATACGGCGCGAGCCATCGATGCGGAGACCGGTGAGCAAGCCCTTTTCATGGGTGGTCACAATGACTGGGTATTAGATACGACTTGGTCGATTCAAGGAGACTACCTGGTTTCAGTGGGCAGGGATATGAGCGCCAAGCTGACTGAAGTGAAGACTGAGCGTTTCATCGACAACATTACTTCCATTACGCCAGGCGCCTTGAAAGGGGGGCTTAACGCGATCGATAGACATCCGCTCCAAGATCACATTCTTGTAGGGGGCGCTGACGGCGTACCTCAGATTTATCGCATGTATCGGGAAACGGATCGCAAGATCGGGGACAATGCCAATCTGATTCGAAAGTATCCATCGATGAAGGGCCGTATTTGGAGAGCGGCCTTTGCTCCAGACGGGAAGACTTTCGCGGCAGTATCCAGTTTCAACGGACTGGGGCAAATCAATCTATACCGATCCGAGTACGATGCCACGATTACAGAGGATCTGAAGAAGCGATTCGAAACCGCTCGGCGAAATCCAGATGGGAGCAAGAATATCGATCCAGTAATTGAAGAATTCCAAACTGAAGGGGCCAAGCTATTGCACTCGCTGGACTTGGATTCCCCGGTCTTCTCGGTAGCCTACTCCCCGGATGGCAAGACGATCGTTGCCGGTACGTCAGACGGACGTATACAATTTGTGGATGCAACGAGTGGCGAACGAATTCGTGAGATCATCCCCATTGAAATTTCCGATTCAGAATCGCTAGCCTTGTCGGAGCCAACAAAGCCCGTGAATCCGATTAGCCATAAAAAGGGGGTGTCTTTTGATTTGAAGGAGCAGCTGCCCGAAGGCGCGCGAGTGGTTTCTCTAGAGATCACTCCAAAGTCGATCCCGTTGGATTCCCCTCAGGCCTACAGCCAATTGCTCGTGATGGGAAAATTGAATACGGGCGAAACATTGGACCTGACGCGCTTAGTGAATTGGAAGCTTAGCCAGCCGGTCGCTGAGCTCGACAAGAGAGGCATGATTCGACCCGCTTCGGAAGGTCGAGCTACTTTGACAGCCGAGCTCGGGGGCAAGAGAGCGACTGCCTCTGTTATGGTTGGGGAATTGGATTCGACCTACCATCCTGATTTCATCAAGGATGTGAATCCGATCTTGACTCGTCTTGGCTGCAACGCGGGAGCCTGTCACGGAGCTCAGGATGGTAAGGCGGGATTCAAGTTGAGTCTACGCGGCTACGACATGGTTCACGACGTCAGAGCTTTTAGCGATGACCACGCGGCCCGACGCGTGAATTTCTCCTCGCCGGACGACTCTCTCATGCTATTGAAAGCGACGGGAGGAGTGCCCCATGAAGGTACCGCGGTAACGGACGTTGGCTCCGATTTTTACGAAGTCATTCGTCAATGGATATCCGATGGAGCGACCTTCGATACGAAATCCGAAAAAGCGAGTCGCATCGAAATCGAGCCTCAGAATCCGGTGATCCAAGAGATCGGAGGCAACCAGCAGATCCGAGTGATCGCTCACTATCCGGATGGATCCGAGCGGGATGTGACTGGGGAGTCGATCGTAGAGAGCGGCAATACGGAAGTGGCAATGGCCGATGACTTCGGCTTGCTCAGCACTGTCCGCCGGGGCGAGGCTCCCATCTTGGCGCGCTATGAAGGGGCCTATGCCGCCACAACGCTAACAGTGATGGGCGATCGTACCGGTTTTGAATGGGAGGAGCCGGAAAAGTGGAATGAAATTGACGTGCTGGTGGCCGCGAAGTGGGAACGAATGAAGATTCGTCCATCTCGTTTGACGACGGATACCGAATTTGTTCGCCGTATCCATCTCGATTTGACGGGACTTCCGCCAACGCCGGAGCAAGTCACAGATTTCGTCCAAGATCCAAGACCAACCCAAGCAAAGCGATCTGCCAAGATCGACGCATTAATCGGATCCAAAGAGTTCATCGAAAACTGGAGCAATAAGTGGGCGGACTTGCTGCAGGTAAACTCTAAGTTCCTAGGAAAAGAGGGAGCATCCTTGTTTCGAGACTGGATTCGGGCCCAAGTGGCTAGCAATAAACCGTATGATGAATTTGTATACGATATCCTGACGGCCAAAGGCTCGAACAAGGAAAACCCGGCGGCATCCTACTACAAGATTCTGCGTACGCCCGTAGAACTGGTGGAAAATACGACCCACCTGTTCTTGGGAACGCGTTTCAATTGCAACAAGTGCCATGACCATCCTTTCGAGCGTTGGAACGTGGATAACTATTATCAGACTGCCGCTTACTTCTCTCAGATCGATCTCAGTCGAGACAAAAAGAATGCTCCCAAGGAAAACATTGGAGGTAGCGCGGTGGAGAATGCCCAGCCGCTTTTCGAGATTATCGAGGACAAGCTCGAGGGAGACATCGTGAATATTGTCACTGGCAAAGTAGCCGATCCAGAATTTCCTTATCCGGTGATCGCGAATGCGCCGATCGGCGGTGACGAGAATCCTTCACGTCGCGAGCAATTGGCTGCATGGCTAACGGCGGAAGATAACCAGTTTTTCGCCAAGAGCTACGCCAATCGTATTTGGGGATACCTTACGGGAACTGGCTTGATTGAGCCTATCGATGATATACGGGCAGGAAATCCCCCGACGAATCCGGAGCTGATGGAGTACCTAACCAAAACCTTCATTGATTCCGACTTCGATGTTCAGGCTTTGATGCGGGAGATCTGCAATTCCCGAACCTATCAGCTCTCCATTGAAACGAATCCATTCAATGAAGATGACGCCATCAATTACTCTCATGCCAAGGCGCGTCGATTGCCAGCCGAAGCGCTGTACGACGCCGTTCACGCGGTTACCGGTTCGATTCCAAATATTCCTGGAGCAAGGCCTGGGATGCGAGCGGCCGAGCTCGCGGATGTCGCGCTGGATACGGATAGCGGTTTTCTAGCCAACCTTGGCCGACCCTCGCGAGAGTCTGCCTGCGAGTGCGATCGCCAGAATGATGTCCAGTTAGGGGCTGTGATGTCTCTACTTAGTGGCCCCTCGGTAGCGGAAGCTATTGGCGATCCCAAGAATCGGATTGCTGAACTTGCCCGGTCGGTCAGCGATGACCAGGCTTTGATTGAAAAGCTCTACCTGCGCGTTTTGAATCGTTTGCCATCAGACCGAGAGACCAATCTTGTATTGGATAATTGGAGCCAAATCGAGAGTGACCACCAGGCCTTGCTGAATCGGCTGGCCCAAGCGGAGAGCGACTGGGTTTATCGCAAGGCAGATCTGGAAGGGGAGCGACTGGCGGCCATAGCTCAAGCTGAGCGGGCTATCGAAGCCTACGAGCCCGAGTATTTCCGAGCGCGAAAAGCAGCTCAGGAAGAGCGGTCAGAGCGGATCGCCTTAGCAGAGTCGGAACTGTGCGCGTTCGAGGATGGTAGGCTTCCTGCCCTAACGGATCGGACCATCGAATTCTTGGAACCTAAACGATTCAATACGCTCTGGACCCTCCGAAAACCAGAAAAGGCGGAGACCGAGCGAGATCGATTGGCAGTGTCGATTCAGCAAGATGGTTCCGTGCTTGCTTCCGGTGATGGGCAAGTGAACGCCGTCTATACCGTGGAGATCCCTCTCGACTCGGGAAACGTTACTGGCGTGATGTTGGAGGCATTAACCGATGAATCTCTACCTGGGTTCGGGCCAGGGCTGCATGAAAGCGGCAAATTTGTGATAACCGAATTTGAAGTGGGTTTCCGTTCTGGAGCCTCTTCTAAGAAAGCCAAAGATCTCAAGTTAGCGGATGCTGACGCGGATTTTACTGAACCGGGTTACGATGTTTTGAAGGCAATCAACAAAGACAAAGATCGCGATGACAAAGGCTGGTCTATCGGCGATCGAGGTCGAGAAACGCATTGGGCTCGGTTCGCTTTGGAGAAGCCCTTAAATGTTGAGCAAGAGGAGAGCGCGCTTGTAGTCACTATCACCTGTCGCTATTCGGATAACGAGTTCCCGTTGGGCAAGTTTCGTATCTACACGACGGATTCAGAGAATCCATTAGAGAGAGGGTTGCCGGAATCCATTGCTTCTATTCTGACCAAGCCGGAGGTTGATCGGAGTTCAACAGATGCGTCGACTGTGTTGGGCTGGGTGAAATTGCAGCAGCCAGAGTATCTCCAAAAGCGCTTTGCCTGGATCACGGCTAAACGGCCCTTGCCGGCTGATCCCAAAATGGAGGCATTGAAAGCCTCCTTAGCCAAAGCTGAGCAGCAAGTGCCTATTGACTCATCACTAGCTCAGCTCCGCAGTGACGCCCAATACTCCGTCGAGCAAGCCGCCAATCGTCGATTAACGGCCGCTCAGGACTTGACCTGGGCCCTGATCAACAACGCAGCCTTTATTTTCAATCATTAGAATCCCGACCCAATTGTAACCATGTTCAGAATACCCGGACCAAAAGGAAAAGATCTTTGCGATTTCCACTTGTCTCAGAGCCGCCGCGATTTCCTCCGCGTGGGGGGAGCAGGAATGCTGGGAATGTCGCTCAACAACATTCTACGGGCCCAGTCTGCTTCGGAAAGCAGCCAACTCGCCCACAGGGCAGGCTGGGGCCAAGCGAAGTCGGTGATTATGGTATACCTTCAAGGCGGCCCGAGCCACCTCGATTTGTGGGATCCAAAGGAACGCAATTCGGTACCCGACAATGTGCGCTCGGAATTCAAGAATATCCCCACCAAGATTCCTGGCGTTAATTTCACGGATATCATTCCCCGCCTGGCGAAGATCAACGACAAGTTCACGACCATACGTTCGATGAGCTATACGCCAAACGGGCTATTTAATCACACAGCCGCGATCTACCAAATCATGACCGGTTACACGACGGACAAAGTGAGCCCGTCTGGCCAATTGGAGCCGCCGAATCCCAAAGACTTCCCCAACTTCGGTTCCAATATCACACGGCTAAGGCCGACCGAAGAGCCCATGCTCCCGTTCGTAATGCTGCCACGACCGTTGCAGGAGTCCAATGTGGTCAATAAAGGCGGAACCGCAGGATTTCTGGGCAAGGCCTACGACCCTTATTACCTCTTCCCGGAAGGGGACGACATGAATATGTCCAAGCTGGACAATATCAGGGTGGACGATTTGCAGCTCCGGCCGGATGTATTCTCAGTTCGACTACGACGTCGAGCGAGTTTACGTGAATCGATCAATGCCCAGATGCCGACCATAGACAAGGCGGTTGAAGAGTACAATATCGACGAGTTCTATGACCAGGCTCTCAACCTTCTGGTAAGCGGAAGAGCTCGGGAAGCATTCGCCATCGAAAGCGAAAACGAGAAGCTACGAGATCGATATGGACGCAATACCTTTGGACAAAGCTGCCTGCTAGCGCGTCGTCTTGTTGAAGCGGGTACGCGAGTTGTGGAAGTCGTTTGGCCCAAGGTGGCGAATTCCGATAACCACAGCTGGGATCATCACGTGGGTTTGAGCAAGCGAATGAAGGACCAATCAGGCCCCATGCTGGACCAAGGGCTCAGTGCTTTGTTCGAGGATTTGGATGATCGGGGCATGCTGGATGAAACCCTAGTGGTGGCCATAGGCGAGTTTGGTCGCAGCCCAGAAAAAGGGGTTTCCACGTCGGGTAACTCCAACAGCGCGGACGGTCGCGACCACTGGCCCTATTGCTACACCAGCGTTATCGGTGGGGCAGGCATCAAACGCGGCTATGTGCATGGCAAATCAGACAAGACCGGCTCGGCTCCCACCGAGGATCCCGTGCACCCGACCGAGATTCTAGCGACGGTGTATCACGCCATGGGAATCGATCCTCAGACTATCGTTCACAATCACCTCAATCAGCCGCGCGAACTCGTTAAGGCGGAGGCCGTGGAGCGATTGTTCGCGTGAGAGGATTCGCTTCGTTTGGATCGCAGGCGGCTCGCCTGCATTGCATTAAGAGGGCGGACCGCCCGCGATCCCATGGACTTGGAGAGGGTTTAATGCCATCTCTCGATGCCCATCTAAAGAAGCTCTTGTCAGTCACAATCGTAACTGCGCTTCTGTTGGCATCGATTGTGGGCGCTCGGCTTGAGCTGCCGTAGCTTTAGTGGAGGAGTGAGATCGCCCGCTACCTGAAGCCCCGAATGGGCTCATTAGATCCTTTACTCGGCGATGTAGCAGCCGATAGATCGGGTTTCTCGACGTTCTGGGGTTTGGCCATCGACCAGTGACTGGAGAACCTCCTTCAAATCCTCGCGGGTGGGATTGGCTCGCCACTTTCCGAAATCGGTATAACGATCGTCGATACGTCCTCGATAGATCCAATTGCCATCTTCAGGCTGCCCGATGCCTGCCGGATAGACCGCTACCTCAGGTGTGACGGTTGCTCCGGTCTTTTTGACGAGGTAACCGCTTCGGTCGATTATGGCGGGAGCTTTGATCCGGTATTCCTCTAGATGAGATTCGACTTCCTTTGTGTCGAAGTATGAACCTGGATACACCATCCAGAACGAGGTGTTTTTAGAAGCGTATTCTTTGAACAATCGATTTATAGCCGGAATATAGCGATTGGAAATGGGGCAATCGACAGCGGTAAAGACCAAGACAACCGCGTTCTCATTGCTAATGGCCAATGGGTCAACCAAGTTCCCAGCCAGATCTACTAGGATCTCGCTGGCGGTCGCAGAGTGTCCGGAGGCAACAACCGCAAAAGCGACAATTGAGCCGAGCAAATAGGGTCGAAGTTTCATCTAGAGCAGATTGCTTGAATAAAGAAATCGAGTCAAAGCGAATGAATGTTCTGCATAGCCACCTGGCGAGAGATCGTACTGGACGAGAGCGTAGCCGTTTCCTTAGCTTGGCCTATGTCGCGTTACTTTTTGCCCGCACTCGTTATCCTTTTGGCCGCTAGTTCGACTGCCCAATCGCCGAACATCCTCTTTATCCTAGTCGACGATCTCGGCTACATGGACATCGGGGCAAATAATCCGGACACCTTCTACGAGACGCCAAACATCGACCAGCTCGCAGCGGATGGCATGCGTTTTACTGATGGCTACGCGGCCAACCCGGTTTGTAGCCCTACCCGCTACAGCATCATGACCGGCAAATGGCCAAGCCGGGTGGACGCGACCAATTTCTTCGCAGGCAAGCGA
>NZNM01000163.1 GCA_002694885.1 Opitutaceae bacterium | reverse complement strand
ACGTAAAAAGGGAGAGACGAATCTCGTCTCCCCCTTTTATTATCCCCCCAACAAAATTCTTGAAGCCTCTGCCTTTAATATTGCGAAATCGTGTAATCTTCGTGTCGCACTCGGGCATTGCCGCCTCGCGATTGCAGCACGCTAACTCGATCTCCTGTATTGAAAGGCGGTTCCTTCATTTCCTGGACCACGACAACTGCGCTACCATCGTCCATTTCTATAGTGATTTCCTGAGCCAATTTCTTGGTAAGCGATTTCTCCACTTGCTGACCAACGATCGCTCCCGCAACAGCGCCACCAGCCCTCGCCAGTATTGTGCCGTCACCACTTCCAATTGTCGAGCCTACCGCACTGCCCATAATTCCTCCACCATAAAGTCCCAATTGAGAACTCTCGCCATCAATCATTACATTTCTAGCGGCAACCACTGTCCCCAAATCAAGCGTCTGCGTCGTGCCGGCTGATGACCGCGGCACCGTTTCGTAGCCGCCCGAGGCGCAGCCGTAAAGCAGCGCTGCTAGTATCGTTAGGGGAACGAGAATTATTATTCGGACTGATTTATTCATGTTTCGTTTTCAGTTCTGCTCTCTGATTCGCCGATCCCCATTGATTGGATTCAATATCTGATCGACCAACCCATGTTTCATTCCTCTGGAATCTCGAATCCTTCTGGCAAGTAAGCGCCCGTATCAGGATCGATATACGGATCCTCGTCCGCATGATAAACTCTGCCCGCTCCACTCAAGCTCGTATCCACTTTTACAGGATCTCCAATATTGAACCACGGTTTCCTCAACTCTTGAGTGACGACTATCAGACCCCCCGCATCCATTCGAACGGTCAGCTCTTGCGCCCGCTTGGACGTTAACGCCTTTTCCACTTTAGGGCCGATTACCGCTCCGGCAATGGCTCCCCCAGCCGCTCCAGTGGCGGCCCCCGTGCTCGGATCGCCCAGACTGCCGCCAATCTGGCTGCCAGCAACTGCCCCAGACAAGGTTCCTGTCGCCGTTCCGACAACGCTGCTTCTTCCATCTATTATCACTTCCCGAACGTCGACAATGGTTCCGCTTTCTAGCTCTTTAGCCATGCCAGTGACCGTTGTCGGGTACCGGGAAGACGACTGGTTGGAATTACACCCTAAAAAAATTAGTGAAAATGAAACGATCAGGAAAATCGTACAGAAATTCATTGGCCTGGAGAGCATAACAACTAGATCATACGCAACTGATTCGGAAAAGGATCCTACTTTTTCAAAATCGACCAACCAACTTCTTGCGCGAAATTTCGATCAATTTTCACTACGACGCTTAAAAGCGCTTATTCATATCCCAATAAGCAGAATGCGAAGTAGCAAAACCCCTTTCTTCTTTCCCCATGAAAACGTCCCCAAAGCCCATCCATGTTTTTAAGTACAACCCTCCTCTAAAAGTAATAACGAATGATAGGAATGCAGAGTTGGAGTCCGATTCTTTCCTTTTCGCGATACCCAAGCTGAAGCGGCAGATTGCCCATGATCGCGTCACTCGGTATTTTCAAAACTCGGGGAACATTAGACGGGGAAGGCTAGACTAATTTAGTTCAGATCGGACCAAGAGACCCAACCTGGTCTACTCTAAACGATGTGAACACGACCCGAGAACAATGCTCCGGGCGCGGACCTCTTTAATGATGATACACTCCATCGAAACTCAACTTTCTGTCATCCCAGACCACGAATCTAGCCAAAGCGCAGATGCCTCCACCCTGCTCTCAAGGACTGGAATTCAAATCAAAGCATCCGATGCGGCTAGATCTTCCGACGGATTCCGTTTTGTGGCTGATCGTAGCCAAGACGCAAAATCTCTCCTCGAAGAAAACGGTTTTTCTGTTAAGACTGAGCCCGTTATCGCTCTCCAGGTTAACCGCGAGAAAGGGCGATTGACCCAGATGACCCGCTCACTGATAAATGCAGGAATCAGCGTGGACTATGTCTACCCCTCATTGGCCAACAGCCGCGAAACAAAGCAACTTATCGTGAAAGTTGCTAATGTTCCGCTAGCTTCTCGAGTGCTGACAGAGTTGTCACGCGATTCATAGGCAGAAATAGAGGGCGCTACGGTCCGAGCCAAGAACGCCGGATCCTCACTCGCTTTTGAGCCAAGCTTCGCCGTCTTTCATCGTCGCTTGCACGCGTTCAGCCTGTTTCAACTGGCTGACAGATCTCAAAATCGCGCCTTTCTCGTCAGCGAGAATAGCGTATCCACGATTCAATGTGGTATCCGGGTTCAAAGACTGGAATCCAAGAGTCAGTTCCTGGAATCGATTACGCATTCTGGACAATCGACGTTCCGCAGAACGAGTGAATCTATTTTCTAAACTAGCCAAAACCTGCCTACTTTGAACCGCCTTTTTATCGGGACGCGTCCTCAAAAAGTCTGACTTTGCGCCTGCCGCTTTTTCCCTGAATTGCCCCATAGATCCTCTCGTTGCTGCCTGAAAACGGCTATCCAGCTCGTCCAATTTCAACTTGGCAGTTTCGATGCTTCGTTGTGGGGCTACTGCCCGCAAACGAGCAGCGAACTCCTCTAGGGATCTTCTCGCATCTTCTATGCGGGATTCCAAGGCCTCGACAATACGTTCTCGGACAGATTCTAGCTGGTCTAGGAATTCCAAATACGAGCTGCTTATCAGTTCAGCAGCACCCGAAGGGGTTTCCGCTCGGACATCCGCTACAAAATCACTCAATGCAAAATCGATTTCGTGACCCACAGCAGATATGGTGGGCACAGGCGATTCCGACAAGGAGCGAGCCAAGCTCTCGTCATTAAAGCACCAAAGATCTTCTAGGCTGCCACCGCCTCGACCCACAACCAGCAGGTCCAGACCGGGCAATTTCGCTGCTGTCCTTAGGGAACGAATCAACGACTGGGCAGCGTCGACCCCTTGTACTTTCGCGGGAAAAACCGTGAGCCGGCCAGACCATCCCCGCCTCTTCAAAATCCGAATGAAATCCTGAACGGCTGCCCCGCTCGGCGATGTGATAAATCCTACATGCCGAGGAAACTCTGGGAGCGGTCGCTTTCGGTCTTTGTCAAAAAGCCCTTCCGCTAACAGTTTCTTTTTAAGTCTTTCAAACTCCCGGTGCAATCGCCCTTGACCGGATTCGATGGCAGCCCTGGCAATCAGCTGATACCTGCCATGCGGTTCGTAAACGCTCAGCTCGCCGTAGATGAGCAATTCCATCCCGTCGCCTATCTCGAAATCCAGGCTCGATGCGTTGCCCCGAAACATGACAACTGGCAGCTGGGCATTCTCGTCTTTCAAAGAAAAATACAGATGCCCACTCGCCTGCTTCCTGAAATTGGAAATTTCGCCGCGGATCCAACCCGGGCCGATCGAGCCCTCCAAGAGTCTCTTTATGCGCCGCGTGTACTCGGTTACTGAATACGCTTCATCGTCCTCAAACTGATCGAGAAAAGATTTCATCAACCTATTTTGGGATCCAACGATTTACGCTTCAAGCGGGCTCTCAATTGACGCACTGCCAAACTCAAAGCGATAATCACGCTGAGGGCCAAGAGGATCATCGTCGCGTTTCCTTTGAGGAGAGCATCGCCAAACCAAACGATGCTGAAGGCGATGCTGAGATTCAAAGGCACCGAAACCGCCATGTACCAACCAAAGGGCATTCGAGCAAGTCCAAGCAGATAGTTCTGAAGAGGGAAAGGCATCCCCGGGGTTATTCTCAACAGAGCTGCCACGGTGACCATGGTCTCTTTCGTCATTTCCGGAACGGTGTATCCAAAGCGGTGAACCAGTCTCTCAAAGGGCGGCCGAAACCACTTGCCAGCTACTAGCCAAGAAATTGCCATATTTGTGGAAAGAGCCAGACCGCTCCCCAGCAATGCCACGGGCATATCGTAGAGCGCTCCGGCCAAAATGAGGAACGGTGAAACCGGGGCCCAAAGAGAAGGGAAAATAGCCATAGCTGCGAAAAACGGTACCGGACCAAAACTCGCTACCCAATCAACCGTCGCTTGAACATCGAATTCCAGTATCCTTTCCCAGTAGATCCCAACGACAATCATCCCCGCGACTGCCGCGAGTATTGCCAAACCAATCAAGATCTTAATTCGGGAAGAAATCACGGCCCCACCCAATTGCTATCGGACTAGAATGGCAAAGACATTTTGATGGACCGATCGTCAGGCCAAAAACTTGTATTGGGCCATTCAAGACAATTCGCCAAGATTTCCCGTTGCATTCAGTCTCGTCGTTACTAAACGTTAATCGATCCTGATGACCGATTCAAAGAAAACGAAGCTTCTCATAATCGATGACGACCAAAGCCTGCTTGATCTCATCCAGGTCATACTCGAATCAGCTGGCTTCGAATCAACGACCGCCAGCAACGCTGCTGACGCTTTGAGGATCATTGAAAGCGGTGGTACGGACCTTGATGGAGTCATCCTCGATTTGAATCTCCAAGACTTGCCCGGCGAGCGCATGATCGAGGATATCAAGAGCCTCGCCCCTAGATTGGCGATATTCATGACGTCCGGCTGCTTGGATGAGGAAATCAAGGAACGCCTCGGGGAACGTCAAGTAGAAGGCATTATTACGAAGCCATTTCGATCAGCTGACTTGATTGAGAAACTCGCGGCGGGCTTAGAAAGCCACCGCGTGCAGGAGCTCTCACGCAAAGGTGCTTAAGTTTTTTCCTACTGGTCCACTTTCGTAAGGAACGCCAGAATACAAGCCCGATTCTTCCCCCACTTCGAACACATCTTCTCGGTTCTCATCAGCCTTATCAAGAGTAGGAAACAGCCTGGCCTCCTTTTCCGCTTTCTCTCGCATTTCGCGAAGGTGCGGAAAAGTTCTTTCCAAAATATTCTGTGGATAGAGCGGTTCCATGCTGTTCTGGTTTCGATTCCATTCGAAATCCGGCAAAACGCCTCAATCCCCTGAATCGGAAAAGCTCCTGGATCCTTAATTCTCGAAAACAATATTATTTGAACGCTTATTCTTTATTTTCATATTTTACTATTGTACCACAGGTTGCTATAGTCATTCGAGAATGGTTTGGCATCGATTTTTCCCTTGCACAAGGGCCTTAAAGGATAGGCTTCACTGACCGATGAGGCCTCAATCCTAGTGGTCATCATCTAGGTTTTCCCCAAAATAATCCTCATTCTTTACATTTCTCTCATAGAATCCAGGGTCAACGATCTATCGAAATCTAGCGCTTACAGTCAACAATCGGCCAAACTCGGCTCGATTGCCCGTCTGCAAAGTCAGTAGGTTGCTCTTGAATACGTTTGTGAGGATTTCAAAACCGTTCTAAGAATTCTCCC
Organism: Opitutaceae bacterium; assembly: GCA_002694885.1. Taxonomy (GTDB): domain Bacteria; phylum Verrucomicrobiota; class Verrucomicrobiia; order Opitutales; family Opitutaceae; genus Pelagisphaera. The sequence goes on along the minus strand of NZNM01000163.1, from coordinate 44,447 downwards.
TCTTCTCTATTGCGAAAGACGCATTTCTCATCATCGTTCCCTATGACCGCAGCCGCCATGACGGAAAACGAAAAATTGGCCCTATTCAGCCTGATGGACGATCCCAGCCCTTTTGTGCGGAAGGAGCTTCTCAACACGCTTGGGCAAATGGGCAAAGAAGGCTTAGACCTGTTGCAAGAGGCAATCAACGGGCCCAATCGTATTCTTAGGTGGCATGCAGCCAAGATTCTTTCTAACCTGCAATCCTCCAATCCAGCGCAGGAGTTTCGGACCTTCATTCAAGAGATGAATTACGAAATGGAATCCGGCTGGCTCATGATAAGCCGTGTTGCCTATCCCAACTTGGATGTCGGCGAAATTTGCCAACGACTCGACGCGATAGCCACCCGCTGCAGAGAATTGCAAATCAAACCAACCACCGCTCGCGAGCAATGCCTGGTTATCAATAGAGTTCTCTTTCACGAGATGGGCTTTCGAGGAAATGCCGAGCGCTACACGGATCCCGATAATAGCTTCATCAACTGCGTCCTGGAAACCAAGCGTGGATTGCCGATCACTCTTTCCGTGCTCTACTTGCTGATTGGACAACGGCTCGGGACGCCCATAGAACCCATCAGCGCTCCGGGTCATTTCGTGATCGGCTGTTTCGATGAGCAGGCCCCTTTTTACATCGACCCATTTGAGCGGGGCAAATTTTTGACAGCAGGCCAGATGCTAAAACGTATCGAAGAATCAACGCTCGCCCCAAGTATCGGGCATTTAGCGCCCGCTTCTACGCACGAGACCCTAGCTAGAATTTGCCGAAATCTCTCTCGCCATTACTCCGACAATAGAGATTTATCAATGGCGAACCTTTTCCAGAGTTTCCTAAAAGAGTTCAAGGAAGCTTACGAGAAACAAGTTTGAGATTTCCTCTTGGGTGCTAAAGACGTGGTCAGCTAATCGACGTCGCTCGAACCCAAATAAATTTGCTCGCCCAGCAGGCGGCGATCCCGTTCTTTCTTGAAGATGGTCTCATACGATTCCGAAGTTACCTACCAGCTTCGCGACCTAAACGATTGGAAATATCCGGGGACGAGTCTAGCGGTTCTAGGATTTCCTGTGCAGCATTCTATCAGCCCGGCAATGCACAATGCTGCCTTAGCCGAGCTTGCCGCCGAAGATTCCCAATTCGATGCTTGGCGCTACTTTAGGTTTGAAGTGGAACCAGAAGCACTGCCCGAGGCGTTGCCGCTTTTTTTTCAAAAAGGATTCTTTGGCCTAAATCTCACCGTGCCCCACAAAGAGATCGCCCTCGATCTCATCGAGTCCATCGACCCAAATGCCATTGAAATCGGGGCAGTTAATACGCTGAAACGGAACTCTTCGGGATACCGAGGCTACAATACTGACGGTTACGGTCTTTCCAAGGGCATCGAGGAAGGGCTATCCTCTAGCCTCGAAGGCAGCGACGTTGCAATCCTTGGAGCAGGAGGCGCTGCTCGGGCTGCGGCTGTTCAAGCGCTTCGAAGTGGCTGCCAATCGCTTTCAATAGTGAATCGAAGCGCCGATCGACTCGAAAACCTAGTCAATTCGATACAGAAAATCGCTCGCGAAAAAGGCATTCCGCTTAGCGCTTTCAGCCCTCAAGATCCCGAATTGAAGTTCGCCGAGAAGGTCTTGGTTATAAACGCCACTTCACTTGGGCTTAACTCTCGGGACCCCATACCGATACCGGAGGAATGCCTTCCTCCGTCAACAGCGCTCTATGATATGATCTATTACCCGCGAACGACAAAGCTCATGAAATCCGTATCCGAACGAGGAGGACGTGTTGCCAATGGACTTTCTATGCTCGTCTACCAAGGCGTCCGAGCGCTAGAGATTTGGAGCGATCGTGAAATTGATCCTAGCCCCATGAAGAATGCTGCGAATTTGGCTCTGGCAACAAAATCGTAATCGATCTCAAGCAATCTTATTTTAGATGCTCAGCGAACTTCAATACATTGATCAGGAATTTCCGGCCGTGATCGCGTCTATCGTATTCGTCTTCGGAGCATTAATCGGTAGTTTTTTAAATGTATGCATCTATCGAATACCCGCCGAAAAATCGATTGTGTCTCCGGGATCGACTTGCGCCTGCGGTCAACCGATAAAGTGGTTCGACAATATCCCCATTCTGAGCTGGTTCATATTGCGAGGCAAAGCCCGTTGTTGTGGCGCCGCATATAGTTTCCGATACCCCTTCGTCGAGTTTCTGACCGCTTGCCTGTTTCTCGCATCTTGGATTCAATATCCGTACGCTCCCGCCGCTTGTCTATGGGTACTGGTTTCTCTGCTAGTCTGCGCGACCTTCATTGACCTAGACCATATGGAGATTCCCGATCGATTCTCTATCGGCATGGCGCTCTGCGGTCTAGTAATGTCGGCGATTGTCCCTTCGCTTCACGGAGCAAATGAACCGATCTACGCCATGGCCTCCTTGAGAGGCTTGTTCGAGTCCGCCGTTGGCATAATGATTGGATCCGGCATGATACTCTGGATCGCCCTTGGAGCCGAAACCGTGCTGCGCAAAGAAGCGATGGGTTTCGGCGATGTTAAGCTCATGGGAGGAATCGGCGCCTTTCTAGGCTGGCAGGGAGCCACCTTCGCATTGTTCGGCGGAGCGGTGATCGGAACCGTTGCTCTACTATTCTGGGCTCTTATCCGGGCAACGATCGCCCGACCGTCGCAAAAAGAGAAGTACAAATCCGATAACAGAGGTTTAATCGGGCGCGAGGTGCCATTTGGTCCCATGCTCGCTTCAGGGGCGTTGATCTACGCAATGCTTCTCAAAGACCCCGTAGATCTTTATCTGTCACTAGTTTTGGATTTGTTTAGTTAGAGCTTTCAAGGATACAGGCTCCATCCGCGGAATGGCATTCCAGCGTTTCTGGCTCTTCGCCAAATCGGCCTCGATATGCTGACGCCACCGACTCGGCATAGATTTTCGTAAAATCCGGTTTCGCCAGCGCCATTACAGCTCCCCCGAATCCGCCTCCCGTCAGACGGGCGCCCAACACTCCGGGCATGGATCGCAAAATATCGACCAAGAAATCGAGCTCCGGAATGCTGTTTTCAAAAAGATCCCTAGAACTGGCATGCGACTGGAAAAGGAGCTTGCCGGCTTTCTCCACGTTTCCTTCCACAAGCGCCCGCTTAACTTCTTCGACGCGGTAGATCTCTCCAACTATATGCTTCGCGCGCTTTGCGATCCTCTCGTCCAGCGAACCTTTTGCATCCTCCAATGTATCCATAGATACGTCTGCCAGGCAACTGATTTCAAGACCTGCCTTAACTAATCCGTTTACCGCCTCTAAACATTCTTCATGCCTTTTTGAATACAATGACTCTACTAAAGCATGCTTTTTATGCGTATTGAATATCCATATACTCAGATTTTTCCCTAACGGAATAACTGAAAATAGCATATCCCGGCAATCGATATGCACTAAGCTACCCTCTTCCCCAAAAGCTGAAACACCTTGATCGAGAATACCGCAAGGCACCCCAACGAATTCGTTTTCCGCTTCTTTACACGCGACTGCCAACTCTTCCAACTGAACCTCCAGTCCAAAGCATTCGCAAAAGGCCTTTCCTGAAGCCAACTCCAAGGCAGCGCTGCTAGCTAGACCAGCGCCTGTAGGCAAATTCGAATCCACAAACAACTCAAACCCGCCCTCGGAGTCCATCCCTCTTCGTACCAAACAATTATATACGCCTATTGGATAATTTACCCACGAGTTCTCTCCCTCAACTGGAGAACTCAACTCGTTGAGTGTAAAGAAATCCGAGCTTTCGCCCGATGCAAACCGGAAGACGCGCTCCTCTATTCTCCGAATCGCTACGAAAATCCGACGATCGATAGCCACTCCAATTACGGGGCCAAGATTGTAGTCCGTATGATTTCCAATAAACTCGACTCGCCCGGGAGCCGCCGAAACTACAGTTGGATCACTACCATATAGCTTCAGAAAACTTCTCTTTATTTGATCGATCGATTTCACTCAACTGGACTAGGAATGAAAATCCCGCAGCCAGAATGCCAAGCTGCGGGACGAATGAAATTTGCTTAGCCTTGATGGCCTAGAGTTGCTCTTTGAGCCCAGCGCCTGGCTTAAACTTGATCGCTTTGCTAGCCTTGATCTTCAAAGGAGCCTTCGTCAATGGATTGATGCCGGTGCGGGCATTGCGGCGCGTTACTGAGAAAGTACCGAACCCAACGAGCTGGACCGCCACCGCGTCCTTAGCCGCTTTGTCGCTTACCTTAACGGTTTTACCGGCCTTTTTAACGGCGGTCTTGATGGAGGCCAATACGGCGCTCAACGCTTTCTCTGCATCCGCCTTCGAGGCGTCACCAAGATTGTTTTGAATCTCTGCGATAAGTTCAGACTTTGTCATATAGATCGGAATATTTAGTTGATATTGATTAACATTAAAATCGTTCCATTATGGAAACGTCTCGAATCGAATCTTCTTATACACGAGCGTCAAATGAATTGTTCGTCTTCCTTCAAATATCTTTTCCTCCTGCATCAGGCTCCGCTGAAGTCCCGCTGAAATCATTCGGAACCACCCCTTCTCTTCCGGCGATGACTATTTCCATCAATTTCTTCAACGCCTCGAGTCGACTCATTCCCCGCTCCTCAACCCATTGATCAGCTCGCTTTGACAATTGCCTCGCCATTATCTTCGCTTGAGACGGATTAGCCCCTCGGGATAGAAAGACCTTCTCCAATTGCTCGATCTCCTCACTCGTATTCATTAATTGGCTGCATTCCAATCACCTGAAAACCTTTATTTCGCTTTGGCCAGCTACACTGAACGATACGGCCCCATCCAACGAATGCTTAACCATAGCCGAACCAATTAATTCAGACTTGTAGCCTAGGACTCGTCTCAGCTCGCCGGCCTTCCGGCCTTCATCGTCTATCAGCTCCCAAGGCCCTTCACCTTTCGGGGTATTCGAAACCGTTACACATTGAAGCGACTTTCGAGCAATTCCCATTGAATTCAACCGAGCCATTACTTCTTGTCCAATGTAACAGCCTTTTTGATGCGAAACACCGTCTTCGCTCAATCCTGTTTCTTGAGGCAAGTCTGCAGCTACAACATCTTTACCCACTTGAAATCTCCGGTCTTTAAGCGCCGCAACTGCTACATCTTCTGTATTCAGGATACTGATTTTTTTGTCCTCAAGCTTTTCCAGCAAAAGCTGAATCTCATTTTTTTCCGTCATGAGAACGACCTCAACATTCGGCTCTTCACTGCGCCGTCCCCAAAAAGCGGCCCTCGATGGCCCCATTGAGATTCTTTCTGGCTCTGGCTCGTCTATCTTCAACAAGTCCAATCCCATCTCAATCGCCTTTCCCCAAAGCGATACGCCCGTAGCGAGACTTTCGCTCGTCCGCGTTTCCACTTCGTCCATGATGATCCGCTTCTCTAGATTTTCCTGCATTAAAGAAGTGGGCGAAAAGTAGCTGATCGCCCGAAATCGGTCTTCGCTTTCCTTTAGCAAGAAACTATCGGCCTGGATCTTCCCTTTCGCATCGAGCCAAAGGCCATATACCATGGACCCAGCCGAAACGCGAAGATCCTGCGAGAATTGCCCCTGAAGAAAGTGGGCGGCATCTGGACCCTCAACAATCAAATCTCCTTTTGGCTGATAGATGTGAGCCTTGGATTCAGTCATAGGTCGCCGGATTGGAAATTTGCACAAATTCGAAAATGAATATTGACAGACACCAGAGAATTCCTAGCAATTGCGGTCAACAACAAACACTTTCCCGCTCAGCGGGATTTTGGGGTAACTAAGAAAACGAGATGGCGGGCAGCTTAGGGGTAGGCTGCCCGCCTTATTTTTTCCTTTCTGGAACGCCTCCAGCCACCGTAGAGCGAATTCGCCATTGAAATTCGCCTGAGCCCGCCAACTATCGCGGCCGTGAAGAAAACCTCCGACATCAATGTCACCCAAACGGCTGCCCTCCCGGCCCCGCGAGAGCTCGTGGAAGAAATTGCTAAAAAGGATTCTCAATCGGATTTCATTTCCCAGTCACGGCAGGAAATTCACCGAATCATCTTTGGTGACGATCATCGGCTCTTGCTCGTGGTGGGGCCCTGCTCGATTCACGATACAGATTCTGGCTTGGAGTACGGTCGTCGTCTCGCCGCTCTCAAGGAACGGGTGAACGACCGCATTTGCCTAGTGATGCGGGTCTATTTTGAGAAACCGCGCACCTCGCTCGGCTGGAAAGGGCTGATCATGGACCCAGACCTAGACGGGTCTGAAAATATCGACAAGGGACTGCGAGTTGCCCGGAATTTTCTTCGAGACATCATCGACCTCGGAATCCCTACCGCCACGGAACTCCTAGATCCGATCACTCCTCAGTACATCGCTGATCTTGTTTCCTGGGCCGCTATCGGAGCTCGAACGACCGAGTCGCAGACCCACCGGCAAATGGCCTCCGGACTATCCATGCCAGTCGGTTTTAAAAACGGAATGGACGGCACCTGCCAAGTAGCTATCAACGCAATCAAAGCCGCAAGCGGCGTTCAAACCTTCCTGGGCATTAACACCGATGGTAAAGCTTCCGCAGTGACCACCGCGGGCAATCAGAATTGCCATGTGGTACTGCGCGGCGGCACCGCCGGACCAAACTACGATGCAAACAGTGTGGCCAAGGTTGTTGAAGACCTCGAAAAGGCTGGTTTGAAGCAGGCCATTATGATCGATTGCAGTCACGGGAACAGTAATAAGCAGCCGGAACGTCAACCCGAGGTTCTCGACGCTATCATTTCTCAGGTCGAAAACGGAAGCGAAGCGATCATCGGCGCCATGGTAGAGAGCAACCTTGAAGCAGGTAACCAAAAGTTTCCAGCTCCCTTGGAATCCTTGAAACGCGGTGTATCAATCACCGATGGATGTATCAATTGGGCCACGACGGAAGCTTCCATACTGAATGCCTACGATCGTCTCGCGTCTCGATTCGCGTCCGCATAGAGAGTGTTCAATTAATCACAAATCGCCGATGGTAGGGCTGCTTGTCCCCAAGCAGCCGCTTCAGATCTTCTGTATTCCGCCAGTTGGGACCCTATCCCTACCTTCCTCTAAAAAATATTCTCTAAAAAAGCATTAACCGCTTTGCCATTCGCTATAAGCTACCGGGATTTTCCAGGCGCCTTATCCTTTTTGATCGCTTGAACCCAGCGCCCTGAGCTAGAACCAGACTAACAAACTTATGAAAGATCCCATCCATGTTGCCGTGACCGGCGCCGCCGGCCAAATCGGATATTCTCTACTGTTCCGCATCGCGTCGGGACAGTTGTTCGGCCCAGACCAGCCGGTCGTTCTCCGCCTCATCGAGATCGAGCCAGGCATGAAAGCTCTAGAAGGCGTGGTGATGGAATTGCAAGACTGCGCGTTTCCGCTTCTGAAAGGTATTGTTCCCACTGCCGATCTCAATGAAGGATTCAGCAAAGCGAGCTGGGCCCTGCTTGTGGGAAGCGTTCCCCGGAAAGCGGGAATGGAGAGAAAGGATTTGCTCGGCATCAACGGCAAGATCTTCACTAGCCAAGGGAAGGCCATTCAGGATAACGCCGCCTCTGATATACGAACCCTCGTCGTCGGAAATCCTTGCAATACCAATTGCCTGATCGCCATGAACAACGCTCAGGACATTCCCAAAGATCGCTGGTTCGCCATGACCCGTCTCGATGAAAATCGAGCCAAGACGCAGCTAGCGATCAAAGCCGGAGTCGATGTCGATGCGGTCAAGAACCTCGCTATTTGGGGCAACCACTCTTCTACAATGTATCCTAATTATTTTGACGCGACGATTAATGGCAGCCCAGTTCCAGAGGTGATTACCGACGACGCTTGGTACACGGAAACGTTTATCCCTACCGTTCAGCAACGTGGAGCCGCCATCATCAAAGCTCGCGGCCTGTCTTCTGCGGCTTCCGCAGCTAACGCGGCAATCGACACGGTTCGGTCCATCGTCAATCCCTCGCCAAGCGACGATTGCTTTAGCGTCGCTATCCACTCTAGTGGAGAGTACAGTATTGAACCTGGGCTGATCTATTCGTATCCGATGAGAAACGGTGGCTCCGGTCCTTCAGTCATCGAAAGTCTGGATATCAACGATTTTAGCCGCGAAAAGATCACCGCCACCGAAAACGAGCTCAAAGAAGAGAAGTCTATGGTGAGCGACCTGCTGCCATGAGACTCGACCGGTATCATCAGATAGGGAGGACCGGCTCGGTCCTCCTTTGTTCAGGTGATTTTGGAGAACGGAGTCCGTCCTCCTCACCCTAATCAATCATCTCTGGAAGGCATCTCTTTGACATGCAAGTCCCTTTGCGGGAATGGAATTTCGATGTTGTGCTCCTTGAAGATGTCCCAGATTCCTAAATACAAGTCGCTGCGCACATTGTTCACACCCGCCGAAGGGTCGCGTATCCAGATTCTAAGCTCGAAGTCGACACTGCTATCTCCAAATCCCATAAGTCTGACAACTGGACCTGGCTTATCGAGGACGCGGGGGTGTTCTTTAGCAGACTCGAGCACGAGCTTCATGACCTGCCTTGGGTCCGATTCGTAGGCCGCTCCGAAGGGGATCTTGATGCGCACTTTTTCATCGCTGAACGACCAATTGACCACTTTCTCGGTGATCATCATTTCATTGGGGATCAAGTGCTCAGTCCCATCTCGCGTTATGACTGACGTGTATCGAGCCCCCAAGGTGTTAATCCACCCATAGGTTTGGTCCACTTCGATCACATCGCCCGGCTTAATCGAGCGGTCACCCAAAAGAATGACTCCGCTGATTAAATTGGAAATCACTTTCTGAAAGCCGAAACCCAAGCCCAAACCGATCGCTCCGCCAAGGACCGCGAATGCGGAAAGATTCACCCCCATTGAACTAATGGCGAACAGGATCGCAGCTACCGCCACTACAACCTTTATAATCTTGAGCGCTAGCACTTGCAGAGCCGGCGATACACTCTGCATCCGCTTGACCTTTGATTCCGACGCCCGAACCAGCCAACCGGTCAAGGGAATCAAAATCAAAATGGCGACTAGCCCCTTAAGAAGCGTAAGGACCGTGACCTGAGTTTCGCCACCTTCTGAAATTGGGAACAACCGAATGCCATTCAATCCCTCGCTAATGACGCTCCAAATGCCCAGAAGGTTAAGTATGAGCACCATGGCCAACACGAAAAACAGCGTCTTGAAATAGACTTGCTGCTTGATCCGGCGTGGCAAAGCCCCGGAAACCAGCCACAGGGTAGCGATACTCGCTATCGCTCGCACCAGAATGTAGTTCGGCCCCTCGCCCAGCCCAGCAACCGCATCATTCACGGCGGCAGTCGCGTTGGCATCCAAATAAAGGGAACCCGACCAAAGCAAACCGACCAGAAGCAGACGAAATAGATTATCGCTCACCCAATCGACGGTGCCTTCGACCCAGTCATCTCTCTCCTCAATTGCCTCCGTCAACCGCTTGAAAAGAGGTTTCAGGCCCAGTGTAATGACGTAGGCCAACAAAAACGCGCCAGCGATACTCCCTAGTTGGATAAGCAGATCCTCGCCAACGAAAACTTGCTTGAACGAATCCCACCTGGGAGCGACCGCGTCCACCCACAACTGATTGAGCCATTCGTTGAAGTTAGCAGCGAAAAGGGGACCGAAAGATGAAAACATGGCACAACGCTTAATGGGCCCTGTCTTCTCATTCAACTTGATTTATCCGGCTCTGCTGTCGATAAACCCAGTCCGTTCTTTGATTTGGCGCAATTACGCACCACTAAACGTAACCGACAAATCCGATCCACGAAGGAAACTTCTTCCTTCTTAATTGCTGCGCCATCTTCACTGCGCTTCGTCATACTTCTTAATTTACCAGGGGGTGTTCCGGATTCGACCTTAAGTTGGAACGTCTGGCTGCATGTCGAGGATGATGGTTGGCCTCGTTAAAATATCCATCACACCTATAAATGGCACAACTGAAGAAATGCCTCTAGCTGCATAATGGCAGCTACGTCCCTCCCATTGATACTCGCTAGATAGGAGGGGCGTCGACCAGCGAGCATAGCCTGGGCGGCCGCCTGTTGCGCCCAAGCCGTACTTCATCAGCGGGCTGGCTGATTCAAGCAGCGCGGTTTCGTCGCGGCTGAACCGGCGAGATCAAAAACGAGAACAAACATGTAGACGCCTTTCGAGAGGGCTTAGGGGACGCGGGTTCGACTCCCGCCACCTCCACCAATCAACACCTAACAATCAACTGCTTACAAAGTAGTTATTTATTTACTACCGCATTCCTACCAATTTTACCACGTTGTAGGCCATGCCTTGTCTATGAAAACTCTGTCTTTACTTCCAACGATAGGGGAACTCATTGAAGGACAGCAACGGGAGCTTCCGTTTACGCATCTGACTTTTCTTTTCTAGCGTCTATGAAGCTTTTGATGAAATAACCTATAGACAAAGCGGATGTTACAATCATTAAGGCAACCCTCACGGTCGCTAATGTATCAGATCGACCAACAGCTCCTTTTAGCGGCATGAACAATGCAACAAGTACCACTAGTGTCAGTAAAGCAGCGACATGAGCAATAACCTTGTTTTGCGTTTTTATACCTTGGTAACAGAGCACTAGCATTAAACCAAAAAACAAAGGAATTAAAGCGGTAATAGATGGAGACTCTGAGGCCCCGTAGCCCCAAGCACTCATCGCAATGAGTGTGGCCGAATTTAGTATAGATATGGTATGAACTTTCATGTTTATTTTTTTGGCAAAGATTGCCCCATAAGACGACAATTTTTTCGGGGGCTGTTGATGAATACTAACAAAGAGGCTGCCTCTCGAATAACCCCCGCCCCCGCCTATTTATTTCATGTCATTTTCATGTCATAAATGGTGCAAGCTATTGCAACCATAGTGCACGCAATGCAGCAGCTTATCCCTACAAAGCGTTGTTGCCTAGGTATTTAGCGATTTCGACTCCCGCCACCTCCACCAATCGCAGACAAGGCTAGAGCTGGCTGTGCTGCTCAAGGCTGCCCTTTTTCGCTGTAAATCCGGGTAGAACGGATAAACCGAAAACCGTCTTTGATTAGTAAGCAAGGGCTCTGCCTTGTGCAGGAACCTGGTTTTTATTGGTCTTAGCTCTTGGGCTATAATGCCTCGCGAGCCATCGACAAAGTCCGTCAAGGCCAGGAAACAGGACCCGCTCAGTAATGTTGCACTGGTCGAGCTTATCTCGGATCTCCCATTTGAGCTCTTTCCACACGACGATTTTCACCGATGGAGCAGTCGTGGAATTGAGCCAGGTATTCATTGAGAGCTCAGGATTCGTAAGGACCGAAAAATAGGCGAATTGGTTGACTATGCGTTCGTCGACTGATGGAGGCTCGAAGAAGATTGCGTAGTCGGTTTCTGGATTCGACAATTCGTCCAAATCATCGAGCGTGGGAATCGCGGATGCCAGTGTTTCCGTCGTGAATACAAAGCCACCTTGTAATGCCAAAGCATCTCGAATCACTTCCGGCAATGTTTTGTGGGCGTCTGCGTAATTAACTTTCCAGACAACGCCATCGACGTCGTATCGCTGCAGATCGGCAGTGGCGAAGTGCAAGTCCACGTAGGGCGAGTAGGCCCAATCCAGCAAACGTGTGGGGAGACCATGGTGCTGGGCCATGGTCAGCCAATGCCATAGCGAGTCCTTCTCTACCATAGAACGGTGAGCGTACTTCTTGAAATTGCGCAGAAGGTGTGACTCCAGCGTAACGAAACTACCCGATAGCCGCATGAGAGAAGTGGCTAATTCATACGATTGATCAGACAATCCGCGAAACGCATAGCGGGATCGGTGACAATTAATCGTCTCGTCCCATGAATCCTCAAAAAGAGCTTCGTGCAGAGCTTGCCAGGTATCAGGCTCGATCGTAGTCAGCGGCATTAGAACGTCTCTATTGTCAATGAGAGCTGCGGACCGTCCTACTTCAAGTCAACGTGGCTATCGTCACCTCATCGTAACGAATTCTATGATTGCAGGTATAAAGCTAAGAGACGCTACTATATGATTTGAGAGGCCCGATCTCAACCAGCGCTGACTACCCTCCCGACGCTTCGGTAACGATCAGATTCGTCGGGTTCGGAATTTCCAACACATCGACCGACACGCTATCGGACACGAGTTGCCCGCCACCGGGAAGCTCAGCGACTATCTGCAATTGTAGCGTTCCTGTCAGAGGCAGTTGCAAGACGCCCGAATACGGTTCCTGAGTAACCTCGCTTGCGAGCTCGCCATCGATATAATACGAAACCTTATCCGGGGTCACGCCACCAAGAAATGACGGAGAAAGCACGACGGACTCGCCCAAATAATAGTCCGATCCATCGGCAGGCTCCGCCACTGAGAGCAAGGCCATCGGCTCAACGGAAACTTGGAAGCTCTCGCTCACCGTATTAACGCCATCCGTAACGTAAATCGTAATGACCGAAGATCCGCTTTGACCAGGAGACGGGCTAAAGGAAATACTCGAACCCGATTGGCCATTGGTCAACTGGATTGCTGAATTCGAAATAAGCGACTCATTGGACGATGAAGCGCTCAGCAGAAGCTGACTCGAATCCGTTTCCGGGTCGCTGATCGTGAACGCGATTGCCTCGCTCGAGCCTGAGTCTGCATCTGCGGATTGATCCGAAATCGTGCCTATCGTCGGAGGCTCGTTAATATCCGGCTCTGTGGTTAAACTGACCACGTTTGTGTAACCAGATTCACCATACTCGTTGTACGCATTCACCCGGTACCAATAGGTAGTATTCGACTGTAAACCTGTATCGAAATAGGTAGTTGTATTGACGTCGACAGTAGCTATCTGGGAAAAACTTTGTCCGTCCGAGCTTCTTTCAATTCGAAAACCCGACTCATTGCTAGAGTTATCATTCCAAGATAAGTTTGCTTCCGCTCCTAACGCCTTTTCCAAAGCCACTACACCCAAGACCATCATGAGATAGCGAACCCATAAGGTTTTCCATTGAGTGAAATTCCTGATAAAAGTTACAGAGAGTGATCCACTATTCAATGAGCGATGTAATAATGTTTCAATTATCATACCGCGGGTATTCGACGCTTGCATAAGCCAATGAAGTTCTACGCGGGAAATTGAGCGAGATCTACAATGCCGATAAGGTCCACTACGGAGTCAGTAGGTAGATCCCCCCAAATCGCTTATCCGCAATATTCGGGATTGAAATAAGCGCTTCCAGACCAGTTCAGCGGATTTCCGCATGCTAGAAACTGGAGCGGCTACCCATAAGCCCTCGCAAATCGAGAAGCCCGGAATCCTTTTGCATCTCAATTTGCTAGGGCTTTATCAGCCACCGGCTCGGAACCCGCCGCGCAATTCGCCGGCCCCGGTAGCTCCGAAGTTTGCCTCGAACCGGGAGTCGATGGGGCGGCTATTGGGCATGCTTAGCCATATCCGGAATAGGCGACGTCTTTCCTCCCGATTATCGTAATCCTCGAAGGCCGTTCGCCGATGAAGCGTAGTCCAATTGTTCAGCAACAAAATATCCCCCGGCTGTTGCAGGAAGCGGATAGATTGGCCCGGCTCATTGGCTACTCCTTCCAGAAAATCCAAGGCTTCGATCTGCTTCGGACTTAAATCGGGAAGCTCTGGATCGGCGTGGGCCCGATCGATCAGTACACGAAGAAAGCTGCAGGCAAAATAGCCATCCTGAAAGGAAAAGACAGGCTGCTCGCAGCAGGGCAGTGCATTGCCCAAATCCACTGTGTGCCGCTTGTAGACAAACGGCTGCATCAATGTTTCCAAAAGATCGGGGCGGCGCTCTCCGATCTCATTGTAAAGATGCATGGAGCTTACTAGCTCGTTCTCGCCTCCTACCCGAGCTTGTCGCCAGCAGAGAAAAGCGATGACATCGCAGCGATCCGTGTGAAACGACAATTTTTTGTTAGTATTTGGCCCGCGCATACGAGGATCGCTATCCCTGAATCCAGCATTCGCTACATCGAATACAGTTTCCCCTTTTTCATTCTGGGAAAGCAGCGTTCCTAGCTGAGAGCACCATTCTTGAAATGCAGCCCGCGCCCAATCGCAACCGTACTGCCCAACAGGGAACCCTCTCAACATCAAGGCTCCAGGGCCAGACTCCAGCATTTCTCGAATCGTGGCAGGGTCGAGTTCATCATACCACCTTCGCCAATCCATTCGACTTGCTAAGTCCTCCCCTTTCCAAACCCCTTCTCCTGACAGCATCTTCACCTGAATAAACTAAAGAGCGATAAGAAATTGAATTACGCGGCGTAGCGCAAGCGCTAGGCCTACGACATCACTATATTATTGGGCTCGGTTCGAGCGATGCCACACGAGTCACAGTAGGGGTCTGGCAAGTTTGAATTCCCGTTGGACCCCGAAGATACCTTTTAACCTTTAAGGTCCATTTTGCTCCAATAAAAGGACTCTGTGCCACGTTTCCGCCAAACTGCAAAAGCATCTACTGTAGGAGCCGAAAACTCCTCATTCCCGATGCAACTTCACTCATAGTACACGTAACAAGGACTTAAAATTAGTCCTACCTACCCGTCCCTTGATCAACTCTTCCAACCCAGAATCAACTCAGGACATTAGCCATTTCGCTGCTTGCGATGACCGATATGCAAAGGATAATGCGTGAATCTTCCTATGAGGGCCCCCAATCCAATTCTCATCAGCACGATCGCCACCTTTCTCACGAGCGCCGCCCTCGCCTTCGACCATCAGAAGCTCCAAGAGATCGACGAAGCGATCGAAACGGCGATCGCCAAGGAACTAACCCCGGGGGCCGTCTTCTGGCTCGAGAAGCACGGTCAAACTTACGCCAATGTCTACGGCCATATGTCTCTGGAACCCGATAGAATACCGGCTCGAATCGACGCGATTTACGACTCTGCTTCCCTGACCAAAGTGGTCGCGACCACTCCCGCCATCATGCTGCTCGTCGAACAAGGTATGATCGAAATTGATGCCCTCGTCTCGACCTATCTCGACGACTTCGACAACCAGGGCAAGGAGGCCATTACTATCCGCCACTTGATGACCCATACTTCCGGACTAAACCCTGGTATTCCCCTGACGATCGAGATAGATGGTGTATCCAAAGATTGGGCTGGCTATGAAATGGCTATCACTCTGGCTAAAGCCGAAGAAGTTCGCCATCCTCCCGGAACAGGATTTATCTACAGTGACATCAATTTCATTTTGCTTGGAGAAATTATCCAGCAAGTGACAGGCAAGCACTTGGAAGACTTCACTCGCGAGTCCGTTTTTCTGCCTTTGGGCATGAAAGATACCGGGTACCTGCCGTCGCCAGATCTTAGATACCGTACTGCCCCAACCAAATGGTGGGACGGTAAGATGCAACGATGTACGCCCAACAATCCCATTTGCCGCCGGACGGGAGGCGTTCATGGCCATGCGGGCATGTTCACAACCGCTGCCGACTTGGCCCGTTACTGCCGTATGATTCTCAACCAGGGCGAATTGGACGGAGTTCGTTTTCTCCAGCCCGAAACCGTTCGCCTAATGACTTCCGTTCAGTCACCCTCGGCAGTCGACTCCCTGCGCGGCTTGGGGTGGGACATCAACAGCAGCTATTCCAGCCAGCGGGGCGAGATCTTCCCGATCGGCGGGTTTGGCCACACCGGCTTCACCGGTCCTAGTATATGGATCGATCCCGCTTCCAACACTTTCGTCATTTTCATGAGCAACCGTATTCACCCGGATGGCAATGGCAATGTCGTTCCCCTACGCAAACGGTTAGGCACGATCGCTGCGGAAGCGGTAGGATACTAGGGTCTTTGAAAGTAGGGAGGATCAGCCTTCGTTCAGCTACGGCGAGGCAGGCTGTCGCGTTCCAACTTTTGCATAGGTTGACAAAGGTGTAGCTCGCTCCCGCGGCTGCGTATTGGCGTCAGCTTATCTAAACCACTCAAAATATACGCGGTTTTTAATGGGCTGTAGGAGCGGTTTTACGCCGCGATTGTACTAGGGTTATTGTGTAACTATCGCGGCCCCGCATGGCGTGGGCCGCTCCTACGGTCCACTTCAACTTAAGTTGACTCGAATCTACTTCCCATCATCTGATGGCTGCGGTTCCATGCCAAGCTTCTCCAACTCCGCGTTCCGCCATTCCTCGTACTCCTTTTTCAAGACCGGGTCCTTAGGGCTTGGATACAGGTCACTCGCTTTGTACTTTCCCGTAGCGAATTTAGCCTTCGTCCAAACGTCGTGCAATTCCGTCAACTTGGATGATCGAGCCACATCCGCCACCACACTGGCAGGAATAAAGGTCAGCCCTTCTCGGTCGCCAAGCGCCACATCACCCGGCATTACCGTTGTGTGACCAATCTGAACGGGCACGTTCACGCCCGTGAGCATAACATCCGCCAAGGCGCTTACATGGAACCCTCGAACATACCCAGGCATACCTTGAGGGATAATGCCATCCAAGTCGCGGGCCGCGCCATCGATCACGAATCCGTTTCCTGATGCAGCGAAAACCGCGGCCGCCAAATTGTCGCCCACAAACGTGCCGTTCGCTATCTTTCCGAATAGATCGACGACTAGCACATCGCCGGGTTGCAGTCTGTTGATGACTCGCTGGTTGTTACGAACGTTGCTCCCATCGGCATTGGCTTCTTCCTCAATGACGTCATTAACATCCGGCCTGGTCGGCATGAACTGAGCGGTAAACACCCTTCCCACAAGCTTCTTGTCAGGCTGCAGGAGTTTCCAGCCATCAACCCATTGGTTTGGAAAGCCCGCGCGCCTGAGGGGTCCGTAAACCATTTCTGATGACGAATTCCGAAGAGCATCGATGTAGCGATCCGGCACTTTGGGTCGTCCGTCCTCAAAACGCTCGAAAGGCGAATCCGCAGTGTACTTGATCAAATCCTCTTTGGAGAATCCGGACAACTGGGCTTCAAGAGTCGAGCAGAGTAATACTGAGGTCGCTAGGACCGAAAGACCAAAAATGGACTGGTGAATTTTCATATTCAAAAACGATTGTAATCTATTGTCCTAAGGCCGCCTGCAGCATCGCCCGAGAATAAGCCACATTGTATGCGTACCCCGCATAACCACCGCCGCCTGGATACTGCGAAGTGGTGTAAGGATTACCTCGATCGTAGTCCAGCAAGCGCGGGTGCTCCGGATAGATGCCTAGGTTGTAATTCTGGTTAACGAGCTCCTTCATCACCGCGAACATGTCGGTCTCGCCGTCGTCCGGAAACGTTTCCACGTAATCCACCACCGGTGTATGCACAACAACATTACGATAATGCACATGGTTGATGCGGTCCCGTTCTCCCATGTACTTGCAAACTTCGACAGCGTCCACATCGATTTCCGTTGTCACGCCACTGTGGTAAGTCATGCCGTTCGATGGACTATCGACGATATCCAACAACCGCTTCCAATCGTCAAAGGTGGCCACGATCTGCTCGTTGCCCCGACTCTCGGGCACCGGCGGGTCATTGGGATGCAAGGCCATTCTGACATTGGATTCCTCTGCGACTGGAATAATCGCTTTCAGTAGGTAAGTCAAATTCGCCCACAAGTCTTCCGCTCGATGCGCCCCCTTCTCTGGAATGGGCGGAAGATCCTTCACGTTTTCATATTTGTATCCAGTATAGCCTGCTCCCCCACGGCCCTCGACATAGTAGTAGCCTTCCGTCAACCGGTGGGCATAGAAGTTGTACTCCACAACGGGCAAGCCAGCTCTTCCAGCCGCTCGGAGCGACTTCTGGATATTCTCGATCTCCTCGTCCCGACCCTCTCGCCCATAAATGGCATTTGGGAAGCCGCCAATCATCATGTTGATCACTTTCAGTCCATTGGCCTCGAAGCGAGCCATGATCTCCCTCAGCTCGCTCTCTTGCCATGGGATTTTCGGACCGCCAACCAAAACATGATCCACACCGAGCTGCTTCACCATCCGCATGCGGGCCGGATCCGCATCTCGTGAAATGCCAAGACAAAGCTTGGGCGTGTCTGGGCCCTCCATGATCGGCCAATCGCCAGACTGAGCCCTCAATATGTTGGGAAACGATAACGAAGACAAAAGAGGAGCAGCTGCCAAACCGCCAAGCGATTTCAAACAGCTTCTTCGGGATATAGCTTTCTTCATAGGGAAAACGGCATAGCTACCACAACTGCGCTCTAGAGACTAGCGTATTCTAAATACGTCTTACGAAACCGCTTCGGTTCCCTAGAGGATGACAGGGCTGACTGCCCGTCGGGCGTAGTACCGCGATTGCGGTACGAAGACTGATCCCAAGTCAGCCGTGTCGGTAAACTTTTCTTCATTCGGCTGACTAGGGACAGTCAGCCCTACCACTTAGGGCAATTCGACTCATTATCAGCCAAACCAATTCCCGAATTCCCGCCACACTTGATAAAATCCCACAGCAGTCATCGCTATCGCGGATATCCATAGGCCAAATATCCAGCTCGCTTTAGGCCTGAGCTGTTCGTGGGTTTGATAATACAAGAAGTATAGAGCGGCCATACTGACAAATGGTAGCATGAGCGCTTGGGCTACCGCTCCCACTGCCACTAGCGTCACGGGCTTGCCCACGGAAAGATAGAATATGCAGAACAGGGCCGGGAGAACGACGCAGGCGATCCGGACTGCGTTCTTTCTCTTCTCTTCCGTATCGCATTTAAGGATACCCAGCAAATTGAGAAAATCCACTCCCAAGCGGCTGTTGGACGCAGTGGCCACGAATACGGTGGAATAGAGCACAGCCATAGCCCCAACGACGAAGACCCACAAGCCCACATCCCCGAACGAGGTGCTGTAAATATTGGAAAGATTGACCATAAGGTTGTCATTCTCCACCGGAATCCCTCGCCCATGTAGAACCGCCGCTCCCAGCAGGTAGAAGGCAACTGTCGCTCCCGTGTAGATTACCAGCGAGAGCATGGCATCGTACTTCATCACCCGAATCCATCCCTGAGCTCGCTTGATCCACGCTTCCGATCCATCGTCTGGACCCACGTACTTGCCGTATCCTTTTTCCAAGCACCAATAGGGGTAGACGATCAACTCCGAGGCTCCCACTCCGATCACGCCGAATGCCGCGAAAGCGATCAGAAACTCTTTCGGCAAGCGGAAGCTCAGGCCTTCAGCGATTTGACTTCCGGTAACCCCATACTGGGTCCAGTAGAGTGAGAAAACAGCGAAGACCGTGAACACCGTAAAAGAGGCGATCATGATCGAAGAGAAGTTCTGGATGAACTTATAACGACCCACGTATAACAAGATCGCGCACGATCCAGTTATCAGAATCGCCAGTACCGTATGCGAAAGATCCGAGCCCGCCAGATTGAATA
Organism: Opitutaceae bacterium; assembly: GCA_002694885.1. GTDB lineage: Bacteria > Verrucomicrobiota > Verrucomicrobiia > Opitutales > Opitutaceae > Pelagisphaera. Next base: position 25,024 of record NZNM01000163.1, on the reverse strand, counting down.
CCTGGGCCAGGCCGCCCACCATTCCTGAGAGCGGGAAAAAGATGGCAGCATACATCAGAGTCCAAATCCACACTAGCCACGAGACCACCAGCTTCGGACCGGGAACAGTGTTCAGAGCTTCCAAGGTCGTCTTCCTCTTGGATATCGCGTAGCGTCCCAACTCCAGTTGCACGAAGACCTTGATCAAACACCCGAGGATGATGAACCAAAGCATGATGAAGCCCACATCAGCCCCCAATTTGGTGGTCACAATCAACTCGCCGGAGCCAACAATGTTAGCCGATATGATCAAACCGGGTCCGAGTTGCTTGCGAATGCCGTTGAAGGTTGTAGGGGCTTCTTGAATTTCGTTCATAGGGGGAGGTCTAATTGGAAGGACGATTGGGAAGCGGCATTAAGGCGGCGATTTCGGTCGTCGTCACGTATAATTTCAAAATAATCCGAAGCCGAACGGGCACGATGTGATCGTTAGCCGACGCCCTCAAAGCAGCCATTCGAAAAGTGGCGCAGGCATCCCGCCTGTACGTAGAAACAGAGAAAACAGGCTAGAAGCACGCTCTACTATTTAGGGTTGCTCGGCTTGCGCTGCCCTATCCCGCATTTGCGGGAGTTGGAGTGAGATCGGTCGCGACCTCTTTAATCCTCATAAAAACCAATCGATAACGTGACACCGTGCATCACTTACCAACCAATTTACCCACAGCTCCGCCGGCCAACTATCCATCCACCAATCAACTCTTTTCGATAACCTTACCGAAAAGAGTTTCACGGGCCCGGCGTAAAGATCGCTATCTCTTTTGCCCCTCCCCATTTCCTCTACAGAACTGCCTACATCCCTAGCAGCCCAAAGAAATTTCCCCTCAGGTCTTGTCGTCATCTCTCAAGCACTCTAGGTACCACGATCTCCTATGAAACGCCCCAATATCATCCTCATTATTACGGATCAACAGCGCTACGATACGATCGCGGAGCTCGGTTTCCCTTACTTGAATACGCCGCATACGGATCGGCTTGTACGAGAAGGTGTCTCTTTCGACCAATGTCATGTCACCTCCCCCTCCTGCGGGCCGTCTCGAGCTAGCCTTTTCACCGGCTACTTCCCTCACAACTCAGGCGCCCTGAAAAACAATGACCGCTGGCCACGCACCTGGGTGCAGGACCTACAAGATAGCGGCTACTATTGCGTCAACATCGGCAAAATGCACGCCGATCCCTACAATGAGCTGCATGGATTCCACGAGCGCTTTGTCGTCGAGAACAAGCAGCGCCGCGAGTCTGAGCTCATGTGGAAGAAGAACCCGCACATTTTCGAGGATGAGTGGGACAAAGCCCTGGACCAACGAGGATTCGATCGCCCAGAAAAGCCGTTCTACAAAGATTGGCCCGACACCAAGGAGCGGCAAGGGGCCTACGAGTGGAAATTGCCCGACGATCTCCATCCGGACGTTTTTATCGGAGACCTCGCCCTACGATGGATCAACAAGTCTCCTTGGGCAGCCGACCAATCGAAGCTGATGCAGTGGATCGACAAGGAGAAGCGACCATCCCTGGATGACGAGCCACTCTTTCTGGAAATCGGATTCCCTGGGCCGCATCCCCCGTTCGATCCTATCGAGCGCTATACCAAGGAGTACATGGAGAAAGACCTTCCCATGCTTCCCGTTACCCAAGAAGAAATGGATGCCCAGCCGGAGACGCTCCACTCATTCAGGAAGCGCCTCACCCAGCGGTTCGCCGACTCCATCGATTTCGATCCCAATGCCTCCGATGAAGCCCGGAAGCTGCAGAGAGCCTACTACATGGCAAATGTGACTATGATCGACGAGCAAGTGGGCCGCATCATGGACCGTCTCGAAGAAGTGGGTCTACTTGAGGATTCCGTCGTTATATTCACTTCCGACCACGGTGACTGCCTGGGCGACCACGGCCTGGTGGAAAAGTGGACTATGTACGATCAATCCGTCCGCGTGCCGCTCGTCGTTTGGAGCCCGGATCGATTTGAAGGAAATCGCCGCATCGATGCCCTTACCCAATGGTTCGACATCGGCCCAACGGTACTCGAATTGGCCGGTGTTCAACCCAACGCAAAAACCGAAGCCCAGTCCCTACTACCGTTTCTCGAAAACCGGCCCGATGCCGAGGAGCGAGAATATGTATTCTCCGAACACGTACAGGATTTAATGCTGCAAGACCTGAAGCACTCGCTCATGATTCGCAGCAAGCGGTACAAGCTCATTGAATACATCGGCAAGGACAACGGCCAACTTTTCGATCTGGAAAGCGATCCCGACGAATTAAAGGACGTCTGGAGCGATCCCGATTACGCGGAAGCCAAAAACACGCTTCGAAAAGACCTGACCGACTGGTTCATCACCAGCACCGTGGACGCCACCGGCTGGTGGAAAAGCCCTGAGGCCACGCAAAAATAGCGATTCACTAATAGCGGTAGGGAGGATCGGCTCGATCCTCCAATCAAAGAGTCTTCGGAAACAACGGGTAGCGGCCGATCTCACTCCTACTCCCGCAAATGCGGGATAGGGCGGTGCAAGCCAAGCGGCCATCCCACAAGTAGCACAGGCATCTTGCCTGTACACAGAAGCAGAGAAAACAGGCTAGAAGCCTTTTCTACTATTTATGGCCGCTCGGAGATCGGCCAGTACCCCAATTCGTTTTGACAAGCCTCACCACTCTCCAATATCTCAATACAAACCCCACCCGATACGCGCCCCATGAATAGTCCATTTCGAACAACCCTCGTCTACACAATCCTCGTCACAATACTAATCGGTTGCGGATCGCCAGCGGACCAAGAAGCCGCAATCCGCAGCGTCCTCGAAGAACAAGTAGAAGCGTGGAACAACGCCGATTTGGAAGCCTTCATGGAAACCTACGTCAAATCGGAAGACCTCCGCTTTTCCTCAAGTGGAACAGTTCGTAGGGGCTGGGAGGATACGAAACGACGGTACTGCAAAAACTATCCCAGCAAAGAAGCCATGGGCCTCCTCGAGTTCGAGGAGCTCGCCGTCAAAACGCTTTCCTCAAAATGGGCCGAAGTGCACGGGCACTATCGCCTGTACCGAAAAGGCGACTACGGAAACGCCACCGGACTCTTCACCATCCTCATGGAAAACACCCCCGACGGCTGGAAGATCCTGCACGACCACACCTCCGCCGCCCCAGCCGAGTAGGAATTGATGAACCGCTATTCGCACAAGGAAAGCTGAGGGCGTAGAGGCCTCGAATTTGCTTTTCTGCTCTGCCCCAAACCTTTAAATCAACTTCCTAGGCCACTCTGAACGGTTTGAAATCGATATCAGGTATGCTTGCGTAGTGTTTCGTATTAGCAGAGCACAAAGTCATACCAACTTCAGCCGCAGTGGCGGCTATCAAAGCATCTCCCGCTCGCAACCCACGGGATACGCTGAATTGATCTATGTAAACCGCAGCTCGATGACCTATATTCTCCGACAATGGAATGGTTACGAACATGAAATCTCTGAGGAAATTCCTGGTTAGGCGCTGTTGGTTCTTCGACTTGGCGCACTGCATAAGCTCCAAGTAGGTTTGAAGGGATATGGAACGTTGCTTCTCTCTATCTACCAGCCGAGCTGCCTTTTCGTTTTTCCGCTGGATCCAAATGAGAATATCAGTATCGAAAAGCATTATACCCGGCCACCCCTGAGCGACTCCATAATTTCATCCACTCCCTCATTTTGGGCTTTTGAGCATCCGAACATTTCGTGATCTCTGACCTTGGAAACGCTTTCAGTGCTTCCCGCAGGCTCTATTGTCCCTTTGAGTTTCCCTCTGTACAGGACCGATACGGTTTCTCGACGCTCCAAAGCCGCGAGAATCTCCTTGGTCTTGTATCTTAAATCCACAATTGATGCATCCATTATGTCTAGATCAATGTAGACATTTACTAAATTGTCAAGCAACACCGGGAGACCTTTACCATATGCGTCTTGTCGTTTTCCAAAGTTGTGATCCTCCAAAAACAAGAGTGAATGTGGTCGAGGCGAGCTAAACTGAGCCGCTTGAATAGTTAGTCTGGGCCCTTAGAAAGGACCCATACAATGAAAGGCAAAAGGTATACTACCGAGCATAAGATCCGCGTTCGTAGGGAGGCGGAGAGAACCGACAAGACGATCCTGGATGTCTACCAGAAACAGCAGATAAGCGAGCAGACCTTCCACCGGTGGAAGAGGCAGTTCGGCATGATGCGAACCGACAAGGTCAAGCGACTCCACCTCAATTGGCAACTCGGATTTAATTTCGCGAAACATGGGCTTCCCTCACGGTGTTTTAAGGCTAAACTGACGGATAGGAAGCAAACCCATCTAAATCACCAATCCGAAAGCGCATTGAAATTTACGCTTACCGAAAGACTTAACCCATCCAGCCTGTAAACATACTTTAAGCCCTGATTTAGGACCTAAGCTTTCCAAAGTTGATCGTCGTTCAGGTCAATTCCGTCCATCGCATTACGTGTATCGACAATACAATGACTCCAAGCAGCAAGCTCATTGTAGTTCACCGAAGCGTGGTTTGTTGCGATTAACACAGCATCAAAAGACCCAACAGTTTCCTCATCCCAAGCTACCGATTCCGTTCCAGCCCAATGGGGGTGCTCTCTCGTAGACTTTATCACGGGCACATATGGATCGTAATAGCCAACCTCGACGCCCTTTTCCTTGAGCATGTCTAAAAGAATGTAGCTCGGCGACTCCCGATCGTCATCCACATTCGGCTTGTAAGCCAATCCCAGGATAAGAACCTTGCTGCCATTCAAAGCCTTTTTATGGGCGTTGAGGGCATCGGCGGTTCTGCGAACTACATATTCCGGCATCGAGGTATTAATCTCGCCCGCCAATTCGATGAATCGCGTATTGTATCCGAACTCACGCGCTTTCCAGGTTAGGTAGAATGGATCGATCGGAATACAGTGCCCTCCGAGACCAGGACCCGGATAGAAAGGCATGTATCCAAAAGGCTTAGTCTTGGCCGCGTTGATCACCTCCCAAACATCTATTCCCATGCAATCGTAAATCACCTTCAGCTCATTAACCAAGGCTATGTTAACGCTTCTAAAAATGTTTTCTAAGAGCTTGGTCGCTTCCGCCGCTCGGCAAGAGGAGACCGGAACCAGGGATCGCAAGGCTTTGATATAAAGTTCCTTGGCCTTTTCCAAACACGCTGGAGTGTAGCCGCCTATAACTTTGGGAATTGTGGCAACTACACTTTGGGGGTTGCCCGGATCCTCGCGTTCGGGCGAGAAGGCCAAATGAAAATCTTCCCCGGCTTTCATTCCCGACCCAGTTTCCAGAGCCTCCCTAAGTTCTGTGTCCGTCGTTCCTGGATAGGTCGTTGATTCTAGTACCACCAGACTTCCCTTGGCTAGATAGGGTCCGATCGCCTTAGCTGTATCTAGCACATAAGAGATGTCCGGCTCTCGATTCTTGCTCAAAGGGGTCGGTACGCAAATGATTGAAGCGTCCGCTTCCGCAACTCGACTGAAATCTGCAGAGGCGGCAAACGCCCCCTTTTCCACCAAAGCCTTAACCTCATTCGGCGTGATATGTTTGATATAGCTTTTACCGTCGTTGAGTTCCTCTACCTTTCTAGCATCGATATCCAGCCCCAGGACAGATACGCCTGAGCGGGCAAATTGAAGCGAAAGCGGGAGACCAACGTATCCAAGACCTAAGATTGCAACTTTCATGATTTGCTAAACCGCATTTAGACCGGCGATCTCCCTTTAAAATCGGATACTTCTCGAATTTCTTCAAAACTTTTCATCGAAAAGCCATTTCCAACTGTCAAACAAGCCCCTTCGATTCCCATTTCTCGGTCGCGATTCATTGGAAAGCTCGTGCCTGACCAAAGCCTAACTTCGTTTCGAGAAGACTTTCTGAGCACCCAATTAAGATTTGCCTTGAGCCATAAGAACTCCGGAAAGTCAGGCTTCTGACAACGGCTATCAGACTAGCTTTTCTATTGCCCTTTCCCAGCCGCAAAAGCGATTCTGGTCATTCCAGATTGCCAACAAATCCCGCATCGGCAGCCTGTTCACCCGGGTCAGAGGCCCGAAGAGATGTGCCGCCGTACGCTTGAATTTTAGCCCCAGACGACATGCGGCACGACGGTCGCGGACCCTTTTTGGTATCATTGATGCCAGCGTAAGGGACAACCGAAAACCGTACTCTAAGCTCCGGAGGGATAGGCCCGCATGCGAAAGGAATATGGTGGATGGCAACGGTTCTCTGTTGGGCCGCGCGATTGGAATTCGCTCATCCTTTCAATCTAAATCTATACTTTGATGAATTTCTTTTCAGGGATTACCTGATTGGGCCATAGGCTTTGCGGACAAATCAGTCTAGTCGCCTCGCCGAAGTATCGCTAAGAGGCTTTAAATCCGTTGCACGTTAGGACGCCGACAGGCATAGAACGCAACATGGAGCCAGCCGAAGACAACCTCTTCTCCCAACACAGACCCTCGGAATTCGAGATCAACTCCTTTGCTTACGACGCGTTCTTCAGGAACGCGGACAATGGTAATCAAGTGCTCGACAATGAGCTAGAGCTGCTACAGCCCTCCGATACCAACACCTGTTTCCGTAGCGAGCGCTGTATGGATTTCGTTATAGCGATATCCGCCCTACTCATACTAATGCCCTTAATCATCGCTGTCTTCGCCTTGATTAAGTTAACGTCGCGAGGGCCCGTGATTTTCCGCCAGGAGCGGATTGGGAAAAATGGAAGGCCATTCACGATGTACAAATTCAGGACGATGCACATCGCAGCCAAAAGCGAATTTCACGAACAACATGCAAAATCCTTGATAGATAACGATCGTCCGATGCTGAAAATGGATGCCTTCGGAGACCCTCGAATCATACCACTCGGCCGCCTACTCAGGGCCACGGCAATCGATGAACTTCCGCAACTGATCAACGTCATAAGAGGCGAAATGAGTATCGTCGGGCCTCGGCCTTGCCTGCCGTTCGAATACAACGTATACAACGAACTCGAGAAAGCTCGCTTTGATTCCCTGCCCGGGATGACTGGTCTCTGGCAGGTTTCCGGCAAAAATGGGCTGACCTTTAGACAAATGGTCAGGCTCGACGTCATCTACTCGAGAGGCAAATCAGCCCGTGCTTACTTAACGATTATTTTCCGAACCCCGATAGTGTTGGCCCAACAGACGATTGCGGCTTTCAAAAACCATTCCACGGGAGCGCGCTTTCCCGTCCTAAAAATCGAGGCTATCCGAGGCAGCCGTCGCGATTTTGAGAGGTGATTTTCTGTTTAAGAAATCTCTTCTCGCGTCGAATTAACCTCGAGACTGCCTCGGATCAATGAGTAAAAAAATAAAAGTCGCTGTGATAGGCTTGGGCTACTGGGGTCCAAATATTGCTAGAAATATCCACTCTCTCGACAACTGCGAGTTAGCCACCGTCTGCGACTTAGAAAAAGATCGTCTCGACCAGGTGAGCCAACAGTACCCGAAGGCCAAAGCATGCTCAAACGTCGAATCGGTCTTGTATGACCGCGAAATCGATGCCGTGGCAATCGCGACGCCACTCCACTCTCACTTCCCTCTAGCAATGGCCTCGCTGGAGGCAGGTAAGCATGTTCTCGTCGAAAAGCCTCTAGCAGCTACGTCCGAGCAATGCGTCGAATTGACTCAGACTGCGGCCAAAAGAGGCCTTATTCTAATGGTAGGCCATACGTTTTTGTATTCTCCGGAAGTATCTAAACTTAAAGAGATCATTGACTCCGGGGATTTAGGGACCATCCGCTACATAAACTCTCGGAGACTCAATCTTGGACTGTTTCATAACGATATAAACGTTGCTTGGGATCTAGCCCCTCACGACATCTCGATAATTCTTCACCTGCTTGGTGAAGCCCCTGTGAGCGTTCATTGTAGCGGTGCCAAGCATGTTGTGCATGAAGTTGAAGACGTGACTACGATGTCTCTGAATTTCCCTGGCCGGAAAACGGCCATTATAACCAGCAGCTGGATCGACCCAAGAAAAGTTCGAGAAACTACAATCGTGGGCAGCAAAGGCATGGCTGTGTTCGATGATGTAGAGCTTCGAGAAAAAATACGGATCTTCGATGCGCGGGTGGAGCGACCTCCCCATTACGACACATTCGCTGAATTCCACTACGCGTATCATCACGGGGATGTCAGAATTCCCTTTGTCAAGCCTGCAGAGCCACTCCGGAACGAGTGCCAACATTTCTTGGATTGCATCATCAGAGGGATATCGCCTAGGACTCCAGGCGAAGCCGGAACCCAAGTCGTCAAGGTACTCGAAGCCGCCACCGAATCGTTGAATCTCAATGGAGTCGAAGTTCGGCTGAAAGGCAATCGAAGCGCAGGCTTAACCCCGTTGAGCGCCATGCGACCTTATCATCATTCAAATTCCTTACTCAAAGTTGGTAATCTGGATTGATCGATGCGGATATGACCGATGTACGAAACCCGCTACAGAAAATCGCTACGGATGTTGATCTGGGAAAGTATGTCCAGTTGGGCGACTTCATAAATCTTTACGGATGTAGCATCGGCAACGAAACAAAGATCGGGCCCTTCGTGGAGATTCAGAAAGGCGCCCGAATAGGCCAGCGCTGCAAGATATCGAGCCACAGTTTTATCTGCGAGGGTGTCACCATCGAAGACGAGGTATTCGTTGGGCACGGGGTTATGTTTACGAATGACCCATTCCCTCGAGCTACCAACCCTGATGGATCTCAGCAAGTCGATGGGGACTGGGAAACTGTCGAAACGGTTGTTGAGAAAGGCTCATCCCTCGGATCCAACGCTACAATCCTGTGCGGGATCCGAATTGGAGCGGGAGCTTTGATCGGAGCCGGTAGCGTCGTAACCAAAGACGTTCCCCCGGGAGCGATTGTCGCCGGCGTTCCCGCCCGACCGCTGCCTACGAAATCGCCCTAGCGCGGGGCAATCGGAATCGACGTTCTTCTGTTGGTTGCAAAGTGATGGCTCCAATCGTGATATTCGCCTTATGCTCACACTTGCAAAACCGCATGAACACGCCGCAAAAAATCTTTTAAATAAGCGGGGCGATTCCCTTTACCCTTCTCGTTTTGCGCCGATCACTTACATTGAAATGCGTCTCTGCTCGGATGCTCGTATATACTTCGCGCTGGATGTTTTCAAAACAGTCTATTTTCAACGCCTTGATTGGAGCTTGAGCTAGCCCAACCGCTAAATTTCGGCGCCAAGCCCTGGGAGACCGGTCTTGACACCGGTATGGCGGCAGCGTGCCAGAACTCTCGCAAAATCAGGGTTTCTCAATCCAGCGAAACTTAGACGAAAAATGAAGCCCGCGATGATGCAGACTAAAAAATTGAGAATAGAGAAACATACCTCGGACGGCAGCGGGCAGTTAGATTGCCTCCCATTTTCCAGTGCGCAGGATCAACCCATGAACGTACCTTTGCTGGATCTCAAAGCCCACCACGCTCCCATAAAAGACGAAGTCCTGTCCAAGATCAGCGAGGTTATAGATTGCAACGCCTTCGCCGGCGGGCCCTTCGTCGAGTCCTTCGAATACGCCTTCGCTGACTACTGCAAAGTGGAACAAGCAATCGGCGTCGGGAGCGGCACCGAATCGCTGTGGCTCGCCCTGCTAGCCCAGGGAATTGGTCCTGGAGATGAGGTCATCACAGCTCCCAACACCTATATTGCGACTGCCGAAGCCATCAATTTCACTGGCGCTAGGCCCGTCTTCGTCGATATCCTTGAAGACACCTACAACCTCAATCCAGACCTCATCGAGGCGGCGATCACGCCAAAAACGAAGGCCATCATCCCAGTTCACCTTTTCGGGCAGATGGCGGATATGGATCCGATTCTGGAAATTGCCGAACGGCACGGATTGTTCGTCATGGAAGACTCTGCTCAAGCCGTCAGTGCCGATTATAAAGGGAGGCGTGCGGGTTCCATCGGTCACTGCGCCAGCTTCAGCTTCTACCCTGGCAAGAATCTCGGCGCTTTCGGTGAAGCGGGCGCCATTACGACAAACGATGCCAGTCTGGCCCAAAAAATCCGCAGTCTCAGGGATCACGGGCAAGCAAAGAAATACTTTCATTCGAGGTTGGGCTGGAATAGTCGCATGGATGGGATACAAGGAGCCGTTCTGGAGCTGAAGCTCAAGCGAATCGACGGAGCCACCGCCGGGCGCCGCAAAGCCGCTTCCTGTTACAGCGAAAAGCTCTCCGCAATTGAAGGCATCTTCCTCCCTAGCGAGAACCGCTCCTGCAAACATGTTTACCATATCTATTCCATTCGCGTTACGAATCGCGACACCTTGCTTGAGTCCCTCCGCGAAAGGGGAGTCGGCGGCTCCATCCACTATCCCATCCCTTTGCATCTGCAAAAGGCCTGCCAGAGTCTCGGCTACGAGAAAGGCGATTTCCCGATCGCGGAAAAATGCGCATCCGAGTTTCTGTCCCTTCCCATGTTTCCCGAACTAACCGAAGAGCAAATTTCCTACGTCGCCAATACATTGAAGGAACTAATTCGGTGAATTGAAAAGGAGTTCCTCGAAAGGAAATAAATCAGTACGCTCTCTCCTTAAATTCTCGAGCGAGCAGCTCAGGCGAAAAAACGCAAAAACTACCCAAGCTACTTCTGTAGCAGGAGCTAGCTTTTAAGCTCCACCGTAATTTGACCCTAAAATCAAGTTTGGGCAATCTGCTCGCAACCAGCCATTCGCAACCCGCAATCAACAATTTTTAATCCACTCGATCGGCCCGACTGGAACACCCAAATCGCTCGCTTCCCGCAAGCGTCAATCTTCCATAGTTCTGCCTGGATTCGAGTCCTTAGAGATACTTATGGCTTCACCCCTTTCGCGATCACTGTTAAATCAGAAACCGATCAGCCAGCGGCCACCCTTGTCGTCATGGAGATCGATAGCTGGATCACGGGCAAGCGCGGAATTTCTCTTCCCTTCACCGATACCTGCGAACCACTCTACCACGATCCCGAATCGCTTCGATGGCTTATCTCCGAGACCCGAGCCCTCGCTTTAAAACGCCATTGGCGTTGCGTCGAACACCGCGCAGGCGATGGGTTCCCAACCGCAGAGAAGCCCTCAATTAGCTATTACTCGCACACGCTGGCCCTCGTCGAAAACACTCATACGCTATTTCAACAATGCCGCGCATCGACCCGACGAGCTAAGCGCAAAGCGGAAACGGCAGGCCTAACTGTCGCTCGTTCACAATCCCTAGGATCGCTCGCTGCATACTACCGCCTAAATTGCCTTACCCGCCAGCGCCACGGACTGCCCCCCCAGCCCTGGCGTTTCTTTGAGAGCCTTCACGAGCAAATCATCGCGCCCGGCAACGGTTCTATCTTCCTTGCCACCGATCAAAACACTCGCCAACCCATTGCTGGAGCCGTTTTCCTTCATCAGGGGTTGAACGCTATCTATAAGTTCGGCGCCTCCGACCACCGATTCCAGCTACAAAGGCCTAGTAATCTCGTTATGTGGAAGGCCATCGAGTGGCTGGCCCAAAATGCCTACCAGAAGCTAGACTTTGGACGCACCTCTTTTGGCAACGAGGGCCTCCGCCGCTTCAAGCGTGGCTGGGGGGCGAGTGAAAAGACCGTGTCCTACTACCGCATCGACCCGAAATCCAATAGTATCGATATCCAAAGCGACCAAACAGACGGCTGGCATATTCGCTTTTTCAGAGCCCTACCTATTCCATTGGCCCGACTCGCCGGCCAACTACTCTATCGGCACGTTGGGTAATTGAAGCGATTAGCAGCCGGCAATTAAAGTTTTAATTGTCGATGCCAAATACCCGCAGCAAATTCCACAACTCGCCCCATTAGGTCTCCAGTATTTAACAAATCCTTTTTTCAGACGAATATATTGGGAGTATGACGATTTCAATTTCCATCCATACGGATAGCCTATAGAAAATTTTCGTCTAAATCAGTAAATCCTAGTCCAACATCACGATCCCATTCGCTAGCTATGCAAAATCCCGATTTAGCTTCCAAGCCCGCCGGCATAACGATCAACGACGCTCTATACATTCTCTTCAAGCATAAGGTAAAGATAGTTCTTTTCGCTGTGCTGGGCCTCGTCTCTGCCTGGGCTATCTACGTACTTTATCCAAAAAGTTATGCCTCTCAAGCTCGGCTTTTCATCCGCTACGTCGAGCAGGGGAAAACGCCACTTTCCGCGGAAGACGGAGCCCGAGTTACCACTTTGGAGACCCGCGGCGAGTCGATTATTAACTCGGAACTGCAGATCATTACGAGCATGGACTTAGCCTATCGCGTGGCCGAGAAGATAGGGCCGGGCCAGATTCTTGGCGACTCCGCTCGGAACTTCGACCAAAACGCGGCGGCCAAGGTGATCCAAGGCGCGATCAAGGTCAGCGTTCCAAGTCGCAGCACGGTTATCAAGATCGACTACTCCCACCCCAATGAGCAGCTGGTTCAACCGATTCTGCAGGAGCTTCTTGATGGTTATCTCACCAAACATTTGGAAACGCGCTCAGCCGGTTCTTTCGATAGCTTCGTCAACGAACAAGCGGAGCAATACCGGTCTAGACTGGGGCGGACCGAGGCGGAACTACAAAACGCCCTTCAGAGGGCTGGCGTTATTTCGCTGGAAGAATCTAAAGCTGACTTCAACTCCAAAATCGCCGCCATTCAAGGCGCCCTGCTCGACTCCAATGCTGAGCTAGCTTTGCGCGAATCAGTTGCAAACGAGATCGGCAAGCTCGAATCTACCACCTCAGACCCCGCGGACGAAACGAAATATGAGCCCTCTCAAGGGCAGTCAGTCGATCCTGGTGTCATGCAAACCTACGCCTCGCTCCAAGCTCGCCTTGACGTGCTGAGGCGTAACGAGCAAGACCTCCTGACCCGCTACACGCTCGAAAACCCATTGGTGAAAGGCGCCCAAACTCAGCTAGCTGAAATTCAGGAGCGCATCGAGGAAATCGAAAATGACAATCCTCTGCTCGGGCAAACCGTTGGCGCAACGGCTATAAACCGGGGGAGCGGCGCTCGGGGAGCTATCCCAGACCTGAACTCAGCTAACCTCCAAGTCGTCGCCCTCAAAGCGAAAATCAATGTACTTGAAGAGCAGTACGCGCAGATTCGGCGAGACGCCGAGAGAGTCGCTTCCGTGGAGACGGAGATCCAAGACCTGCGACGACGCAAGGAAATCGAGGAGCAGAACTACCGCTATTTCTCCGAGAGCCGCGAACAAGCCAAGATCGACGAGGCTTTCGGCGCGGGCCGGGTCAACAATATCGGCATCGTACAAAGCCCGACCAGTGCCCATTGGGACAATGAAGCAACCCTTAAGCTCTCCGGTGGAGCGTTGGCAATCTGCCTGGGAGTCGGCCTCGCATGGGCCTTTCTGGTGGAACTCCTCCTGGACCAGACGATCAAGCGGCCAGTGGATGTCAAACGCAGCCTCGACATACCCCTCTTCCTCTCCATCCCCGATATGAATAGCCGGGCTTATCGCAGTATGCTGAAAAAAGTTGGGGGGCACAAAATTCTCCAACGGGCTAAGCGAGCCAAAGACAAACCCTCTAAAGGGAGCTATCGGCCCAAATCGCCTACTTTGATCGCAGCAGCCAAGGCGAAGCCTGATCGTTACGGTCCAGCCGCAGCCACTGCCAAGCAAGAGTCCACGGAAGCCAGCCCTTGGGATAGCGAACACGCGCTTCATCCTTACTTCGAAGCTCTCAGGGATCGGCTTATCGGATTTTTCGAAGGGCGTGGGCTCACGCACAAGCCAAAGCTCGTTGGCCTCACCGGTATAGGCAGCCAGCCTGGCACGACATCAGTTGCCGCTGGCCTAGCAGGTACCCTATCCCAAACCGAGGAGGGCAACGTACTCTTGGTCGATATGACTTTGGGGCAAGAGTCCGCTCAGCAATTCTACAAGGGCGAAGCGGTTAATAGCCTCGAGCAGCTCCTTGATACGCCTGCTGACACGGGCGAGCGGCAATCCCGCAAGCTGGTAGTAGCCGCCGAAGGGAGCAACGGATACAAATTGCCCAAAATTCTTCCCAACCGTTTCAATGACCTCGTGCCCAAGCTGAAGGCCAGCGATTTCGACTATATCATTTTCGACATGCCTGCGGTGAGCCCCATCAGCGTCACGCCCCGCCTCGCCAGCTTCATGGATGCCGTTTTCATTGTCATCGAATCCGAAAAGGCTTCTAAAGATGTGGTAGCCCGGGCCACAGAGCTGCTTCAAAAAACCAACAATAACATCGGGGCCATCCTCAACAAGACCAAGACCTACGTCCCCAAAAAGCTGCAAGAGGAATATCTGGGAGATCTGTAGTCGCAGAAACCCGAGGTCGGAAGACGGAGATCGGGAAAGACTGATATCTGAATCTGGAGACTAAAAGCCGGAGCTTAAAGTCTCCGGTATGCTGATTCGATCTGCTGGAAAAATAGAGGTCCACAAAAAGGCCTCTAATCTCGCCATAGAAATATATTCCATAAGCAAAGGATTTCCAGCAGACGAACGCTAAGCTCTTACTGACCAGATAAGAAAATCTTCGCAATCCATTTGCGCAAATTTGCAAGAGGCCTAGGCGAAAAGACGCTATCCAGCGCATTTTAACAACAAGCTCACGGACGCAGACGGAGAAGCTGGGGAAACTATGACATAGATCCATTTTACCTTAATTTGCGGATATATTGCTCCCTAGACTCATAAAAAACTGATAACCGAATGTCGGAAAGCGGGCTCCATACTTGGGAAAATGCTAAAGAACCCAGAGCCATTCCTTCAGGAAAAATAAACTGACCTCCGTAATCCGACTTCCGTCCTCATTACTCCGCGACCTCTGCATTCTCCGCGGTTAATCAATCTTCCGATTTTCAAATCTTCAAATATTGCAATCTATAATCACCCATTACCTAATCTTCAATTTGGGCTCAGTTACACGGCCCGAGTCTCTTAAGTTTGACATTTTGCGCGCCAAGAGAGAATGATCGAGGCATGAAAACGGTATCCGTGAGAGAGATGAAGGCAAATTGGGCTGAAATCGAACGCCAGATTGCCCAAGGCGAGACCTTCGAGGTCCTAAACCGCGGGAAGCCCTCGGTGCGTCTGGTAGCGGCGCATCCACGTAAGATTCTGAATTGGAGTTCTCATTTGGATAAGGCGATCACCAGCAAGGGCGATTCGGGAACCGACACGGTGCTGGAGGAGCGAAAAGGGCGCTGGTGATCTATCTAGATACAAGCGCCCTCATAAAGCTCTACCTCATCGAATCGGGCTCGGAGGAACTCGATCAGGTTGTCGTCTCCCAAGACGAGCCTCTCCCCATCTGGGAAATACAGGAAGCCGAGCTTCACAACGCCTTCCGATTAAAAGTCTTTAGAAGCGAGATTAGCGAGGAAGCAGCGAATCAGCTGGCGATGAATTTTCGGGAATTGAAACGAAAAGGGTTCTATTACACGCCCGATCTAGATCGCTTCGAGCTCATCCCTACTTTCCACCAATTCAGCCGCCACACGCAGACACTCGGCTGCCGGACTCTCGATATCCTGCACGTCGTTTGCGCCCATCTCATCGAAGCCGACACCTTTATCAGTTATGACCAACGTCAATGCCGACTCGCCGAAAAAATCGGATTGACCGTAAAAACCCCATAGAAACGCGTTTAGTTAATCTTCGATTCGAAATTTTGCTACGCTATTCAAATACGACCCCGACTCGTCGGTGACTACGCCAAGGCTTCGTCGATCCGCAATCAGCCGCAGGCTACGTCCTCCGACTTCCGTCCTCAGTCCTAAATCCTAAATCGTCGCTCCGCGACCATGCTCCAACTCAAACTTTACTACCACGCTAAGCCCTACTTGCCCTGGCGCTTCCGCATGGCGACTCGGCGTTTTTTTGCCAAACGGAAGCGTATCCGTTACTCCGGCTCTTGGCCGATCGATCCCCCTTCAGGAGCTGTCCCTGACGATTGGAGAGGCTGGCCCAACGGCGCCGACTTCGCCTTCGTCCTTTCTCACGATGTCGAAACCCAGATCGGCTACAACAAGTTAGATGAGCTCCTCGAAGTCGAAAAACAGCTCGGATTCCGCTCCGTCATCAATTTTATTCCCGAAGGCGAGTACAGCGTAAGCGAGAGACGAATACAAGAGCTAATAGAACGCGGGTTCGAAGTCGGGGTGCACGGCCTCTATCATGATGGCAAACTTTACAACAATCGAGCCACTTTCGAGTCCCGGGCGAAACGCATAAACCGCTATCTTAAGCAATGGGGCGCCACCGGCTTTCGGTCTCCCCTCATGCACCATCGACTCGATTGGCTCCACTCTCTTGATATCGCCTACGACAGCTCCACCTTCGATACCGACCCGTTCGAGCCGCAGCCCGATGGATTGGGCACTATATTTCCGCTCTGGGTCGAGCGTAAGATCGCGAATCCCGAATCGCTGACCGCAAACCAAGAAAATCAGATCAGCGATCGGCGATCAGCGATCAGCGGTGGCAAATCAAAAAAGCCCAATGGCTACGTCGAGCTCCCCTACACCCTTCCACAAGACTCGACCCTTTTCCTTCTCCTCCGCGAATCTAGCAACGCGATTTGGAAAGAGAAAACCGCCTGGATTGCAAGGCAAGGCGGTATGGTCTTTCTCAATACGCATCCCGATTACATGGATTTCAAGGGCAACGGTAACGCTTCCAGCTTTCCCATTAGCTACTACGCCGACTTTCTCCAACACGTCAAAGAGAGCTACGGCGGCCAATACTGGCACGCCACGCCCGACAGAGTCGCGAGCTACTTCGTCGGGTGTGGCGATCGCTAATCGCGAATCCCTTATCGCTAATTCTGTTTCACACCAGATTGAAGCCACACACGGCAGCAGCCCTCAATACATCGGACAACCATTCCAACCGAGCCCTTACCTGTACACCGATAGCCCATTAGAGATTAGCCATCAGTGAGTTACGCACACCTCGATTAAAGATCAGAGATTAGAGATAAGCGATATCACTCCATGATTAGATTAAGGCACAAACTCTTTATCCAAGGCCTCCGAATTTTCGACCAGGCGGCCCTTGCGTTGAGCCTGTTCATAACCGTGGCCATCGCCAAAGGAGTCCATTCCTGGCCGCAGGTTTACATTGTATTTCAGCGTGAATACAAACTCATCGAGTCTCTCGCATTAATCGCGATTTTAGTGGGCTGGTACGTAATCTACAATCGCTTCGTCCAGTACAATACCAATCAGTTTATCCCCATGCTAAGGCAGCTTTGGGTCCACGTAAAAGCCAGCACGACTACAGCCTTTCTCGTCCTGCTAATTAGCGTTCTCTTTGAATTCGAAACCCTGAGTCTTAAATCCATCTCCCTGTTCTGGGCCCTAAATATCGGTCTGGGCAGCGCCTTTCGATTTTTTCTACGCTTCGCCCTGATTATCACGGCCTTCAACGAGTCAAGCCGACGCAATATCGTCATCGTCGGAACCGGCAAGGAAGCCAAGTCGGTTTCGCAACAGGTTTTGAAACGAAAAGAGCTGGGCTATCAAATCGTAGGGTTTATCTCAACGAACGCAGAGGATCCCGGCGCGGATGAGACCAAAGTAATTGGCTCCCTACCCGATCTTCCCGCGATTTTGGAGAAAGAGAAGGTAGACGAAATTATAATCGCCATTAACCTAGAGGAAGACTTCGCCAATGTAATGCGATTCAACATACTATTGAGGTCTATCGNCNACGGCAAGGACCTCGGATTAGTAGTCCGATTATTTNCCGNCAAGGGTCTCGGAAAGATTATCGATAAGCTTCGGGTCGAGACATTCGAAGGCCAGCAGGTCATCACCTTCTTTCGCGAGAGCCATATCCTCCAGTTGTTCATCAAGCGCTTCATGGACATCGTTATCTCCGGCCTCATGCTGATTTTACTGAGCCCGCTTTTCCTCATCGTAGCCATCGCCATCAAGCTCGACAGCCAGGGCCCGATCTTGTTCGCCCAGGAGCGCGTAGGCATGAATAAGCGGGCCTTCAAGCTCCTTAAGTTCCGCTCCATGGTTGTCAATGCCGAGGAGCTAAAGGAGGCACTTGCCGACCAGAACGAAGTCGACGGCCCTGTATTCAAAATCAAGAAAGATCCCCGCATCACCCGCGTCGGCCGCTTTATTCGCAAAACCAGCATCGACGAGCTCCCCCAGCTCTGGAACGCCTTCATCGGAGATATTTCGCTCGTCGGCCCACGGCCGCCTCTCTTCAGCGAGGTCGATCAGTACGATTGGCTTTTCCGGCGACGCATATCCGTTAAACCCGGGATTACCTGTCTGTGGCAAGTCAGCGGCCGCAACGATCTAAGCTTCGACGAATGGATGGAGCTCGACAAGGAGTACATCGAGAACTGGTCCATCTGGCTCGATATTAAGATCCTCTTCATGACCATGCCCACCGTGTTGCTAGGCCGAGGAGCGAGCTGAAGACTTAAAGCCGAGAAGAGCGGGACGCTCAAATCTCTGAATTTTCTTACAGGTCAACGTCTTTTCTCCTCCCGGCAAAAAACGTCATTTTTCGAAGAAAGACTAGCCAATTACCCAAAGCCAATCACACGATCCACAATCAGCTGCATGCTCGGACTGCGTTTCCTCAAATCAATTTAAGCACGTCGGAGCCAAACTTGTTCGGGAAAATACCCGATAGCTAGGATCAATTTGGCCGCAAGGACCACGAACATGCACAACCCATATTCTGAGAACTCGGCAGCCTATGCGGCTACCAGATAATTCGCGACTTACCGGCTTCGCGTGAGACCATAAATGAATAAAGATCAGCGATCGAATAGTTCTAGACCAAAGGTTTTGGCCATTTCCTCCGCCGGTGGCCATTGGATTCAAATGCTCCGCCTGCGACCCGCCTTTAAAGGCTGTAAAGTCACTTACGCCACCACTTATGCCGACTACGAACACGACGTCCCAAGCGAAAGTTTCAGGTCTATCGTGGACGCGAATCGGACTCAGAAGTGCAAACTCCTCATTAGCGCCCTCTCCATACTCTGGGTAATTTTAACCGAGCGGCCCAAGATCATTCTCTCCACCGGTGCCGCTCCAGGATTCTTCGCCATTTTCGTTGGCAAGATCTTAAGACGTAAAACCATCTGGATCGACAGCATAGCCAACGCCGAAGAGCTCTCCCTTTCCGGCCAAAAAGCCGGCAAGTACGCGGATCTCTGGCTAACCCAGTGGGAACATCTCGCCAAACCCGGTGGCCCGCACTACTACGGAAACGTCTTGGGGGACGAGGCTTCTAACGAAGCCAACGCTGATACCGAAAAAACCAGTCAACAAAAAGCCTCAACTAACAAGGATGAGCCATTAGATACCGAGCGAAGCAACATATCTGTGCAGCAAAACAATTACCGAGCAAAGCGACCCATTCACAACATTAGTGATCGGAGATCCAATTCTGGAGAGCTACAGACTGATCCGATTCGCTATCAGCAACTAGGCATAAGCGATCAAAAATCCTTTCGGGTTTTCGTAACCGTTGGCTCCGACGTCCCCTTTGACCGCATGGTTAAGGTCATCGACGAGTGGGCCGGGTCGCACCCCGAGGCGCAGGTCTTCGCTCAAGTTGGTAACTCGAACCACGAATTCCAAAACATCGACACTCGACAGTTCCTCTCTCCATCAGATTTCGCCGCCAAGGTAGAGAGTGCCTCGCTCGTCATCGCCCATGCAGGCATGGGCTCGATTCTTTCCGCTCTTAAGCTCGGCAAGCCGATCCTAGTCATGCCTCGACTCGGCTACCTTGGCGAGACTCGCAACGAACATCAAGTCGCAACCATCGAGCGTCTCGCCCACATGGGATTGATAGAAGCCGCCAAAGACGAGCACTCTCTGACGGAAAGGCTCGCAGCCTTTGAAGCTCTCACTTCCACCGGGAGCATCGCCCCATGGGCAAGCAGGATCCTAACGAAAGCGATCGCGGGCTTTTTTATGTCTCGTTAATGCCCATAGAGCCTTTTTCGGATTTCATTAGTTTCCCGGTTCCGCCGATTAACATAGCCACGTGTCAGACAAACCAACAGCCAAGCCTTCAGAGCTCAATACCTTTACCCAATCGAACTCGGGCGGAGCTAAGGCAGATTTGGTATCCACTATGCGTGAATGCTCTACCAGTTCCACTCACTCACCAGCAAAATCCAATCATCGATCACCCTATTCTCTCGTTACCCCCGTATACAACGAGGAAGCCCACATTGGTAGAACGATTAACGCTGTAGTTAAGCAATCGATTCTACCGCTTGAGTGGATTATCGTCAGTGACGGCTCCACTGACCAGACGGACAAAATCGTCGCGAGGGCCAGCCTTAAGTACCCCTGGATCAGGCTTCTCAGCGTCGAGGACAACCCTGGCGTCGGCTTCGCGAGAGTCGTAAATAACACTGAGTACGGGATCTCCCAGTTGCGGAATCAATCGTATCAGTACCTCGGGTTGCTCGATGCCGATGTAACTTTTCAGTGCAATTACTTCGAGGAACTTCTACAACGATTCATAGAAGAACCAAAGCTAGGTCTTGCGGGAGGCGTCGTCATCGACATTGGACTACCCAGAAATCAGTTTCCGTTGAATCGAATCGACGTCCCGGGAGCCACTCAGTTCTTCCGCAGAACCTGTTTTGAAAGCATAGGACGCCTGATTCCAATACCAGAGGGCGGTTGGGACGGTATGACTTGTGCCGTGGCTCGCATGAAGGGTTACAAAACGCACCTCATTACCGACCTCGTAGTCGACCACCACAAACCACGGAATGTATCTCAAGGGGGCCTTCTCAAGCGTAAATACCAAATGGGTATACGGGATTACGCGGTGGGTTACCATCCACTGTTTGAACTCGTTAAATGCATTTCTCGGACTATTCGTGATCGACCGCTCTTTTTCGCTTCTGTTGCTTGGTTTTCAGGCTACGTTGCAGCCACGCTCCGGCGTCGCAAGAGAATCGTCCCAAAGAATCTGATTGCCTATGTCCAAAAAGAACAACTGAACAGGCTATTGGGTCGACAGTTTACACAGTCGCCAAAAGGAGATTAGCATGCAAATGACTGCGAACCCGTACAACGATGAAAAGCTAGGGGTCAACGATGAGCTAACAAGAGAGTTCCCTTTTTTATCAATCGTCATTGTTAATTGGAACTCTAAAGACTGTGTGCGTGATTGCCTCAAGTCGATCTATCGATACGCGAGCGACCTTCAACCAGAAATAATCGTAGTCGATAGTGCTTCCTATGATGGTTGCGGTGAAATGCTAGCTACAGAATTCCTAAATGTCATTTTCGTTCAATCGGATGAAAACCTGGGATTCGGTCGCTGTAATAATCTTGGGGTGGAGAAAGCGACTGGAAGTTTACTACTCCTCCTCAACCCTGATACCGAAATCAAGTCAGGATCGCTTCACGCACTGATCGAAGAGTACCAATCGCTCCCAGTCGATTCTCTAATGGGAGCACGTCTTTTGAATAGCGATGGTAGTCTGCAGAAAACCAGTGTGCACGCTGCGCCCACTCCTTTGAATCAAGCATTGGGCTCCAATCTATTGATGAGGCTATTCCCAAAATCCAATCTTTGGGGAACATACGAAGCCTATAACTCGGACACTCCCACCGAAGTTGAAGCTGTCAGTGGTGCCTGCATGTTCCTCCCCACAGCTCTTTTCCGAAAAGTCGGCGGATTCAACCCTATTTATTTCATGTACGCTGAGGACATGGACCTGTGCTTGAAAATTCGCAAACATTCTGCCCATGTTTACCACGTCCCCGATTGCTTGATTACACATCATGGAGGACGTAGTTCTAGTGAACAGCCCAATCTATTTTCTATATCAAAAATGCGAGATGCTCTTTACCAATATTTTTGTTACAACTTCTCTCTCGAAACAGCTGATCGATACCGCAAACTTCTGACTTTCGCTGCGATTCTCAAAATCTTGCTATTTTTACCAATCGGCCTGTTTCGCCCTAATCGATTAAAAAAATTTATACATATTCTCGAGTGGTCCTTTAGGCAAAAATCAACCGGGGTCTAAAACTCAAACCATCGGATATTTCCATCAATCTAGTTGGGGAAATTTAGTTTCGGCCGTGTTCTCATAAAAATCAGCTACACTCCTATCTTTTTTCCTTAGTCTTCTTTTCCAACCTCCGAAAATTTTCACATGCGTTCCCATTTATTCCTTGCTTTCTTTTTGCTCTATTTTTTTCCCGGCCTTCCCTGCTCTTTTTCAGCAACGAGCATAACGCGCCATGGAACTACCTGGGTTTTTGACAAGGAGTATGAATCTGGAACGTATCTAAATGGCGATCCTTGGGTTGTAGGACCTGTTACTATCACCGCGATTAGCCCCTTACCGGAAACAGGAAAAAATGGTTCGGTGCTGAATCCTTCGATAGGTAGAGAACAAGGTTTCGACAACCGGGTTTCGCCATACAATTCCTATATTGACGAACTAAATATTGGCAAGGCACTTCCGGCCTTACTTGAGCCATCCAGTTCTCTTATAAGTTCTATCTCCAATTCCACAGAAACTACTTGGGGACAAATAAACACTTTCTCAGTTCTAACTATTCTTTCTGAACCACCTCCAAGTGGTGCTTTTCGCCCTGCATATATCGGTGGAGATTTTTCCCATCCTTGGAAAGAGCAGGACGTATCTTACGAATCACTAGCAACCTTCGACAAGTCCAAACTATCAAACGTTCCGATACTCTCTGACTTGGAACAGCAATTTTCCTTTTTATGGTATGAGCAAGACCTCACTTGGACTGGTAGATATTTGCACACCCCTTACCAGGCCAATAATGGATACGGGAAAGACATGGCGATAAAAACTGGTGACGCCGCTCTCTCATTAAATCTCAATTACACAAACGAACAGAAATCCACCCTTCTTTACAATTTCATACAATACGGTATCGATATATATGGTATTATTACAATGGGTGGCTTATGGTATGATACAGGTGGGCATAACGTAGGTCGGTTTTCTCCTTTACTTGTCGCCGCTATTTGCCTCGACGACCCACAAATGAAGTCGGCTATCACTGGATCAGCTGCGAAATTCTCTGAGCTCCGCCAAACTTTCTACGTTTCTCAGAATGATATCGATAACGCACCATATTACTCCGCAGATGGTAGACCTAGACTTGCCTACACGCTGGACGATCTCGGAAAACCCGATTGGGGTGAAACGCACACCGACAACTCGAAGCGAGATGGTAACAATTGGGACAGCTTTTACCGGGATATTTGTGGTAGCGTTCTACAAGCACCCGCTATCGCTGCATTGGTGATGGGTGCTCGGGAGATTATAGGTCATGACGCGTTTTTCGATTATGCGCAGCGTCATTTATACTATCGAGAAGGTTTTTTCGCAAACCCGCAATTCTACAATGGCTACGATGATGGTGATAGTTATGGTGAAGGAAACACAACGAAGCTGGCTCCATTTAAATTTAATGAAACCCCCGCTTTTCATAGAGACTTTTTTCTTGCGCATGAGCACAACGTGCCAAGCACCTCGCCCCCACCTTCACCGCCGAGCGACTTGCTTATTGATTAAAACACTAATCTAATAACTTTCATTCACGAACAGTAACCTTAAATTTTAACAGGTCCTGAAATGAACAAAGCTTTTGCCAGAAATTTTTACTCGTCCCCATCTTCTGTCGGAAATAAATTCCGAGCGAAGCGTATAAAGCCATTGACCGATGCCATTAAACAAATCTATCAGAAAAAGGGCGGCGTATCCATTTTGGACGTGGGTGGAAAAATTCGTTACTGGGATATTATAGATAAAGATTTTCTCCTCTATTGCAAAGTCAAGATTGTGATTCTAAATATTCCGCGTGAAAACTTAGACGATGATACCGAAATTTGCACGCACACAACAGGCGATGCTTGCGATATGCAATATTATAACGATAACCATTTCTATATTGTTCATTCTAATTCGGTGATCGAGCACGTAGGCAACTGGTCCAAAATGAAATCATTTGCTTCAGAAGTTCGCAGAGTAGGTAAATATCTTTTTGTTCAAACTCCAAATTTTTGGTTTCCGATAGAACCACACTATATGACCCCCTTTTTCCATTGGCTTCCGAGATATACCCGCATTTCTTTGATATTAAAGCACACTTTAGGTAATCGAGGTCAAGCCGACGACCTAAATGACGCAATGGAAAAGCTGGAAGGCCAACCTAGAATGATAAACTATGCGTGCTTCTGTTTATTATTTCCTGATTGTACGATTATTAAAGAAAAATTTTTATTTGTGACTAAGTCCTTTATAGCGTTACGGATGGCACAATTATAATATACTAATTTATCCTGTTTCTATTTTTGACTTATTTTAATTCTTGTATTTAATTTACAAATATTCATCTCCCAAAAGGGGCTATCACCAACAGAAAAAACAATCTAAACTTCTGTTGCAGTACGATGAGTCAAAGTGCTTCGAAATGTTTTTAGTCATTGAAATATATTGAGCTTACGAGTCTTGTATAACAATTCATGATCTATGCGTTTACAGCGATCTTTGTAATTACTCAAATTCTCGTCCCTAGACGATTTGCGTTATTCCCAATTATCTTTGCTGTATTCCTCACGACTCAGGTACAGGTCCTCCCTAACCTGACGATCTTACGAATTCTTCTACTAATTCAGCTTTTCAAGCTGGCCCTAAGATCAAACTTAGATTATAGATTACAAGGTCGAATAGATAAATATTTGTTGATTCTTTCAATTATAATTTTGGTTTCAGCTATTGGACACAGTTTCGAATACGGGAATCCTTACTATTATCGACTAAGAGTAGCCTTTGACCTTTTAGCGGTATATTTAATTTCAAAAAGCACGATCACGTCAAAAGGGGACTTTATTTTCCTTTGTAAAACATGTGCTTTTGCGGTGATCCCTTTAGGCCTGGGGCTTATTATTGAACGTCTTTC
>NZNM01000162.1 GCA_002694885.1 Opitutaceae bacterium | reverse complement strand
TGGCGGGAAATAAGCGACGCCAACGCATGACATCTTGCCGAGCGATTTCACCAGTTATCCACTTCGATTCACCGGTGCGACATGCGATTTTGCCATCTAAGGTCGTGGCCGACTTGGCGGAGAGCAACGGAGTTTGGTGTCGGGCAGCGTGGTTGAATATCAAATTGAGATCTTGGCAATCTTCTATGAGGATGCGTCGTTCCACTTGGATCCCAGCTTCCTTCAGGGCATCCGCGCCTTTGTTCTCGTGATCTGCTACCGGATCGCTGGCGCCAATAAACACATGCTTGATCCCAGATTCTACGATAACCCTCACTCCCTTCTCCAAACGGTTAGAAGACGGACCTGGCTCCAAAGTAAGAAACAAACTGGCGTCAGTGACGGGCTTGCGCCCTAAAGCCTCGATGACCTGCGATTCCGGGCCAGACGCTCCGGGCCGATCTATATAGGCTCGGGCAACGATCTCTCCTTTCTCGACCAGAACTGCTCCGATCATAGCCTGCGGGTGGGTATCCCCCCAGCCTTTTTTTGCCTCTTCCAAGGCAGCGCTCATAAATTGGTCCTTTTCTGATCGAGTCATGGGATGGAAGGGAGAGTTTTCGGCAATTAGAACAGTTCTTTACGGGCACACAATGCTCAAAGCAGTTCGCTGTCATCCACCATTCACAAACGGATTCGTAGCTATCTCTTGTCCAACTGTTGTTTGCGGACCATGCCCAGGATAGACCACGGCTTCGTCGTCTAGCGTGTAGATCTGGTCGCGAATCGACTTTTCCAAGGTAGGAAAATCCCCTCGAGGGAGATCCGTCCGGCCAATGCTCCCAGCGAATAACGCGTCACCCACAAACGCCGCTTTTATACTCTGGAAATAAAATAGTATGTTTCCAGGACAATGACCGGGAACGTGCCGAACCTCTACCCTTTCCCCAATGATTTCGAACTCATCGCCTTGACCCACCCAGTGTTGTACTTGAATCGGCTGCAAATCGATATCTGGAGGGTAAGCATAGGGTCGCATGATTTCCGGATTCTCATAGTACTCCCGATCATCCAGATGCCCATAAACAGGTACCCCCATTTTTTGGATACGGGCAGCATCTCCGATGTGGTCATAATGCCCGTGTGTCAAAAGTAGCCCCGTTAGCTCGCATCCCGATTCTTCTAGAGCCGGGCTCGCCTCGTCCCATACGAAGTGGGGAGCGTCAATCAAAACGGCTTCCTTACGATCGAGATTCGAAAGCAGGAAAGCGTTTGTCTGAATATAGCCCGTAGGATAAACTCTGATATCGATCGACATAGAACTACCCTTTAAATGCATCGAGTCGAGGCAATCGCAAATCGACAATCGAGAATTTGCTTTAAATCGAGTGAAAATGCCCCTCAATTCCCCAGTCTCATGCTAACGCTCAAATTCGCAGTTCTCCCCGGCGACGGAATCGGCCCTGAAGTGATGGCGGCCGCGCTGGACGTGCTCAAAACAACTACCTCCGCAGCCGGTATCGATCTCGACTATCAGCAGGCCGACGTTGGGGGTATAGCCATCGACAATCAGGGATCCGCGCTTCCGGATTCTACCGTAGAGGTCTGCGAGGCAGGTGACGCCATCCTATTCGGTTCCGTAGGCGGACCTAAATGGGAATCGCTTCCTCCTGCTGAGCAACCCGAGCGGGCGGCTCTCCTTCCTATACGCAAGCACTTTTCCCTATTCGCCAATCTGAGGCCAGGTTTGCTATTCAAAGAACTCACTGATGCGTCGCCGCTCAAAACCGAACGCATCCCTGACGGTATTGATATCGTTTGCGTTAGGGAACTTACGGGCGGCATCTACTTTGGGCCGAAGAACACTCGCGAGCTGGAAGATGGGGATATCGAAGCCAGCGACACCATGGTCTATAAGAAAAGCGAAATCGAACGCATCTTGGACGTCGCTATTGCCTCGGCTAAATCGCGTTCCGGAAAGATCTGTTCCGTCGACAAGGCCAATGTACTTACGACCTCTGTTTTGTGGCGGAAAACGGCCACCGAGTACCTAGCAGCTAAAGCCCCCGACATCGAACTCAGCCACATGTACGTCGACAATGCCGCCATGCAAATGGCCCGCGATCCCAATCAGTTCGACGTCGTCGTCACCGAAAACATGTTTGGCGATATCCTTTCGGATGAAATGGGCATCGTTTGCGGCAGCCTAGGAATGCTTTCCTCCGCCAGTCTCGGGACGCAAAACAATCAGCACGGGCATCCTTTCGGCCTCTACGAGCCGTCCGGCGGCACCGCTCCGGACATCGCTGGCCAGGGGATCGCCAATCCCTGCGCCCAGATTCTCAGTGGGGCCTTGATGCTTCGCTATAGTTTCGGCCTCAACGAGCTTGCGGAAAAAATCGAAAACGCGGTCCGTAAAGCCGTAAAAGACGATTGCCGCACCGGTGACATCGCCTTCGGCAAACCCTCCATGACCACCAGCGAAATGGCCCAAGCCATCATGGATAGACTTTAATTTGGACACCCGCAGATTGCGCAGATGGACCCAGATGAAGAATTTATCCACAAAGATGAGACTTACAAACTCATCGGAGCTGGTTTCGAAGTGTACAACGAACTGGGCTGCGCTTATCTAGAACTGATTTATCAAGAGGCTTACGAACGAGAACTTGCACTCCAATCAATCCCATTCGCCTCTCAAAAAGTCGTCGTCGAACTTAAAGCACTCGAGAAGCTCACGTCCCGCGAAGAGTCCAAGATCATAAACTACCTAAAAGCTGCTGGTCTTCAAGTAGGGCTTCTTCTAAATATCGGATCCCATCCAAAACTCGGATACAAACACATTGTACTGCAAAGGAAATAGAACAAAGTGATGACTTGGGATTTTCTAAATAGACTCTCGGAATACCCAAACGCCTTGATAGCATATCCGCGTTCATCTGTTCAATCTGCGGGACAATAACTCAACAATGACTTCCGACCAAATACGCCAATCATTTCTGGATTTTTTTGAATCGAAGGAACACTCGATTGTGCCCTCGGCTTCGCTGATGCCAGATGCTCCCAATCTGCTGTTCACCAACGCGGGAATGAATCAGTTTGTGCCCTACTTTCTTGGCGAGCGCGAAGCTCCGTATCCAAGGGAAGCTGATACGCAAAAGTGCATTCGAGCCGGAGGAAAACACAACGACCTCGAAGATGTTGGCCTGGACACTTACCACCACACTTTCTTTGAAATGCTGGGAAATTGGTCCTTCGGCGACTACTTCAAGAGCGAAGCTATCGAGTGGGCCTGGGAATTGATCACCGACGTTTGGAAATTCCCCAAAGACCGTCTCTACGCAACCGTATACAAGCCGGAATCCGGGGATCCCGCCGATTTCGATCAGGATGCCTACGATATTTGGAAAGCCGTATTCGAAAAGGCCGGACTCGATCCTGATGTCCATATCGTCTACGGATATAAGAAAGACAATTTTTGGATGATGGGCGATACGGGTCCCTGCGGTCCTTGCTCCGAGCTTCACATCGACCTAACGCCAGAAGGCGATACCAAGGGATCGCTGGTCAACGCCGATTCGCCCTACTGTATTGAAATCTGGAATCTGGTTTTCATCCAGTTCAACGCTACGCCGGGAGGCGAGTTCGTTCCACTCAAGTCCAAGCATGTGGACACTGGCATGGGATTCGAACGCGTGGCAGGAATCATGGCCACCTCGAAGAATTTCACTGATTTTTCGTCACCACCCAGCAACTACAACTCCGATCTGTTCACATCTATTTTCGATAGACTGGAAATTTTATCCGGACACGCCTACCAACGAACCCTTCCCGAAGATCTAGAGAATATCAGCGAACTAGAAATGAAGGATGTCACCTTCCGCGTGCTTGCCGACCATATTCGCTGCCTCTCCTGTTCCATCGCCGATGGGATTCTTCCCGGCAACGAGGGACGCAACTATGTACTGCGACGGATACTTAGAAGAGCCGTTATGTACGGACGGCGACTCGGGCTGGAAACCGGGTTTTTCTCGAATCTCGCCCCCATCGTTATCGAAAAACTAGGACATGTTTTTCCGGAATTGGAAAAACAGCAGGAGATAATCCACAAAGTCATCCTTTCTGAAGAGGAGTCATTCGGACGGACGCTCGACAGAGGGCTTCGCAAATTCGAACAAGAAGTCGATCGGCTGAGTTCCGATAAGCAATCGAAGGAGGCTCTCGTTATTCCTGGCGAAGAGGCTTTTGAACTCTATGACACTTATGGATTTCCTTTAGATCTAACAGAGCTCCTGGCCAAGCAGCGAGGAATGAGCGTCGACATTTCTGGATTTAAATCCGCGATGGAAGCCCAGCGCGAACGAGCTCGCGCTTCTCAAAAGAAATCGGACATCCTCGTAGCCGAAGGAGAGTCCGGAAACGAAACTCGATTTATTGGATACGACACGCTCGCCGACGAAGCGGAGTTAATCGATATTGTTCCCGTCGATGACGGAGCCTCCTATCTCGTATTCAATCATACACCATTCTACGCGGAGATGGGAGGTCAAGTCGGAGACCGCGGCCATATAGAGTTCGACGAGCGGGACTTCGAAGTGGTCGATACGGTCAAAGATGCTAGCGGGCGGTTCCTCCACAAGGTCACGGGCGATGCGTCCGGTCTTGAAGGTTCGACCGCCAACCTTCTTGTTGACTCTGAGCGGCGAAAGAATATCGAGCGGCACCATTCAGCTACCCACATCCTCCATTGGGCCTTGCGGGAAGTTTTAGGGTCTCACGTTCAACAAGCTGGCTCTTATGTGGACGACGAGCGATTGCGTTTCGACTTTTCCCACTTTGAAGCCATCAAACCAGAGGATCTGGATATCATCGAATCGCTCTGCAATGAGCGGCAACTAGAGAATACTCGTTGTCGATGGTACGAGTCGGACTTCGACAAAAAGCCTGAGGACGTCATCGCCTTTTTCGGAGACAAGTATGGCGATCGGGTGCGCATTGTAGACATAGGCGGATTCTCCAAAGAACTCTGCGGAGGCACTCACGTACAGGCTACTGGGGAAATCGGCCTACTGAAAATTATTTCCGAGTCGGCGATCGCAGCAGGTACACGTCGATTGGAAGCAATTGTAGGTCCCAAAGCGTATCGGATGGTTCACGACATGGAATCAACTCTAACTAGACTATCGGAAGACCTTTCATCTCCCGAAAAGGAGATTGTGGCCAAGGTCGAAGCATTGCTCGCCAGGAATTCTGAGCTGGAAAAACGCATTAAAGTCTTCGAACAAAAAGCAGTGGGGAACATAGCTGACGAACTTGCTTCCGCGGCAATCAACATGGGCGAGCTTAAAGTAGTGAAAGCGGTCGTCTCCGCCGACAACCCAAACTCTTTGAGACAACTGGGAGCGAACCTTCTGGGCAAAATCGGCGAAGGAGTAGCGATCCTTGGGGCGGAAATCAATGGCAAGTCTAGCGTGGTCGCTTTCGCTTCCCCACAAGCCATATCGGAAGGACATAAAGCGGGCGACATCATCCGCTCACTCACAGCCAAGCTCGATGGGAAAGGCGGCGGAAAACCCGACTTCGCCATGGGAGGCGGCACAAATACCTCCGATTTGGCGGAGGTCATCAAAACCTTTGAGCTTTAACCTTCCTGCTCCGTCCCGAGAATCGTCGAAGGAAGAAAGCTTTCCGCTAAAAATCCAACAGCTCCTTTAGCATCGTTCAGCACGTGTTCGATCTCCTGGTCCAGCGGATTTTTCCAATCAGCATTAGCGAGAAGCCCTTCGGCTTGAAACATCGGAACATCGTCTACAGCCCAAGTGGTCGCGTCACGATCATGCACCGTTTCGCGAGCAATATGACTGTCGGATTCCTCGTTCTGCCCATTCCATTGAAATGCGACGAAAACAGCCAAACAAGCCGCCAAAGCTGCAGGTATTTGCTTCCAGGAAAAAACCGTTTCGCTCGTTCGTTCCGCGCCATCCAAATTGGCTATAATTCTTTCCACCAAGTACGGGCTCGGCTCTACGTTATCGGAATCCCGGTTGGATAGCTTTCGTGTAATCTCCTTCTCTCTTTCGAGTCTTTCTTTTAATTCCGGATCGGAACTTAGTCTACGCTTTAGCCAGCTCGGCATGGGCTTATCAGAGACCTCATGCCGCTCTACGAGAAATTCTAGTATTCTTTTTTCATGACATTTTCCAGACTTTATGGATTTTCTTTAGCTGATTTCTGGCCCGGAAAAGGATTATCTTCACGTTAGACTTCGTTTTGTTCAAAACCCGAGCGATCTCCTCAATCGATAGTCCCTCTACGTATTTCAGGACGAGAGCTTCACGATAATCTTTTTTCAGACTTTTCGCTGCTTCCCAAATCGACGCTCGCGTATCCGATTCCTCTGTTGCCGCATCCGGACCCACGCCGCCATCGGCCATATCGAATTCCATAGGCTCCATTTTCTTGGCTCTACGGAAGTGGTTGAACACGATGCGGCGGCCTATAGTAAAGAGCCAAGACGCAAACGGATGCTTGCTATCATAACGATGAAAATTGCGGAACGCCTTTACGAACGTGCCTTGAGTAAAGTCCACGGCATCTTGCCGGTTTTTAGTATACCGATAGATGAAACTGAATAACTTGGCGTGATTTTCCCGGACTAGCGACTCGAAAGATACAGTCTCACTAGGCGAATCCAAGTGGTCGGCCGCATCTCCACTCAAAGCTTCCATCGGATTCGACATCGCTAAGCTATTCGATCGCCAGCAGCCCATTATCTACGCTTCCTCATTTGCGACGGGAACCTCTGATTCTTCGGAATCCTTTTGATCCTCGAGCGCTTGAAGTATATTGAACAATCCTACAACCGGGTATTCAATATTGAAGGATACATAGCGATCCGTCTCTTCCACATCAAGATTGTTCATCAACGTATTCAAACTTTCATTCCCGACTTCTGCGAACGATGCCAATGCGACCATTCCCTGAATAATTCTCGAAAGCTGGCTGGATACCTCGGCGTCCGGCGTGGAAAGGGCCAGATTTACCCGAAACATCTCACCTCTTTCTCCCAGTACTAGTTGACCTCCCTTAGCCTTCTGTAAAATTTTCGCCTGCGGCGGAACCTCTCCGATGCTGTCTAGACCGTTAGCGGTAGCCAGGAAGAAAAATCCCGCTCCTATTTTGATTAGCAATTCAGAATCGCTTTCTTCCAGATTCCCGCTCTCACCTTCAATAACGCGCTGAGCCTTTTCGATCTGATCGTAGGATTTACTGGATACACACAAGTCGTCTCTCAAAAATGAGGCATACACTTCGTTTCCTATCAAATAAGTATCGTAGGCCTTGTCATCGAGTCGTTTGATTCCAGTTTTCCCTTCCAGCTTCATTTCCATGCTTGCGATATAGGCATCTATAATAGAACGAGCTCGAGGACCCGTACGGACAATTAATACGCTGCTCTTGTCCGGCTCTTTATCGAAACTCGTCCCGTATGCGGTGACTGAGTGCAGCTCCTCTGCTACTAGATCGATATCAATCGAAATCGGGGTGCCGTTTTCTTTAGCTATCTCTTCTTTGGCCCTTGCAAGCGCAAATCCACCGATCATCGAGTCTTTCAAAGCCTGCATGTCCAAATGGGCTAGCCACTTGGCATCATCTGCAACGATCTGAGTATCCAATGGAGCCGACCAAGCAAAATTGCCAAGAGCTAAGGCAGTAGTTAGATGAATAATTGATTTCATAGTTATTATTTTCCCTTCCGCCATGTGATACACATCAAGCTCATGACCGGTTACAGCGCAGCTCGAAATATCCGATTGGACCGGCAATTCGTCTCAGACGTCAGTTAGCTCAGTATCTAAACTCTCTGCTTTATTTCTCAGATCATCCAGAGTCCATTCTCCTGACAGATACTCAGTTGGATAGATCGGTTCACCCGCTTCGCGTTTTGCTGCGATCTCGCTAATCACCTGCCTCATGGCATCGATTCTCTCTTGATTAGCGCGGCTCAAAAGACCTCTACCATCTTTGAGTCGCTCTTCCCAGTAAACCGGGTAACTTTCGATATCGATTCCCCCACTCGACAAAGCATAGAGAGCTAGCAAGTCCGATTCGATGAGGAATCCCGATTTATAGGCATTCCGACCAAAATTGCCAAAAACCCCTCCCGTATTCACCCCGTAAAGCATGGCGGCCATGTCAACCAGCCCTCCGATAAGCTCATTCTGTCCCTTCATCCGAGCATGCTTCATTACATTCTGGACCAGGGCGTGAGCGCACAGGTAGTGGAGTTCGGCTTCCTCCACGTCCTCTAGTCCTTCCAGAGAAAAGTAGATCGCTTTACCTTCCGCATGGACCAGCGCCTCTTCGCCAAGAAATGGGGTGACCACGACGCTATAGTAAACAGAATTCTCAGCGTCGATCTCCAGCTCTAGCTCACGGCCATTCCTGTCGACCAAAACGATGTTCGGCTCATCGACGAGCCAAAGTTTTTTGAGATTCCCTACAATGAAACTCGCTCCCTGCTCTCCCCTCGGTACCCTCTTTCCATTGACCCGGAGCAACACGTCGCCAAGCAACAGGCCAGCTTCATCGGCGGGAGAGCCCTCGAAAACATGCCTAACAACCACCCGGCTACCAATTCCGCGTTCTCGGGCGATAGCACCTAATTCGAAGGGATAAAACAAATCGTTTACAAACACCGCCCCGGAAAATCCCTGCAATTCATCCTGGTTGTAGTCCTTTACTTCGGTAGCCAGCATTTCCATCGATTCGTAAATCGATGTCTCAGCCGATTGGATGCGGTTTAGGTAGCGTTCCTTAAGAGCCAGCTCTTCTTTCCTGCGACGCTCCCGTTCTTCAACTGAAAGCTGCGTCGACTGGCAGCCGCAAAAGCCGATCATAAGCGCCAATCCACAACCTGAGATAAAAATCCTCACACTTATCTATATGTCCGAAATGCTGCGATTTTCAATCTAGAATTGGTCAGGACAAAACTAGCAGCAGCCCAAACCCTCCTCCAACCAGGGATTTAAGGGACCTGCCAAGCGCCCGATACGGTAAACGTGAGATATTCTCCAACGCTACGCTGGGGGCGTCCTACACATCGCGTCCTCTCAGTATCGCTAGCTTTGATTTGCTTCCTAACCACGCATGCGGCGATCTGGGTCGGGATGGCCAAAGCTGAGCTGCTCGAAGAATTGGAGTCGCCCAATGCGACTTTGGGTTTAGGAAATCGCGAAGTCCTCGACTTCGGAGGCGGACGCAAAGCCCAATTTTTGAACGGTAGAGTCTTCAAGCTGACTGGCTTTCCCGAATCTATGATCAGCGAGGGACAAGCTCCGGATCCACTCGAAAGCGCCCATGCCTCGACCGCCTATTCGCCACCAACACCGACTGCGAATCAGAACAACCAAAATTCATTCGTAGACTTTAGCTCAATCAATGATCAGCGACAAGAGAGCTTCACCTTATCCAGTTCCAACGCCTCCGGCACGACACCCAACCCAACGTCGCCATCTATCAGAGACAGAATCGAGCCCCTGATCACCTATTTTAAAGCGATGGATCAGCAAGCCCTCGTTCTCAGAGGATGCGGTATCGGAGCTGGGATCGCCCTTGCGATATTAGCAGGCGTCATTCTAAAAAGACGCTCCGATGCTAAAAAGAAAATGCGCATTGGGAAGGCTGACTCAGAGCTATCCCCTTTCCTGAAATCTAAGCCACAAG
Organism: Opitutaceae bacterium; assembly: GCA_002694885.1. Taxonomy (GTDB): domain Bacteria; phylum Verrucomicrobiota; class Verrucomicrobiia; order Opitutales; family Opitutaceae; genus Pelagisphaera. The sequence continues at coordinate 19,224 of NZNM01000162.1, read as the reverse complement.
AAAAGCCTTCCATACTAGACCCGAGAGAACCGCCAAAACTTAGAGGCGGAGAAGGAAAGGCCGTTAAAAAGGATCCTGAAAGCCGAGGTTTATCGATTCGCGGGCCCATTTACCAAGACTACGATCCCGACTACGATCCCGACTACGACCCCAACGCCCCTCGAAGACAGCTCGTCGGGGCCCATACCGCCCCCAAGAACAATAGCGCCGATTCCAGCGCTCCCGCTGAATCGACAGCCAGCGATACTGAATCTCCGGAACCGGCCCCAATCGAAGCCGAGAAATCGTCTTCATTGAAACTCAAGTTAAGCGAGGACTGATCACCCCTCTGCTGGAGTGGCAATCGGAACTTGCCCCTGCCTGATCTGGTGTCGAATAATCGAACGAAGGTTCCTATGAAGTCGCTCCTATCCATTGTATTCGTCTACCTTTGCGTTTTTGCAGCAAGTTCATTTTCCGCCTTTGGACAAACGAAGCGTATCCTCTTTATCGCTGGCGAACCCAGCCATGGTTGGAACAGGCACGAATTTCCTGCTGGATGCGAACTCCTAGCCAGCTGCCTCAATAGGAGCAGTTTGCCCGTCGAGACCTCGATTAGCCAGGGCTGGCCTGACAACCAAGCTACCCTGGAAGACGCGGATGCCATTGTTATCTATTCGGATGGAAATGAAAAGCATGTCGCCAGGGGCAAAGCCGATATCCTGAACGATTTGTATCAAAAGGGAACAGGTTTCGCTATCCTGCACTATGCTCTTGAACCGGGCGAACCCGCTTTAGATGCCTTTTTAGAGATCGCTATAGGTGGGTATTTCAAGGTCGATTGGTCCGTCAATCCAGTCTGGACCCTAGAGTCTCCCCGATTCGCGAAACACCCAATCAATAGCGGTATCGAGGACATCAAGCTGGAAGATGAATGGTACTATCACATGAAATTCCAGCCAGATTCCCCTGGCATCATTCACCTACTTCAAACGGTCCCTCCGCTTTCATCCCTAGGTGAGGACGGTCCCAGAACGGGCAACCCAACGGTGCGTGAAGCCGTTAGGAATGGCGTTCCGCAATCACTTGCCTGGGCCCATATCGGCGAAGACAATCAGCGAGGGTTTGGCTATACCGGAGGGCATTTCCACTACAATTGGAACCAGCCCGGCGCCCGCAAACTTGCCCTCAATGGCATCGCTTGGACAGCCGGACTGGAGATTCCAGAAACCGGTATCGATTCGGAGATCGCTCCCATTGTCGTGCATCAGTCTATCGAACACGCTATAGCTCGGGGCGACAAAGAAGATACGTTGAGGCATCTAGCCAACGATTCCCAACTTCTCAACAAACCCGGCCGGGGCAGTTATACTCCACTCCACCAAGCGATCTTGAGAAAGAAACCAGACATCGTATCCACTTTACTGGAACTGAAAGCGAACCCCAACATCCCTACTAATAGCGGCCAAACCGCTCTGCATATCGCTGTTAGCAGAAACGACTCGAATGCCACTGAAGCAGTCCTTCAAGCAGGGGCTGACATGACCGCCAAAGATGGCAATGGTTGGACGCCACTCCACCTTGCTGCGGCGAAGAACCGTATCGAGCTAGTCCAACTCTTGCTTGATAGCGGTTCGAATATCAATGCATTGAGTGATGCTGGAGGTACACCGCTTCACGAAGCTTCTGTCAGCGCAGGTCCAGAATTAATACAACTCCTTATTGATAAGGGAGTCGACCCAAAGGTTGTATCCAAGACCGGCAAGACAGCTCTGGATCATGCAGTTGAGTTCAAAAACGAAGCCGCCATCGAAATCCTAAGCGAGTTTAAGTGACCCTAATCTACGACGGAATACGACTTGGTCCAGTCTTCGAATGAAGGTCGTCATCGCCGAAAAGCCATCGGTTGCTCGTGACATTGCCAAGCATTTGGGGGCGGGCCAATCGCGGAACGGCTATCTCGAGGGTAATGGGTACGCAGTAACCTGGGCATTTGGCCACCTGGTCGAACTCAAGGAGCCAGAGGGCTACAAACCTGAGTGGAAGTCTTGGAAACTTTCATCGCTTCCAATGATTCCCGATAATTTCGAGCTCGCCTCGCGCAACGAACAATCCTCGCAAGAGCAGTTGGAAACTATCGCCTCCCTTTTCAAAAAGGCGGATGAGATCATATGCGCTACGGATGCGGGTCGTGAGGGAGAGTTGATTTTTCGATACATTCTTTCCTGGGCAAATTGCGAGAACAAACCCATCAAGCGTCTCTGGATTAGTTCTCTAACCAAAAAGGCCATCGCTGATGGCTTTTCCAATCTAGCTGAAGGAAGCGATTACGACAATCTCTACTACGCTGCCAAATCGCGTAGCGAAGCCGATTGGATCGTAGGGATCAACGCCACTCGCTTTTTCACCGTGGAATATGGAAAACGTAATTTGCTTTTGAGCGTGGGACGTGTGCAGACGCCAATTTTGGCTATGATCGTTCAGCGGGATAGAGATATCGAGTCCTTCGATTCCAAAGAATTCTGGGAAGTTCACACAACGGCTCAAGAAACCCTATTTCGACATACTACCGGTAAGTTCGCATCCTATGAGGAAGCCTCCGCAATCGTATCCAAAATCAATGGGAAAGAGCTGCTTATCGAGTCGATCGACAATAAAGACGAAAAGTCCAATCCACCCTTGCTATTTGATCTCACAGAATTGCAGCGGGAACTCAATACTCGCCACGGACTCACTGCGGACGAAACCCTGAGAATCGCCCAACATCTTTACGAGAATAAGCACATCACTTATCCTCGAACCGATAGTCGCTACCTGACAAGCGATCTCCAACCGACGATCGCTCCCTTATTAAAAAAATTCCTTCCCTTCCGCGAAAAGGAAATCGGGAAGCTCGACCTCGGCAACCTCAAGTTTAGCAAACGCATCGTCAATGATTCAAAGGTTTCAGATCACCACGCCATAATTCCCACCGACTCGCTCCCTAAAAAACTGAACGATCAAGAAAAGAAGGTCTACAACGCCATCTTGACCCGCTTGATAGCGGTATTTTATCCACCTTGCATCAAATCGGTCACTACGGTTGAGGCGAGCTGCGAAAAGGAGCCCTTTAGGGCCCGCGGAACCCAGCTAAGAGACCCAGGCTGGCAGGCTCTCTATCCGGCCAGCGAAAAGCAGAAGAAGAAAGCGGCAAAGAAATCAGGCAAACAGGATCCAGCCGAGCAGCCTATTCCAGGCTTCCAAACAGGTGAGCGATGCTTACATCAACCCCGGGTCGAGACGTTTAAGACTTCACCCCCTAAACGGTTCACCGAGGCAAGTCTCCTCCAGCTTATGGAGACCGCAGGCAAAACGATTGAAGATGAGGAACTCAAAGAAGCCATTAAAGACCAAGGCATAGGAACTCCAGCTACACGGGCATCCATAATTGAAACTTTAATACAAAGAGAATTCGTCGAACGACGTCGCAAGAGCTTGATTAGCGCCTCAAAAGGCCGACAGCTAATCGCCATCGTACAAGATGAACGGCTCAAGTCGCCCGAACTAACTGGCGAATGGGAATACCGGCTAAAGAAAATGGAACGGGGCGAGTACGATCCCCAGCAGTTTAGAAAAGAGGTCGAAACCTTTACTCGGGAGATTCTGTCGGCAACATCAGAAAAAACAGTTGATCTCAAGGATCTCGGACCCTGCCCAATATGTGAAGCTCCTGTTATTCGGGGGAAAACTGGATACGGATGCTCTCAATGGCGTCAAGGCTGCTCATTCGCGATCCGAGAAGATTCTCTGGGAGCTAATATCTCGCCATTGCTGATGCGCGAGTTGCTCTTGAACCGTCAAAGCCTTTCTTCGGTTGGAATCAGCCACGAGGGAAATCGCGCCTTGGCGAAACTCAAGCTAACCAAAGAAGGGAAACTTGAATACACGATTTTCGAGTCGAATAATCCCGATTCGAACGATCCATCCATTGGACTCTGCCCCGTCTGTGGCGGCCCAGTCAACGAAAGGGAAAGGAGCTATAGCTGCGGGAATTGGCGACAAGGTTGCCGTTTCGCCATTTGGAAAGTGATTGCCAAGAAGGAAATCGATATAGATACCGCGATCTGTCTCCTCCAAGATAAGACCACTACCGTCATTGACGGATTCAAATCGAAAGCGGGGAAGGACTTCTCCGCTCGTCTGGAGATCCGAAAAGGCGAGGTAAAGTTCCTTTTCGAATAGACCTTTTCGCGGTTGGGCGATGAGCGAAATCGCTAAGAGTTAACTCGAACGTTTCAAAAAATTTAAGGCTCTCAACCACGAAAGACACGAAGAAACTCNAAAAGCTTCGCAAATACAAGAGGCTTTCGTTGATTTCGTGTCTTTCGTGGTTAAAAANACCATACGATTCGTAAGTTCATTTTTGGTTATAATACCAAACCTTGGCGAAGCTCGTTCTAGCGAAGCGGCTATCAATAACTTAAGTTGTTTCTGGGTGAAGGTTAATGAAACTACGAGGTTAAGTAATTTATCGACCGCTAAAATAAGGGTTAAGACTGATGTTTAGATAAATGTTAAACACTAGCTGCTAGTTTTCGAATTAATCGGTATCCCTTCAAAACAGACGCTTATTCAACTCGAGACATTGAATTTTCGAAACAGGAACTACGTACTGGAAGATTCTGTGTTTGTTCTTATTTTTAGGGGCTTTAAGGATTCGATATATCCGTATAAAATTGTATTATCTGTAGCGATTTGCTGAACTCTAAATGCAATTGCGTATCGATCAAATCGAGACTTGCGGATTTGATTATATGAGTTTCTACAGGAAAATTTTCTAGAGATTCTGCTCTCTCGAAGATCTACGTAAGGCGCGTAGTTGTCGCCCTGGGATGGAAGCGCTTGCCCGTATTGATCTTTACGATCAAAGTAGAGGAACCGCCCTAGTTTCCTAGGAAGGCTGGGCAGTGCATCGGCAGCTGCGAATGGGCTTTAATCCAGCAGTTCTTTGAGGTCCTCGAGGCTTATTTGGGAATTCGCTGCTTCGCTAGCTTCGAAAACGTCTTCTAGCAGCTTGCGTTTGCGATCCTGCATTTGCAGTACCTTTTCTTCTACAGAATCCGCCGCTATGAATCGATAGCTCGTGACGATTTTTGTTTGCCCGATCCGGTGGGCGCGATCGGTGGCCTGAGCCTCCGCAGCTGGATTCCACCACGGGTCATAGTGAATAACAGTGTCGGCCCCGGTTAGATTGAGGCCAACTCCGCCAGCTTTGAGCGATATCAAGAATACAGGAATCGAGCTGTCGTTTTGAAACCGATCGACTTGAGCCATTCGATCTCTGGTCGAACCGTCGATGTAAGCGTATTCGATATTCTGTTGCTCAAGCTCGGTACTCAGTAGGGATAAAAGGGAAACGAACTGGGAAAAAACGAGCAACCGATGTCCGCCATCGATCGACTCTTCGATTAGCTCAAGAAAACTGGACAGTTTGGCGGACGCTTCGGGGTCGCATTGCTTGTTTAGCAGCCGTGGGTCGCAGCAGATTTGTCTTAGACGGAGCAGCTGAGTTAGGGCTTTCATGCGTAGAGCGCCTTCGTTAGCCCCACTTTTCTCCATCGCAGAAATCTCTGACTCTGCAGACTGCTTTGCTTTTTGGTAAAGACTTCTCTGTTCAGAAGTCATATTCACAAACAGCGTCTGCTCGATTTTGCTCGGCAATTCAGATGCCACTTCGGACTTTTTTCTTCTCAGGATATAAGGACCTGCTTGTCTAAGAATCCGTTTTTCGTGCCATGCTCGCTCCTCGCCACGCGCATCTTTCGGGACAGAGTTAGGGCTGCCAGGCAAAATGAAATCCATTAGGGAAATCAGATCCTGAACACTATTCTCCACCGGCGTACCAGTCAGGAGGAATCTTCCGGAGGATGACAAGCTGGCAAGAGCCTTAGCATTTTGGGTTCTTCGATTCTTTATATGCTGAGCTTCGTCAGCTATAGCGCAGCGGAATTTGATTGGCTTGAATTGATCGAGGTCTCGAATCACGGTGCCGTACGAGGTAATGACGAGGTCCAAATCCGCTAGGGTCTTTAGTTTAGAAATGCGGCTTTCCCGGTGATTGATGAATACCTTAAGCTCTGGGCAATAAGTATTGGCTTCTCGCCGCCAATTTTCCACCAGTGATGCGGGGCATACGACAAGGGAAAGGTGGGTATTGGCGTTTGGGCTGTCGTTTCTACGGCGACGTCGATTGTCTTGGGAGCCGGTGGACTTCAGTTCCTTCAGCACTGAAAGAAGAGCCAAGGCTTGGACCGTTTTCCCTAGTCCCATTTCATCCGCCAAAATCCCTCCGAGTCGATTACGAAAGAGGTGTAGCATCCAAGATATGCCGATCTTCTGGTAGTCGCGAAGGCGTTGTTGCAATCGCTCGTTTAGGGGAGGTGACGGCAACTTGCTTAGATCTTTTAGGGCTGCAGAGCGGGCTTTCCAGGTTCCTGGCGGATTGAAGTTCGGATTGGCTTCGGCTAGATCGTCTTCGATTTCCGGTATCCGCGATGCCGGAATTTGGTAGCTTCCACGATGAAGAAAGGGAGCGTTCGGGGTTAAGGCTAGCGATTTTTGCAGAGCTTCGCACTTCTTTAATTTGTCCTTTCGGAACAGATACACTTGATTTCCTGTATCCACGTAAGTGTTACCTGAAGCTACGCACTGGTTTAAGGCGGATTCGTTAGCGCCAGGAGCAGTTAGGGAGAACGAAACGCGGTATCCATTGGAATCCTCCTCGGCGTCAATATTGAATTCGACATCTTTGATATTGCTGGTTCGCGACAAAAAGTTATCGCTGAAGTCAGCGTTGTAGCGATCCTCCAGATCTTGCCAATGAGCGCTGAGAAAGCTGAGTGTTTGATGACGGTCTCTCAGCCACCATTTACGGTTTCTTGGCTCGAGCTTGAACCGATACTGATCGAGCAATTCTCTAATTTCAGAATACAGCGGATGTTCGCGGGATGGGAGCGTAATGGCTAAAAAATGAGATGAGCCGTCGACGAGCATCGGAGATCCATCGTATTGGCGATCTCGTTCAGGACTCTTTTCGGCTGCTGTGGTGGCGGTGTTTGAGCTGGTTGCCGTATCTCGATCGTTGGGGTTCGATAGCGATTCGCTGACCCCTGTGAGTTTATTGCTCTCCCACGGTATGGGAGTACGAGGATCGTTGACCCAATAGAATGCGGATGTGTTTTCCAGGGCTTTCAGGAGTTGCTTCAATTGTTCGCGGGTCAATTGAACGAACGAACTCAACGCCCCTCCGCCCCATTGAAGTAGGGAAAATGCGGCGACGCGTGAGCGTTCATCAAGATTCGAAAATTCCGCTTCGCCTAAGCTTTCGGGACGGTGGGTCGCGTTGGTTTCGTCTGTGACTTCAACCTTTGTGGGAATCGCGTCGCGCGGCGCGCAAACCTTAAGGTTGGGAGGGAGGCTTAGTTTAAGTCGCACGGATCGGTTTCCAGGTGGCCTATTTTGATTCGATGGGTACGTGAACGACGAATTTGTCTTCGAATTCTGGATAGCCGAAATAACTTCTTATTGGATACAATTCCGGCTTTTCCGATAGATCGGCGAATTCATGAGATAGGTCGCCACCCTTAAGACACAAGACTCCATTAGGCAATGCATTGAAGCCATCCGCTTTGATGCGATTTCGAATCCAGCTTAGAAACTTGGGCAGTTGGGTAACCGCTCGGGCAATGACATAGTCGAACGAGCTTTTCACGTTTTCAGCTCGAGTTTGTTGCGCGGTGGCATTCTCGAGCTTGAGCGATTCGATACAGTTGGAAACGGCTTTTATCTTTTTGCCTACAGAATCGATTAGCAGAAATTGGCAGTCTGGGCAAAGTATGGCGAGGGGGACTCCTGGAAAACCGCCACCGGTTCCGACATCCAAAATTTGGGTACCTGGCTCAAAGTTTAAGGTTTTTGCGATTGCCAGAGAATGAAGGATATGCCGCAAGGGCAGGTTTTCGATATCGGCGCGGGAAATGAGATTCAGTTTTTGATTCCATTCCGCGATTAATTCCGCGAATTGGCGAAACTGCTTGATCTGGCTGTCGGTCAATTCGGGAAAGTGGCGGGCTACGATTTGGAGATCGAAATCCATTTTCGGCTTCAGTGAAGGCGCGCTGCGATGAGAGCAAACAAAATTGACCGTCGGAAACGCCGATTTGCCAACTCGATAGAACGGGATTTCTTGAAATAAGACGCGCCGCTTATCCGTTGCCACGTAAACCAATCGCTTCCGATTTCCGCGAAATGAACACGCTTGACCTGGCCGAATTGCTTTGAAATCTTCCATTGCTGATTCGCTACTATAAGGGTGTTTTCGCCCTGCTTCCCGCTTCAGATGATTACGCTTTATCCCCAAAATTTCTTTCGGGCCAGTCTCGGAGTGTCTTTTGCAGCGATCTTTATTTTGCTGAGCAGTATTTCCTTTGCTCATGCTGATGAGTACCAACGGCTAGAGGCTGCGACCAAGCGCTGGGTGGACTTGGAAAAGCGAATTGCTGAGGAACGAAATGCTTGGAAGGCGCAGAAGGGCATACTGGAGCAGCGAGTACTGGCGTTGGAGGCGGGATTGGATGAACTTTCAAAGAGTTTAGAAAACTTGGATGAAGCATCCAATATCCGACTCGGGGAGATCCAAAACTATGACGCCACCCTAACGGAGCTAGAGGAAACTCGAGAGTTCTATGTTGGGAAGCTAGAGGAAATGGAAACTCTTTTCGCTCAATTCCGCGCGAAGGCGCCGGATTTCCTGGAGTCTGAACTCGAGACTGCTTTCGAGAAACTTGAGGCGGCAAACCCGGCAGCATTGGGTGAGCGGGCTCAGATACTAATAGCGGCTTTCACTCGAGTTGAGGAATTTAACCGGACGGTAACCATCGACTACGTTCCCCGGAGGCTGGACGATGGGCGCGAAGTGATGGTGTCGGTCCTGTATTGGGGATTGGCCAGAGCTTACGCGGTCGACCCGCAAGGGACCATCGCTTGGGAATTGGAACCTGGGGAGAGCGGATGGAGCTGGAATGAGCGTACGGATTCGATCGATTCTATCCTGGAGCTAGTTCGAGTATACGAACAAACGCGACCTCCATCCCTGCAGATCGTGCCTGCCAAAGTAACTCAGCGAGCGGAGGGCGGGAACAATGGATAGTCAGGCCAAACTACGCTGGATCTTTCTGGGTCTTGGGCTTTCGCTTCTGGTTTTTAGCAATTCGCTTAAGGGGCAAGAAAGAGATATCGCGGCGCTTGCCGATGAGATGGAATCTCGAGTCGAGGCGAGTTTGCGTAAGTACGAAGTTCTCCAAAATGAGATCGCGGAAAACAAGATCCCAATTCTCGAAAAGATTAATGAGCTTGAGAACAAGACCATCGAGCTGAGAAGCCAATTGAAGTCGAGAGATGGCGAAGAGAAAAAGGCTTTGGACGAATTAAGGGAGAGGCAAATGCGTATCTCTGACACGCGAACTCAAAATGATTACGTTTCCGGTCTCTTTGCCCAGTATTTGAATACCTTTGAAGGACGGCTTCAGATAGCTGAAGACCAATTGTTTTCGCCGAAGCTGACACCTCTAAGGGAAGCGATCGAAATTGCTGGTTCAGGATCGAAGGTAACGATCGAGAAAAGGACGGAAGCGGTGGAGCTCTGCCTGGAACGTCTGGACCTGATTCTTGGGGGCTACGTCTTCGAGGGCGAAGCGATAGACCCGACTGGTGAAATTTTGAACGGCGATATCATCATTTTCGGTCCCGCTGCCTATTTTCGAAGCGCGACAAACGATTCGGTAGGAATGCTCAATTACCGCTCTGGAGCATTGGAGCCAGGCCTGGTGTCATTCGAAGGTGAATACGGAAACCCATTGCGAAATTATGGCGAATCCAAGACTGCGAGTTTGCCGTTAGATGCATCGCTAGGAAAAGCCATATCTCTAAAAGAGGCGAGCGACAGTTGGCAGGAGCATCTCGAGAAGGGCGGTTATGTCGGCTACGCGATTTTGGCAATGGGTGGGCTAGCGTTACTGCTGGCGTTCGTTAAATTGGGGGACTTCGCGGCATTGAGCGTATCAATCCCCGCTAACCTTGCTAGCGTGGCATCTAGAGCTGTTGAAGGAAAATTGGATGACGCGAAGGCGGAAGCTTCAAAGAGCCGGCCTTGGATGCGGGACATGCTGCAGGAAGGAGCTTCCCATGCCTTAAGCAATCGGGAGTTGATGGAAGACCACATGGTAAGCGTTATCCTCAATCGAAAACCCCGTCTGGAACGATTTCTTCCATGGCTGGCAGTAACGGCTGCTGCGACTCCGCTTATGGGGTTGCTGGGAACCGTGGTGGGAATGATCAAGACCTTTACCCTAATAACGATTTTTGGTTCAGGCGACCCGAAGGCGCTTTCATCCGGAATTTCAGAAGCTCTCGTAACAACCGAATTGGGGCTGATAGTGGCCATACCCACTTTGATAATACACGGGGCTCTTCTAAGATTGGCTAAAAAACGTATTGGAGCGATGGAGCTAGCGGCTACGGAATTCTCCAAGATCGTGAGCAAGTTGACGGAGGAAGGGAGAGCGTAGCGAAATGGAGCAGTTTCTGGTGGAGGCGTGGGAGTCGGTTCAAGAAGGAGGAATCGTTATGATAGCGCTGATCATCTTGTCGCTGATTCTCTACCGTTCTGCTTTCGGGACGTTGTTTTTCGTAAAAGGTTTTTCCGCTAACGAAATCCGGGAAAGATTGGATGAAGGCGCGAGCAAGACGGAGCTGGAAATCGTTTATTCCCAGAGTCGGAGAGAGTTCGGCGAGCTTGTGTCCAGGCAAGTAGCCTTCATCGGCATGCTGGCCGCGGCGGCCCCTCTTCTGGGGTTACTGGGGACGGTAATGGGAATGTTGGAGACATTCGAAAGCCTTTCTCAACGGGCGCAGGAGACAGCGACGCAAGTCTCTGGTGGCGTGAGATTCGCTTTGGTGACGACGCAAGCAGGGTTGATGGTAGCGATTCCAGCGATTTTCATCATTCAATGGATCAAGCGAGTAGCCAATGCCAGGCAACAGGAACTGGCTCACGAGGAGCTGCTAGCAACCCATAAAGAAGAGGCTTTGTCAGCATGAAGCGAAATATCGCGGATTTAGAGATGGGTGGTGAATCGGAGATCAATTTGTCTCCTATGATAGATTGCATCTTCATTTTGCTGATATTCTTTATTGTAACCACCGTATTCGTACAGGAAGCGGGTATCGATGTCGACAAACCCGAAGCAAGCAACTCGACGCCTCTTCCAAAAAACAGTATTCTCATCGCCATTACGGAAACGGGTCGTATATTTCACGGAGGAAAGGAGATTTCGCTGGCTCGCGTACGCCCAATCGTTCACCGGATTCTAGCGATCGAGGATGCTCCGATAATTATACAAGCTGATCGGGAATCCATGCATGACACCTTCGCCAGGGTGTACGGAGAGGTGCGAGCCGCGGGAGGCAAAGAGATTCACTTTTCCACAAAAGAATGAAGTCGCTTTCGATAGAGAAAAGCCTTAGCAAATCGACGAATTCGATTAGAGCGATAGCGGTAGCTTTGGTGGGAACGGCGATACTGTTCTCAGGAATGTCCCTTTCCCGCTTGGGCGAGATCGAGCCGGTAGAGGAGGATGCCGTGGCGGAAATCGAAGTGTTTCTCCCTCCACCTCCACCTCCACCACCACCGGAAATAGTGGAGGAGGTTGAGACTTCTCAGGTGCCAATTCAGGTAGACGTCGCATTGCAGCGTGATCCCGTTAAGCTCGATGTATCCCCGATTGACGTCACTCTCGACGGGCCGCCGAGCATCACTGACAAGATTGATATCAATCTAGCGGATTTTCAGAGGCCAACCGTGGATGTCAATTTGGACGCTGTCGTTTTCGACAAAGAGGAAGTGGACCAGTTGCCTCTGCGGAACTATAGTCCGATGCCTGGCCTACCGTCCAATATCCGGAAAAAAATGGGTGAAGCTCGGGTTATTGTGCAGCTTTCAATCGATGAAAAGGGTAAGCCGTTGCATGTCATGGTTCTGAATTCTCCCGTTCCAGAAGCCCGACCGCATATTATCAAAGATTTGAAGCGATGGAGATTTCGTCCGGCGAAAAAGAACGGACAGAAGGTTAAATGCTGGGTTAGATTTGTATTAGTGTTTCAGAAATCGAATACATCGCCATTTAGTTTATGAAGTTATATGCCTGCATAGCTTTTGTTCTGCTTATCCCTATATTGAATTGGGCTCAAGACGACGTCGAAGAAATGGGCAAGCCCGACTTGTACGGTCCCGAATTTCAGAAACGCTTCATTGCGAGCTATGGCGTTTTGGAAGACCGAGAGCCGGAACTCCAGGAGCTGGAGATATCACTGCTTGAGAAAATTGGCCCGATGGTTGAGGAGAATCCAGAATTCGCCAAATCGATGCTCGAAGGAATGCTCGACGTGGAGACCCCGGCTACAGCGACTTTCAATCTGATTTTGGCTAATCTCTATTTCAATGGCGAAGCGTTGGAGGACGCGCTTGCGCAGTATGAGAGAGCGATATCAAAATTCCCTACCTTTCGTCGGGCTTGGAAGAACTTGGGTTTATTAAGAACGCGAAATGGCGATTACGCGTCTGCGGTCGAGGCGCTGGTTCGAAGTATAGAATTAGGGGATACCAGTCCAGATACTTATGGTACGGCTGCTTATTGCCATCTTCGCGTTGGGAATTTGATGGCGGCGGAATTAGCGTACAATGCTGCGGTCATGCTCGAGCCCAATAATATCAATTGGATTGAAGGCAAGACGCGGGCATTGATATCCGGCAAGCGCTTTCAGGAAGCAATCCCTCTGCTTGAGGAACTTTTGAGACGCGATTCCGAGAAAAGCGTGTACCGAACCTATCTAGCGAATATCTATGTGGAAACTGAACAGTTTTTGAAAGCAGCTCAGGTGTTCGAATTAATGCATGCGTTAGGTGAGGGAAATATGGATACGCGTTTGCAACTGGCGAATATCTACAGCCTGAATGGCATATTCGACTTGTCTGTAGATACGTTTCTCGAAGCTGGACAGGAGGATCTGGTATCCCTGTTGCCACAAGTCTTGACGACCGTGAAGTACTTGCTGGAAATGGAAGAGGTAAGCCATGCGGAGCGTTTGTTTAGTAATCTGGGACCTCTGGATTCTTTATGGAGTAACGAGAATCGTACACGATATTTACTGCTGGAATCAAGTTTCGCAGCTTTAGCGAATGATAGAGAACTGGAGGAGAGCAAATTGATAGAAGTATTGGAGAATGATCCTACAGAAGGGGGAGCTCTTGTGCGACTTGGTTCGATACACCTGGATCGAGGAGAGTTGGCGAAAGCATTATTCTATTTCGAACGGGCTTATTCATCCGAATTCCATGATTATGACGCTCTAGTGCTTGCATCAGAGGCGTTGATCGGAGCGAAAAGATTTGGCGAATCCCTCGACCTGCTGCAGACAGCGATGGAAAAAAGGCCGTCCAGCGAATTGAAGCGACTCATTGACCAAGTGAGAGAAGCTGCGTTGCAGTAATTTCTCAGGGGATCCGCTCAGAAAGCGATTTCCCGCTCATGATGCTGGCTCCCATTGCGATTCCGTCGATAGCGTGACCTCCGAAATGAAGGCCTGGAAGGTCTTCTTCCAATGCTCTGATGGCTTTCTTCCAAGGACCAAATGCGCTGTTATACTGAGGAATTGCATGAGGCCAGCGTGTTAAATTCGTGAATACTGGATCTCCACTAACGCCTAGAAGACTACTCAAGTCTTCTTTGGCAATTCTGAGAAGCTCATCATCTGGAGCATCCTTCAGTTCGGGGCTTTGCGTGCCGCCTAGCATAACGGTAAGGAGGCAATGCCCTTCTGGAGCGCGATTGGGATAGAGTTCAGAATTGAACAAAGCGCCGAGAATTCGATGTGGCTCTTTACTTGGAACGAGCACGCCAAATCCATTGAGGGGATGGGATATATCCTTTCTCTTGTAGCCGAGCGCCAGGCTGTGCACGGCTGGGTAAGGAAGATCAGGGGCTTCTCCGATCCATTCGGCAATAGGACTGGCCCAGTTTAGCTTTTTTACAGATCTAGATGGAAGGCAGACGAACAGATTTCTGGAAAAGCCTTCGAAATTTTCGCCCTCTTTTTTCCAAGTAACCTGCCACCCGTTTTCGACAGGGTTTACGGCCACTACTTCGGAGCCTAGCCATAGCCTATTTCCAAGCTTGCGTGAGATCGTTTTTGGGAGCGTATCCAACCCATTGATAAAATTGATGGACCGCTTCTTGAATCCCGTACCCTCTTTTCGTTGCCGCCGCTTGCGTTTAAGAGCGCCGCCAACGAGGGACGCTCCCTCGTGTTCTAGCTCTCTCATCAACGGAAAGGCATGATTGAGAATTAGTTCATTAGGATCTCCCGCGTACACGCCACGAACAAATGGATTTATTGCGTAGTCCAAAAACTCTCGGCCCATTCTGCGGGTGACAAAATCGGCAACGCTTTCGCTGGCTTCGCCGGATTCTGTGATTCTTCCACGAAACGGCTCGCCAAGAAACCCCAATTTAGCTTTGAGCGAAAAAAGCGGTGTCGTAATTGCTTGTAGCGGAGATCTTGGTACAGCCACGGGGCGACTGTTGCGAACAACATACCGATTTGCCGCCGCTGGATTGCTGTTCACAACTTCGTGACCGAGACCAAGGTCATTGATAAAAGACTCTATCCATGGGTCGGATACGAGTATCGAGTTCGGTCCTTTTTCGATAAGAAATCCATTCTTGATGGCGCTTTGGATGGGCCCTCCTGGCGAGGGATTCATTTCAACGATGGCGATATCAAGGCCTTTTTGCTGCAGCAAATAGCCAGTAGTGAGTCCAGAAATGCCCCCTCCTATGACAATCGCGTCCTGCATGGCCAATTAGATTTTGAAATTCACGACGGTGTCGACTAGGGCTTCCATATTTTCAATGCGAGCTGTAGGAAGAATTCCATGACCCAGATTGAAAATGTGACCGGGGCGATCGGCCATCGCTTGTAGAATGTCATTCGATTTCCTGGAGACGATCTCGGGGCTAGTGTCGAGTATAACGGGGTCCAGGTTTCCTTGAATCGCTACATTGGCAGGAACCAAGTTGGCGGCCTCTCTTATGGGGATCGTCCAATCGACAGCGATAGCCTTGGCTCCTGTAGCGCTCTGGCGCATGAGGTGGGGAATGGTCCCTTTAGCGTAAATTATAATAGGGATTTCTTCTTTGAGAGCGCTGACAATTTCGGCGATCCAGCGGAGGGAGGCAGCTTCATAGTCATCCCCAGAAAGGATGCCACCCCAAGAATCGAATATCTGAACAGCATCGGCTCCGGCCGCCTTTTGCATGCGCAAGTAGTCGATCAAAGCTTGGGTCAGCTTACTCATAAGCTGATCGAATGCTTTTGGGTCCGTGTAGAATAGGGACTTAATTTTCTTGAAGTCCTTTGAGCTCCCTCCCTCGACCATGTAGGTGGCGAGGGTCCATGGGGAACCGGCGAATCCCAGCAAGGCCTTCTCTCCTGCAAGTTCGTCCTTGATTAATTTTAGTGCGTCTGCGACGTACGCGAGCTTCTCCTCCACGGCGCTGGGATCCAGGGATTCGATCTTGTCGACGGAATCGAGTTCATAGTTCATGGCGATTCCACCTTGTTCCCGGAAGTGGTAGCCCTGACCAAGAGCTTCGGGAATAACGAGAATGTCGGAAAAGAGGATTGCCGCGTCGAGGGGGAAGCGCCGTAAAGGCTGCATCGTGACTTCCAAAGCCAATTCGGGCGTCTGGGCGAGCTCGAGAAACGAATACTTCTCTTTAAGAGCCCGATACTCCGGGAGGTAGCGTCCCGCTTGTCGCATTACCCAGATAGGCGGCCGTTCTAGCGGTTGGCAATTGATGGCGTTTAGAAAGCGTTGCCGTGAATTCATGTAAAAGTATATCGGGGACGAACGAGAAGAATCCCATTGGATGGTTCAGGGGCAAGCATTGATCCAGTCGCGTGGCTTGAGGAACGATTCGTAAAGATCGTTTTCTGGCGTATTAGGATCAGGCTTATAATCATATTTCCAGGAAACCAGGTTCGGGAGGGACATGAGAATCGATTCCGTTCGTCCTCCACTTTGAAGGCCGAATAAAGTGCCGCGATCGTAGACCAAATTAAATTCCACATATCTTCCTCGACGGTATAGCTGGAAGTCTCTTTCGCGTTCGCCATAGGGCATGGATTTGCGTTTTTCGACTATAGGCGTGTAGGCTTTGGGGTAGGACTCGCCAATACTGCGAGTCAGGGCGAATGCGTTTTCAAAGCCACCGTCACTATAGTCGTCGAAAAACAGCCCACCAATTCCGCGGGGCTCATTGCGATGCTTAAGATAGAAATACTCGTCGCAGGATTGCTTGAAGGCCGGATAGATTTCTTCGCCGAAGGGATCGCATGCTTGTTTGGCCATTGTATGCCAGGAGATCGCATCTTCCTTAAACCCGTAGTAGGGCGTTAGGTCGAAACCTCCGCCGAACCACCAAACGGGCGCTTGATCGCCCTCATCGGCAGGAGCCAAGAAAAATCTCACGTTAGCGTGGGACGTAGGAGCATAAGGATTTCTGGGGTGGATTACGATAGAAACTCCAGTGGCGTGAAAGGGCCTTCCGGCTAACTCGGGACGAGTGGCAGTGGCTGATGGCGGTAGTTGGTTGCCGATAACGTGGGAAAAATTCACGCCAGCCTTTTCGAAGGTATCGCCTCCTTCCATAACCATGGAAATGCCGCCACCTCCTTCGTCTCTCGACCAGGAGTCTGGTTTAAATCTAAGTGAGCTTTCTTCGAGAGCCTCCAGTTCAGAACAGATATTGGACTGCAATGAGCGCATAAACGAGATTACCGATTCCAATGATTCCAGATTCACGGAAACATTCCTACGAGGAAAGCTGTCGAGATCTAGATATTTTATGGAAAACGTCGAGAGAGCGGGAAAAACGAAATTTCGGGATCCGAAGCTGGGTAGCGATTGAGCCGAAGGATTGTAGTGGAAGGGTTTTCATCGCTTTCGGGAAAATTTGCATTTCAGTGAATCTTCTGCTTTTCAAGTTAGGTAGAATTAGAGATATGCGGATGGAAATGAGCAAATTTACGATTATTCTAATAGCATGCGGGTTTCTGAATTCACTCGCGATTGGGCAGTCGGAATCAAATGAGTTGGCGCCCCTAACGGTGACCGCTAGTGATTCAGAAGTTACGGATTCGAACGAATCTGAGGATCAGAATGCTGGTACTGATGATTCCGAGAAATCGGATAAGGATCCAGAAGAGCAGGCGCGCGAAGAGGAGCTGAAGCGTTTGAGAAACGAGCGAGATTTGATTCAGGCTCGTATGGCCCTGAGGTCCGAGAAGTTTAAAGAAGAGCTTCAAGACATGCGCGAAGAAAAGGAACGCTTGGCGATGGAAAATTCGATCGCTAGGGAGCGCCTGGCTAGCGAGCTATCGGAATTGAAGGGTGAAACCGATCGTTTGAACGCCAGAATAGACTCGTTGAACAAGGAAATTTCGTTGGATAGCTTGGAGTCGAAAAAAGCGATGAACCAAGAGCTTGCTGAGCTGAGAATGGAAGAGGAGCGATTGAAAATCGCCAATTCCGTTGCTCTGAAAAAGATCGAAACGGAAATCAACCAATTACGGCTAGACGATGCCCGTTTGAAAAATCGTCGGGCTAAGTTGGATTTGGAGGTCGTGGAATTGACCGCAAAGCTGTCCGTCAAAGAGAAGAGCGATTTGGTAGAGGACCTCATCTACTCCGATCGCGAGCTCATGTATCTGAAAGAGCCATTCGTGGATGGCGTGCTCCATGTTAGTGATAGAAGGATCCCGCTCAATGGACCGATATGGAGTGGACTCGCCGACTACGTGAGCGAACGAATCAATTTCTATAATAATGAGAGCACGGAGTATCCGATATTTCTAGTAATCGATTCGTCTCCTGGTGGTTCGGTAATGTCCGGCTACAAGATTTTGAAGTCGATGCAGGGCAGCAAGGCACCTGTCTACGTCGTTGTTAAATCGTACGCTGCCAGTATGGCTGCTGGCATCGCCACCTTAGCTGAACGCTCCTATTGCTACCCTAATGCGGTCGTCCTCCATCATCAAATGAGCTGGTTTGGAATCGGCAATCTCACTCAGCAAAGAGAGTTCCTTGAAGAAGCCGAAGAGTGGTGGCGTCGCGTTGCAAGGCCCATAGCTGAAAAAATGGGACTGAACTTGGACGAGTTTATAGCGATGATGTACGAAAAGAACTCAGACGGCGATTGGAGGGAGTTTGGCGATGAAGCTGTTAAGTTCAAATGGATCGACCATATGGTAGATCGAATCTGGGAGATGTCGATCGACAAAAATCCCGGACGTTTTGGTTCTAGCGTGATTTTTGCCCAGGATGAGTTGTTGAAAGAAGAGCTCGACGATGATGGACGTCCTTTTGTCGCTCTCCCGAGGCTAGAACCTTTCGATTTCTACTACCTCTATAATCCAGATTCGTACTATCGCTTGCGGTAGACGGATCCTTTAAGGAAAAATTGTTTCTTGAACAAATGGCGGTTTTTGCGGTCTTTACTCGAGTCGTACCCCGGTTTTTAGCAGCAGAACCGACCAAAAATTACAGAGTTTCTGTACCGTCGGTTTGACTTTCCAGAAATCGGGTTACGTATTGTTACCGGTTCAGTGTTAAAATTTGATTACAAAAAGAAATCGGGATAATCCGATTTGATAGTAGAACGGATTTGAATACCCGTTAATCGCAAGTCTTTCAGTCGATTGAAGCGGCCCGGGTCTCCATCCGGAGATTAGCCTTCTAAGTTACATTTACTCCCGCAATTTCTTAACCCCAGTTACAGCGAGTCGATCATATCTATATGCTAGATGTTTTGGTAGTTTTTGCTTTTGTATCGATAGTGGGATTATCAATTTTTCTCCACTATGTAGCGAAGGCTCCAGAGGGCTACCAGAGCAGCATGGGATTTCGATATGGACCAAGGCCTAAGGCAAACTCAGGCATATCGACAATCGGATCCGTTGGGGCAAAGCCTTCGATTGGCCGTATTGCCGCTAGGCACAGCCAATCAACGACGCACTCCTCATTTCGAGGGAAATAGTCAGGCGCCTAGCCAGGGGCGTGGGCAAATAAAACCCCTTACAAAAAGGATT
>NZNM01000012.1 GCA_002694885.1 Opitutaceae bacterium | reverse complement strand
TTTCTTTAGAGCGGCGGTTAGGCTTTTCGAATGCTGCCAGGCTAGCAGCAAAATGAGATTCGCCCTAGGCTTCCCCATCAGCTCATTGTACTTTCGCATCCCGCAAAAGCAGGTTTCCACGGAAATGCCTTTGGTCGCTCGAATAATCTTATCCAACTTCAGGATACGCGTATCAGTGATTTTCTTGGAATCACGAATTCCTTCCTTAACCCATTCATCGATCTGCGGCTTATCAGCGACTACACAGGCAGTAATAACCGGTCCGAACAAATCCCCCTTGCCACTTTCGTCCATACCCGCGTGAAGCTCGAACCATTCCGGATGATAAATTTCGTCGTATCCATAGCGGGCTTCTCCAAGCACTTCCGGTTCGAGAGTGTTGATGACGAATTCTTCCATCTCCTTGCCCTGGACAACGAGTTTACCACTATTGTAGCCAACCACATTCACCTTGTTTCCCTTGAACGCGAAACGGGCGTATTCAACACCATAAGGCTCCCAATCTCGCATCGCGCAAAAGCCCTCAAGCTTTTCCATCTGCTCGTCTGAAAGCTTGTTGGTGTAGATTGTCTTCTTTTTCGGCTCCTCCGGAAGATCGATTTTCTTTTTGCGTTTAGCCAAAGCGATTCAAACGCTACCGCCCGACTTAAGCTGATCAACTAAATTTAAGACCAGTCGCGCTTTCGCTATACAGACCCCATGGACGCATCCACTCTTACCCGCCAAGCAGAAACGTTTCGGACCGAGCTTATCACCTGGTACGACGCCAACCAACGGGACCTTCCATGGAGAGACGAGCCTAGCCTCTATAAAACGGTCGTATCCGAGTTTATGCTCCAGCAAACCCAGGTAAAAACCGTCCTTCCCTATTTTGAGAAATGGATCCTTGCCTACCCCTCGTTTTCAGCGTTGGCAGAGGCCAGTGAAAACCAGGTTCTTAAATCATGGGAAGGGCTCGGCTACTATTCGAGGGCTCGGAATCTGCACAAACTCGCTCAAGCAATCGCCAGCCTGGAAAAAATTCCAAGAAACGCCAAAAGCTGGCTCGCTTTCCCCGGAATCGGCCCCTACTCAGCCGCCGCAATCTGCAGCATCGCCTTTGCCGAGCGAGAAGCTGTGGTCGATGGCAATGTTGTTCGAATATTAGCCCGTCTCGTCGCCGATAAGAATCAGTTCAAATCAACCGTTGATGCTGCCAAAGCCTACCGCGAAGTTGCCCAAACGCTTATAAACCGAGATCGCCCAGGCGACCACAATCAGGCCATGATGGAACTAGGCGCTACCGTGTGCCTGAAGCATAGTCCGCAATGTCTGCTTTGCCCCGTCAGCAAGCTTTGCGAGGGCCAGTCCAAAGGAATTGAGTCGGAACTCCCCCGATTCCAGAAACGAAAAACGGAGAAACAAACAATTAGCCGAGCCTGGGTAGTTGGGGACCAAGGGATCCTCGTCCACCGAATACCCAATTCAGCCAACCGGATGAAAGGACTCCACGAAATACCAACCTGCCAACAGCTCAACATCAATGTCGGAGGAGGCGTCCCTCTATTAGAGAGAAAGCGGTCCATCACTAAATACCGCATCACTGAGCGATTTCATAAATTCGAGCCGTCAATCATCGACCTTCCTAAGCTCGGCCCAAACTTTCTATGGGTTCAACCTCAAGAAATCGAAGACCTGCCCTTCTCCGGCCCGCACCGAAAGTGGATAGCCGAGCTGCTGGAAATGGAAGGATAAACCAAGCTAAGCAACTGCTTGAGCAACTGTAGGTAGGGAGGACCGGCTCGGACCTCCAAATTGCGTTGGATGTTGGAGGGCCGGGCCGGGCCTCCCTACCTGTTCCCTCAACAAGCGAATCCCCGCCGCCTTTCGCCAACCGACATTAAAAAAGCTCCCCCGATACGAGGAAGCCTAGATCATTCAGCCTTAAGAATTACGTCTTCAGCCTTAGTTGTCCCACTTGTGGCGAAGCATGTTGTTGAACTTCGCGATCTTGTTGCGGCGGCGCTTCGATACCGAAGGCTTTTCAAAATAGCGGTTGCCGCGGACGTCTTTGATAACGCCTTCGCGATCGAGCTTCTTTTTCAAGCGGCGCAACGCTCGCTCGACGGGCTCACCCTTGCGGATTTTTACTTCAATTGCCATAATTTCAGAGAAAGACGCGTACCAAGACGACAATCCAGTGCCTCGTCAATTCTTTTTGGGGGCATTCGGATGAAATCCGCAAGACCATCCCTATCCGAACTACAATTTGACTATTTGACTCCCAAAAATGGTAGGGCTGACAGTCCCTTGTCAGCCGCTACGATGAGCCTCTGCAAATTCGGCTGACTGGGGACAGTCAGCCCTGCCTTCTCTGATTTAAGTAGAACGATACTCTGAACACGCCTCGACCGTCGTCACCTTTCAATCAAGGCGCTCCTACGGCATTTCCGGTTTCAATGTCCTACCGGAACCATCCAAAGCCAGCGGAAACTGGGCGCCCGCCTCACTCAAAGCCTCAATCATCCCCCGCATCATTCGCTGCAACTCACCCTTGCGGCTTCCCGCCAAGTTGTTCGATTCACTCCGATCGTCAGCGAGGTTGTATAGCTCGTAACGCTCGGGCCCTTCATTGTGATAGTGGTAGATAACTTTCCAGTCGCCCAATCGGTAACTAGTGAAGTAGCTGCTTCGATGCTGATGCGGGAAGTGCATGAGAAATTCTGGCATCCGATCGAGTGTCCCCCCCTCCAGAGCCGGAGATAAATCCGCGCCATCCACCATCTCTTTCGTTTCGATACCGCTCACTCCAAGAATCGTAGGGAAAATATCGTGCACCGTTCCGACTTGATCCGACAATCGGTCGGCAGGAATTCTCAAAGCCTTCTGCAGATCCGAAGCTTCATCGAGCTTGGCCCAGGCAGCAATGAACGGTACCCGCAACCCGCCTTCGTAGTGGGTGGCTTTTTTCCCGCGCAACGGCGCCGCGCAGGCGATCGCATGAGAGTCTCCAAGCGGAGCATCCGTGCCATTGTCGCCTAGAAAAAAGACCAATGTGTTCTCTGCCACTCCGAGTCGTTCCAATTGATCCAAAATATCGCCCAATGATTTGTCCATCCCTTCAATCAAGGTAGCGAAGGCCTTGGCATTGGGTTTCAAATCTAAATGTTCATAGTTAGCTGCAAAGCGCTCGTCTGGCTGAAACGGGGTGTGAACGGCATAGTGGGACATGTAGGCGAAAAACGGCTCCTTGTCTTCCACCGCATCCCTGATCGCCTCATTGATTTCCAAGGTGAGGGCTTCGGAAAGGTGTATATCCTGACCGTGATACTTCTGCAGCCCAGGAACGGCCCGCCTTTCCCGACCCTTCTTGGCGTAACCGAAGTGATCTTCACCGTAATAACTGCCGGGCTGACCATAAGCGCAGCCAGCAATGTTGACATCGAATCCAAAATTCTGCGGCAACTCGCCAAACGAACCTACAGGACCGAAGTGGGCTTTGCCGGAATGAATCGTCCGATAGCCCTGGTGACGAAGTATGGCCGGCAGCGTAACCACGCCCGGGGCGATGCCCTCCCATTGCCAATCTTGGGGACCAAAATCGCCCGCGTTATTCGTTTCCGGCCTGATAAACTGAGTTACCCGATGCCGAGCCGATGACTGCCCCCGGATAATTGATACGCGTGACGGCGAGCAAACGCTATTGGCGTAGAACTGGTTAAACCGGATCCCTTGCCTGGCCAGTCGTTCCATATTCGGCGTTCGATAAAGTTCATTCAATGGATGCCGCTCAGGGCGCCCATCGTCATCCGCCATGAACGGCACCGACGTATCCATCATCCCCATATCGTCCACAAGAAAGACGAGAATATTCGGGCGTTCGGCTGCTTGCAGAGCCAAGCATGACAAAATCACCCCTGCAATCGCCAAATTTAGGTTCATTCTTTTCATATTAAATACCATGGCAATCTCAACAATTGTAGCCGCGATCGCCGATCGCGTAACGCGGCCAACGACCTCGTCTACAGAAAAAGTCACTATACGCTATGAGCTTCGAATCCCAAAGCGAATAAATCTCCCCCCCAGCTTGAACTCTCGATCAACGCTGGGCGTACTCCGCGCATACGCCGCATTCGCCAAGAGCATCCACATCGACCAAAGCTAGGAATTGCTGGCCATCGCCAGCGTTGCGGATCTTCCAAACATTGTCGTTGCGAAAGTCTCGGATGGAGCCTGCCACCGCTTGATTAACGTAACTTAAAACGATCTCCCCGAAAGTATCTCCAAGGATTTTTCCCGTGAACGCGCCTTGATTGGTTCCAAAGGATTGATACCGCATTCGGGTAACATCCACTCGTGAACCATCGGGTAACGAAATCGCTAATACACCATCCTCTCCTTCCCGCTCTACATGCGCCTTCAATTCCGGCAAGCTAGGCTTTATTTGCCCTTTCCACTCTCTGAACTTGTGCGAGTGCTCCTGCAAGGCTGCAATCATCGCTACCTCCTCCAAACCCGTAACGGTGAGATGCTCGAACGGAATAGGGGCCAAAGCCGAGCTGGCTACACTTGTTCCTTCTTCCGATGTTTCCTCAGAATCGAAAATAGTTAATGGATCGATCGCATCCTGACTACCACCTACAACTGTTTCCACCTGCTCGCTATCTGGCGTATGCTGAATCTGCTCGTCGATCTTTGGAACCACGTTTCGCCGGAACCAAGACAACCCAATCAAGATCAGGATCAGGAGGATCGCTAAGAGTACGAGTGAGCGTGGCTTCATAGGATTGGATCGTGGGCAATGGTATTCAAGACAGATAGGCTGGATTACAATAAAATCAATCCTGCTCTGGGCTTCTATCCAATTTACGCGACGTGATCGAACACTCAAAGTTCTCCAAATTCCACTAATTCCCGCTCAGCGGAAATTTATTCAGATCTATGCTTTGAATCTTCGGGCAGCTCGTTTTCAATGAATTCTTATGTCCGCAACTGGCCCGTTTGTTCATCTCCATAATCACACCCATTATTCGCTCCTCGACGGTTGCGCCAAACCTGCCCGGGCAGCCGCTCGAGCCAAAGAATTAGGCATGCCAGCCCTGGCCATGACGGACCACGGAAACCTCTTTGGCGCCATCGACTTCTACCGTTCCTGCAAAGCAGCCGATATCAAACCGCTCATCGGCTGCGAACTCTACTACGTAAACGACCATAAACAATCGGAACGGCCCAAGCGAGAACGCAAGCGCACGGACGACATTGGCGACATTCCCGAGGACTACCTTCCTTCGCCTGAAGATTTTCCCAAATACCAGATCCACCACAAAGGAGTGATCGCCAAGAATTTCGAAGGGTACCAGAACCTTTGCAAACTGGTGTCCGATGCCCATGTCAACGGCGTCTACTACCGGCCGCGGACGGACATTGAAAAACTAGCCCAGCATTCGAAAGGCCTGATCGGCCTTAGCGGGTGTATCAATGGAGTCGCAGCGCAGTATCTGATTTATGGTGACGAAGCTAACGCGCGTCGCGTTACAGCGGACTTTATCGACATTTTTGGGCGCGAGAACTATTTTATCGAGCTGCAGGACCATGGAATGCCAGTACAGAAGCGGATCAATCCAGGGCTGATCAAGCTAGCCAGGGAATTCGATCTGAAAATCATCTGCGCCAACGATTCCCACTACGTCTACAAAGAGGACGCCGAACCGCACGACGCCCTCCTTTGTATTCAAACCGGCAAGATCATTTCCGACCCAGACCGGATGAAATACCCGTCTACGGAATTTTATTTGAAAAGCCGGGAGGAGATGCACGAGATTTTCAAGGACGTCCCTGAGTCGCTCGACAACACTGTCCACGTAGCTGAAATGTGCGATCTGGAAATTCCGTTCGACGAGAATCACTATCCCGTCTTCGAAGCCCCTCCCGAGCTAAAATCCTTCAAAGAGGATCCCGACGCGTTCGACCACATTCTCGATATCTACGAAGTCGAAAAAACGAAGGTCAATCAGCAGAACGGTTCCGAAGAAGTCTGTAAACTGATTTCCGATCAACGAGCCGAAATCAAGGCCAATGGAACGCTGCTCTTGGAGCTCTGCAAGCGTGGGCTGCTCGACCGATACGGAGTCGACTACGATAACCGCGGCTCCTACGTACCCAAGGAAGATCAGCGCGAAGACTTTGCCGATTTCCTCTGCCAGCAGCTCGACTACCAACTAGCCATCATTTCCGGCACAGGGTTCATTGACTACTTTCTGATCGTTTGGGACTTCATCAACTTCGCCCGCGGAAGGAAAATTCCCGTCGGTCCCGGTCGTGGATCAGGAGCGGGGTGTATCGTGGCCTACGTTTTGAAGATTACGGACATCGATCCCCTCCGTTTTGGTTTGCTGTTTGAGCGCATGCTCAATCTAGAACGTGTATCCCCACCGGATTTCGATATCGATTTCTGCATGAGACGACGCGAAGAAGTCGTTAATTTCGTTCGTGAAAAGTACGGCGAAGAAAGCGTCGCAAATATCATCACTTACGGAACATTTGGGGCGAAAATGATCATCCGCGACCTGGCTCGCGTCAATGACGTGGCTTTCGCCGACGCGGACCGGATAGCCAAGATGATTCCCGAGGAGCTCAACATATCGCTCGATGCCTCGGTAGAAAAGTCGAAAGAGCTCCGCGAGGAGATGAAGATCAATCCCGTCGCCAAGAAGATCGTAGAACAGGGGAAAATCATCGAGGGCATGGTTCGCAACACGGGCAAACACGCTTGCGGCATCATTATTGGTGATCAGCCCATCCACAATCTCGTCCCCGTAACGCTCCAAGAAGGCGACCTCACGACTCAGTACGCCAAAGGGCCTGCCGAGGATCTGGGGCTCCTGAAGATGGACTTCCTCGGGCTCAAAACACTGACAGTGATTTCCGATGCCGAAGCCAGCGTTCGACGCCTTCCTGGCATGGAGAAATTCGATATCGAGAAGATCTCCCTCGATGATCCGAAAACCTACGAGCTCCTTAACCAAGGCAAAACAATCGGCGTATTCCAATTGGAGTCCACGGGCATGCAATCTCTCTGCAAGCAAATTGGTCTGTCAGCATTCGAGGAGATTATCGCTTTGGTCGCCCTCTACCGACCCGGTCCCATGCAGTTCATTCCCCAGTTCATCAAAGGGAAGAGGGACGCCAGCACTATCGAGGTACCCCACCCGCTCCTGAAAGATTTGGTGAGCGAAACTTACGGTGTCATGGTCTACCAGGAGCAGGTTATGGAAGCCGCCCGTATCATCGCTGGCTATACGCTTGGCGAAGCGGATATTCTTCGGCGAGCCATGGGCAAGAAAATCGCGTCTGTGATGGAAGCCCAAAAAGAGGTGTTTGTGAAAGGAGCCGACAAGGCTCATGGCATGAGTCGAAAGATGGCCCTGGGTATATTCGGCATCCTCGAAAAATTTGCCGCCTACGGATTTAACAAATCCCATTCCGCCGCCTACGCTATGCTCTCCTACCGAACAGCGTATTTAAAATCTAACTACCCTGTGGAATTCATGGCGGCGATCCTCTCCAGCGAACAAGGCAATGCGGACAAAGTCGCCCATTTTATCGACGAAGCCGAAGCAATGGGAATCCGTGTCCTGTCTCCAGACATTAACACCTCGCGACAGTCATTTACTCCGGTTGTTGACGATCCGGAAGACAAAGCAGCGGGGAGGCCGGGTTCGATTCGCTTCGGAATGGGAGCCATCAAAGGGGTTGGCGATGCAGCCGCCCTGAAGATCATCGAAGAACGGGAAGCCAATGGACCCTTCGAGAATTTCGACGACTTTCTCGAGCGCATGGACTCCAAAGCGGTCAATCGCCGGGTAATAGAATGCCTAGTTAAAACGGGCGCATTCGACTTTTCGCTAGAGCCGCGTGGCGCCATCTACCATAGACTGGAAGAGGCCATCAATTTTGCTGCCGCTCAACAAAGGGACCGCGAGGCCGGGCAAAATTCCTTCTTCGATATGCTGGCGCCAGACGATGACGACAGCAACGGCAATGGGACAAACGGGGCAAACCACGAAATCGATATGAGCAAGCAATTCCCCCAGCACGAAATGCTTACGTATGAAAAGGAGTTGCTCGGCTTTTACGTATCAGGCCATCCACTTGATGAATACAGTGGTCTAGCCGAAGCGCTTACTAACTTCGACATAGAGAAAGTCGATGATCTTGGCGATAGAATCGAGTTTCAAGTTTGCGGAGTCGCCTCTGGCGTAACTAAAAAGCTATCTCGGCGCGACAATCGCATGTGGGCTCTCTTTAACATGGGAACAAAGCAAGGAAGCGTTGCTATGAACTGCTACGCGGATGCCTTTGAAGAATACGGACAGAATCTAGCCAACGAGAAGCTAGTCGTCGTGAAAGGCAGCGTCTTCCGAAATGAAGAAGGCGTTCGGCTCAGCGCAACGGAAGTCTACCCTCTCGAAAGCTACTTACCCGATCAGATCAAGCATATCACCTGGATTCTCGATTCCAAAGCGAACACGGAACCCTTCTTTTATCAGTATCGGGAAACGCTCGACCGCACCCGGGGCAGCACTACCAGCGATATAGCTTTCAAAATGGAGGACGACACGATCGCTACCGCTCCCACCGCCTCCTCATTAAAATGGCGTGTAAACAGCGACGAATGGAAGCAATTGAGAGATCAGCCCTGCGTAATGGGTTGCCTCATACAAACCGCCCCCGTCCAGCTTAAGAAAACGCAGCGTCGCTGGAATCGGAGGTAGCTGCCCGCATCGAGCGCTGTAGCGAAGCGCCCGCAAAGAGTAGCATAGGCTTCCAGCCTGTGTCCGCAACCTACCCACGCAGGCAGGATGCCTGCGCTACTCTACAGACTGGCAGGAGGAAGTTCGAGCCGCTACCCATTCCGTTCAGAGAACTGCCCGTCTAGCCGTAGCTTTGACGGAGGACTGAGCCAGTCCTCCCTACCCTTCGTCCCACTGACGCTAGTTCTCTTTTTTATCTAGCGTATCCTTCAACCCTTTGAGCAAGCCGCCGATACTTTTTTGAGTCGCTTCCTGCAAATTCTTGAGTTGATCGCCCACAACTTTCCCCGAGCTACTCACGGATGAAACGATTCCCTGATTAATCGCCTGGAAAACAATCTTCATGGATTCGCCAAATGTAGTGCCGTCATCATCGGCTCCAATATCCGTCAATTCGATATCTGGCAGGGGAACCGTCAATGCATGGCCACCCAATAATTTGTTGGATACCTTAACGTTGCCGCCAGTGATACTGAGTAAATCAATCTGCACGTTCTTCGAGGAACTCGACTCCTCCACTGGCTCAGTTTCACTTGGACCAGTAAATTCCTCGATGTTGGCTAGTATCGTCCCGATATTGCTTTTTCCCAGACCAATACCCGTCTCCAAAATGAATTCGGGTCCATCGATAATGATCTCGTTTATCACAATCTTGTCGGACAAAACCGACATCGGTTGCAGCTTCAGGCTGAAGCCATCGAGCTTGATCGCGTGCGGCGTATTGAATCCCTCTGGATTGCCAACTACCAGCCCGGATATCGCTCCGCTACCAGAGAATGCCGACAGATCGACTGATTCTAATGTGATCGGAGTCTGAGTTACCTCCGGTCCAAATGTCTCAACGCCCGCCTTGATTCCAGAACCGATGGCTTTGGAGAAAACCAGAAGCAAAACTATCCCCACAATAACGAGGCAGAAAACGATTAACAATAGCTTCTTCATAATTTTAATATGCCTCCACCCACTGGGACCCTATTAAGCTAGCCATTCAATGCGACAAAAATCTAGCAACAAATTTACAATGAAAGCTCGCTTGCGAGCGATGGGTCCATAGACTATCTGAGCACTCGCAGATGGTAGCATGGCCTTCAATTAAATATGCGGATTGGATTCAGTAGCGCGGCGCTTTAGCAAGCGTTCCTTGATGGAGACGCAAACTGACGCGGGCTAAGGCGCCGCGCTACTCTGTTGGAAACCATCCCATTGTTCGATTTCCGCACATCAAATGGTAGAGCCGGTTGTCCCTAACCGGCCGAATCCCTAGTTTGTTGACCATCCAAAACGGCTGCTTGAGGACAAACGGCCCTACCATCTCTACCTACAATTCCTCAGCGTCCTCTGCGGTTAGGTTAATATCGTCTCTATTTCCCCGAAGAAAATTGACACTAGGCGGCTTCTATCGGGAGCATACCGGCCATGCGAATTCTCCCCTTTATTCCCCGCTTGGCTCTAGTCGCCATTGCTCTGAGTTTTCTGACCATCGGTTACGCCCAATCCAGCTCTAGTCAGAAAAAGAACATTCTTCTGATTTGCGTTGATGACCTGAGGCCCGAATTGAATTCCTTCGGCGTAGACTACATACACTCCCCAAATATCGATCGCCTAGCTGCCAGTGGACGGGCCTTTCATCGCCACTACGTCAACGCTCCCACCTGCGGAGCCTCCCGCTACACGATGCTGACAGGTCAGTATGGTTCCTACGGCAACCAAGCTCTTTTTCAGCGTGCCGAGAGACTAAAGTCTCCCGATTCCACAATACCACCTAGCATGCCAGAGTGGTTTCGGAAAAATGGATACAAAACCGTATCGGTAGGCAAAGTTTCCCATCATCCTGGCGGTTGGGGCGGCGAGGATTGGTACGACCACAACGTTCTGGAAATGCCCGGGGCGTGGGATCGTCAGCTTATGCCGACCGGAAGATGGAAACATCCGCGAGGCGCCATGCACTCTCTCATCGACGGAGAGATCAAGCCGATCGGATCCTTCTCAGAGAACAAGATGGATGTCATGCAAAGCGCCGACGGCAAAGACACGGACTACCATGATGGGCTGATCGCAGTCGAGGGCCTCGAGCAACTCGAAAATCTAGCGGAGTCCCACACACCCTTTTTCCTGGCGATCGGATTCATCAAGCCCCACCTCCCGTTTGGAGCTCCCAAGCGCTACATGGATCCCTACGAAGGAATCGAACTGCCTCCGATACCCCATCCTGAAAAACCTGACTGGCAAAGCACCTGGCATGCATCAGGCGAGTTTACCAATCAATACTACCATTATGGAAAAGATCCTAACGTTGACAAAGAATACGCGGAACAAGTACGCAAACATTACGCGGCTTGTGTCAGCTACGTTGATCATCACGTGGGAGAAATTCTAGCCAAGCTCAATGAGACGGGCCGCGAAAAGGACACCATCGTCGTCCTCTGGGGTGACCACGGTTGGCACCTCGGTGAACACGCTATTTGGGGCAAGCACTGCCTCTTCGAAGAAGCCTTGCGATCACCTCTCATCATATCGGTTCCTGGTATGAATAATCCTGGTACAAAGACCGATGCCGTCGTCGAAACCTTAGATCTATTCCCCACCCTGTGCGAACTCACTGGCTTGGACTACCCCGACTTCACTCATGGCACATCGCTGGTTCCTCAAATCAAGAGTCCAAACGCTAGAGGCCATACTGCCTACGCCTATACTGGCCGAGCTCGGACTATACGAAACGCCAACCACCGCCTGACACTCCACAATGATGGCTACGTAGAACTCTACGATCACACTTCCCCTGAAAAGGAAACCAAGAACGTGGCCGAGAAAAATCCAACTGTGGTCAAAGCGCTCACAGCCCTAATCAATCAAAAAGGAGCGGAACACTAGGAGAATTCGATACTGGAGGCTTGGTCCTTACAGCTCATGACTGGATTCTTGCTGCTAGATCCCTGCATCCAGAATCGAGCAACAAGCATCCCGCATCAAAAACTTGCTCTTACGGACTCAAAGTCGACGCATCCAGGGGTCCGCTCACATCCAAATATTTTTCTCGTACGGTTTTGATATCGGCTGCGCTTACAGGGCTGGCATTGTTTCCAAATGACGAGCGTACATAGGTCAAAACCGCCGCTAATTCCTGATCGCCGACTAGACTTTCAAAGCCGGTCATGGGTACCTGTCCGGGATAGTTTCTGCCGTTAACTTCTATAGGCCCAAAAAGCCCTTTGAGTGTGATCTTTATAAGCGTTTCTTTGTCGCCTTCCACCCAGCGGGTCTTTACCAATGGCGGGAACCCCGCTTCGGGCAGGCCCATGCCGTCAGGTTGGTGGCAGGTGCCGCAAAAGCCCTCCCGCGAATAGACTTCCAATCCCAACTTGAGAAACTCGTCTTCAAAGCCCTCTCCCNGNNCCCGATAGTTTTTATCGGTGGCNCTCGGNTGCACAGGTCTGCCCAGCAGCCCTGNNTGCGCGTACTCGTAGCTGTAGCGAGCCACGTCGCTATCGAGTCCATGCTCCTTNACTTTCTCAACAATGGGCAATCCGATTTCCGCTGGCAACCANGAGGCAGCGACGAGAGCCTCTAATCGAACGCGACTATGAGGATCCNGGGAAGCAGACTCCACGAGTTCAATTGCNGCAGGAAGCTGATCGATATTGTATCGGGCTACGGATACAGCCGCGCTGCGAATGCGNTGATCGCTCGAGGNNAANAGCGCTTCTAGCAATTCCAAATCTACCGCNTTGTGTCCCCAGCCAACCCAAAGAGCTTCCAGCTTTAGACGCTCGTCGTTCTGCTTAGCAGCCCAGGATTTCAGCGCTGGCAAAACCTCTTCCGAATCCCGNCCACGAAGCTCGCGGCGAACGCGATAACGCGTNCGCAACTGGGGATGCTTCAATGTTTCCAGCAGCTCGGGAATCGANGCTCCATGGACTTTTGCCGGCTTCAATCAATGGTCGAGATGGATAGGTNACCCGGTAGATTCTCCCGTGAACGTGGTCGCGCAGCGGATCTCTGGCATTATGCTGCATNTGGCCNATCAAAGCGTTGTGCCAATCGGCTACGTAAAGCGATCCATCTGGGGCGAATTCCAAATCGACGGGNCGAAAATTCAAGTCGTCAGAAGAAAANAGNTCCTGGCGCCATTTGGCGGTAAAAGCNGATCCCTCTTCCANCAACTGATGTTGTTTTGCTCCCAGAAATCCGATTGTGTTGTTGAAAAGNAGATCGCCTTGAACGTCCTCGGGAAAGTGGGAGCTGGATACGATCTCCAAACCGGATGTAGGGCGCACAAAACTATCGGCCAGAATCTGGGGCGCCAGCATGTTGTATCCATAAATTGGCTTTACCGATGCCGGCGTCAGCCANCTGACCGTTGGATTGGAGGTGTGGAGGAAAAAGCCTTGTCCATAATCGTCNAAGGCAACGCCCCATGGATTGGGCATATTTAGCTGNGCGATNCGNGTTAGCTTCCGGCGGCTTGGGTCGTACCTGAAATAGCCTCCCCAAGANCCGCGCTCCGGACCGTAAATCGTCTCGATATTGCTATGAAGAAAGTAGCCCTCCCCCATGATGATGGCNCCCGAAGGATCAACGCAAAAAGCGCTAATCGCATGATGCGTATCGTGATCGTCGAATCCACTNACAATGTATTCNCTNNCGTCATACTTATCATCCCCATCNATGTCCTTGAGCAATACTAAGCTATCGCTTTGAGAAACNTANACCCCTTCCNNNGCAATTTCAAAACCNATGGGGATATGCAAGTCATCGGCGAAAACGCGTAGACNGTCCGCTTTGCCATCACCATCAGCATCCTCGAAAATCAACAGCTTGTCTGCNGGCTTGGGATCTCCGATTTGGTAGTGCGGATAGCTTGGCATAGTCGCAACCCAGAGTCGGCCTTGATTGTCGAANGCAATCTGNCTNGGNTTNGCNAACTCNGGGAACTCTTTTTCGGAGGCGAANANCTCCATCCGGTAGCCTTCCGCNGTNTCNATTTTCGATTCTGACTCTCTCCCAGGCAGNTAATCNATCGTCCCGTTTTTAGCGCTTACCGTGTAGTTAGTCGGCACCTCAGGCAATGGGTGCGTTTTGGCGTCTTCCGCCCCTATATCGAAAGGCTGACCATTCAAAGCGGCCCAAATAGCTCGCTCGCGAACGTCTGTCATTTCCTCGNTCTTCCTCAGCTCGTCTGGATAATTCTGTGGGCCGAAAGGAGCGTAACGCTGGCCATAAACATGAACTCCATTGGGTATCTTGAAGTTATTNAGCCATGCCCAGTTCTTCTCATTNACTACCTCATTAANCGTATCGCGAATCCCTTCGCGTATCGATCGACTTCCGAAAATGGATTCAGACAGAAACCGAGCNAGTTTCCNGTACCCCGCNTCATTGAGCAAGACGCCGTCGTTGGTCAAAACGTCGCTTCCGTTATACCACTGNTTNGAGGCGTTGAAAGCATCCACGAAAAGTACGCCATGATTAGATGCNATCTTAGCCATAGCATTGGAATAAAGTTCTAGATTCCGATTGATTGATTCGCCGTCCGGACCGTCGAAATCGCGTGGCTTCTCCTCGAAAGCGNTTGGNGAAACCACCACTAGCTTAGGTGGCCCGTANCCATTGTATCGCTGCGTAAGCGTGTGCTTCACAAATCCCTCAAACTCTGTCTTGTAGCGNTCTAGCCCGTNCTCGCCATCGAAAGAAGAATTGTAGCCGAAGAACGCGATAATCGTATCNGCCCGCAAGCGAGTCANCCACTGGTCAGGCGACTCGAAATGACCCTCGCTCTTAGTGTCGATCTGAAACTCNTCTTTGACCAGCTCCTTCGCTCCCGGAAACGCGAAGTGAAACTCGTAATGCCGNCCGGGATGGGGGCGAAACCCTGGCGTGTTTCCCTCATCGGCCATATTNCGGATTTTGAGATCCTTGCCCGGAAAACTCAGGTACATTTCCGTTTCAAAATGGCCAAACTTCNTCATTCGGGAGGCCATTCCTGTTCCAACGATAACCACACTCTCGCCTTGGCTTGGCTCAATTNGTTGGGCCATNCCNGTTAGAGAANACAGAAATACTGNTACACAGGNAGNTAAACGAATAGAGGTTTTCATTGTNTTCTAAATTAGGTTACNTTTGAAAGATTCGNTNGCTATTTAAGCAGGTCCTCTGGTTTGAGACCCTTTTTGTATTTATCTCCAAAGCCAGAATTATTCGGATCGTAATCTCCGGCAGTTTCCGNCTTCANNCCACTAGCCGGAATTAGATCTTCGCGTGAAAGAGCCCAAAGAATGCCTTGAATGGCGAAGCGGCGCATCATGGATACTTTGAAGTCATAGGGATGCCCCAGCGTCGTCATGAAAACCCGAGCATGATTGAAGCCATGGCTATGCGTTTTCGTCCAGGCAACAGGATTGGAAATTGGATACCGATTGAGCTGACCCCGCTCTTCCTTGTTCGACTGTAGCGACTTTCCGTTGAGCAAAAATTGCGGATCCCCCGCAACCGTATCGCCCCCGCCTTCCACGTGATAGAGCCATGAATACGCTTCAAACGTTTCCATACCCCTAAGAATTGGATGGCCCTTGGCAGCCGAATCAAGCGTCACGCTTGTCAGGGTTCTATGCCCGTCAGAAAAGTGACCATGATGCGTGATCCACTTCTGTCCTAGAAGTTTCCGCGTCAATTCGCCGCCAGCAAAGCTGTGGATGAAGGTGGGGTCGTCCTGATAGCCCCATCCCGTGTGAGGGGACTCCTGAGTAAACCGGAATGCATGGGTCGACGTTCGAAAAGCGACCACCGGTTTCCCCGATTCGAGATAGTCGAGAATGCACTGGAACGAGGCTTCGTCCGGACGGCGAAAACGCAAAAACAGCACCATCAAGTCGGCATCCGCCAATTCTTCGGTCTTTGTCAGTGAGGTTGCAGCATTGGGATCGATCACCCCATCTTCGTCCAAAGAAAATCCGACCGACACATGAAAGCCAAAATCGCGACGCAGAATTTTGGCCAGCATAGGCATCGATTCTTCCGATCGATATTCCTCGTCGCCTGTCAAGAAGACGACCTTTGGAGGATCGGACGCCAAAGCGGAAACGGCCATTGAAAGGGTCGCGAAAAAGGGGACTAAGATTCTGGGCATACGATAAACAAGATCGCAAAATGTAATTCGTTGCAATCCGCTAACTAGTCGATTCGATATTTTCGAGCACTCCCCCAGCTATCCCATATGAAACGACGCGATTTTATCCGACTCACTTCGGCGAGTGCCCTCGGATCAAGCATGCTTGGTGCCTATTCGCTCTACGGCACTCACCACTCTACAAAATTCGACCGATACGGAGGCTGGCTCGGCAAGAAGTTCGAGGCGACGGGCTTTTTCCGCGTAGAAAAGGACAAGCGTTGGTGGATCGTTACTCCCAAAGGTAACGCGTTCCTTAGCTGGGGCATCAACCATCTTTACCCAGATCTGTGGAAACAGGACTACAATCGTGAAGCCTGGCAAAAGAAACTGGGCATAGAGAATCTAAACGGATCCGAATTCAACCGAGCGCTAAGAAAATGGTTCCTCGACGTCCGCGAACAGTTGGGTTTCAACACTGTGGGCGTGCACAACTCGCTGAATATCATAAATACTCCACGCCCGGAAATGGCTTACATGCAGCCAATCCATTTCGTCAACATCCCCCACTGGAGAGGCGAGATTCCGGACAGCAATTTTGTCGATGTGTTTTCCTCCGATTTCGAGCGCCATTGCGACCGCATGGCTAAGGAGATCGCCGCTCCGTTAAAAGACGATCCCTACCTGCTGGGCTATTCCATGACCGACTGCCCATTACTCACCGAGGAAGACCTAAGGGAACGAACCGACACGATCGGAGGCGCCCGGAGACCTTCACGCATTGGTTGGCCAAGACGGCTTCGCAATTTAGGAAGCGACGCGCCCGGAAAGCGGGTTTATGTCGAGACGATGAAAAAAATTTACCGCAATCGCATCAAAGATTTCAATACGATTTACGATACGAAATTCAAGTCATTCGACAACCTATCTTCCACTGAAAACTGGCGTCCAAACACTCAGTTGTCCAACGCCAACGAGTCCCGAGATAACGTAATATTCCTCCAGCGTGTCGTGGACAAATACTATGAAACGACCCGCAACGCGATCCGCCGCTACGACCCGAATCATATGTTTGTCGGGGATAAACTACACGCCAATACAGATTCGCTAGATACGGTTCTACCGATCACCAGCAAGTACACCGAGATCATCATGTATCAGATGTATGCCCGCTACGAAGTTCAGAAGCCTGGACTCGATCGTTGGTCAGCCCAAGTCGACAAACCCTTTATCAATGGAGATGCAGCCTTCACGATGACTACGGACACGATGCCAAGGCCCTACGGCCCGGTCGCCGACAACCTAAAAATGCGAGCGGAGTGGACTGAGGAATTTTTCCGTTCAGCTTTCGCCCGTCCCGATTTCGTAGGCTGGCATTATTGCGGATTGATCGATGCCTCGCAACTCGTTCCCCGCAAATCGGATCGCCAGCACTCAGGTTTACTAGATGGCTGGGGAAATCCCTACCCAGCACTCGAAAAGGTTTCAAAGAGCTGCTCCAGCGAGATCTACTCTATCGCCCAGCAAAGCTAGATCCTGGTCACTCGATACTTGTCGCTAACCCCCAGGCTTCCAACGCCGAGCCTCTAGTATCCGATAATCGAAACTAGTTAACTAAGCCTCCAGCCCTTGCGGTATTCCCGCTTCACGTATTGTTCGGCTTTTCGAGAGTTGGTCACACGCATCTCTTTCGTATCCCAATTGATTTTCTTGCCGGCACGATAAGCGACATTGCCCAGATGATTGGCCTCGGTGAGCAATCCTGAATACTCGAAATCGCACATGGTCGGAGCGCCTCCTTTACACGCGTCGACCCAATCCTGGTGATGGCCATTGGGTGAGCGGGGAATGAAAGGATCCGGTCCTTTGAAGCCTTCGAACTTATCTTCGGGAAGTAGAACGTGCTTCTTGTAATCCGATAAAAGCATCCCCTTATCACCCACAAACAAATGACCACTAGCCCATTGGGGAATCCCCTGCTCCTTCCAGATTCTCGGCTTATCCAAACCTTGGTACCAAGTCAGTTTCATGGGAGGCAAATCGCCTCTCGCTCCGTACTCATAAGTTGCCTGCATAGACGCGGGAGCCATAGCGGGATGCGGTTTCGGTCCCTTGGCTTCGACGGTCAATGGGGCATCCAGCTTCAGGGCCCAAAACGGAAGGTCGATCCAGTGGCTTCCCAAATCCGACATGGTACCGTTGCCAAAATTCCACCAGCGATACCAAAGAGGACCTTCGAAATAGTGATGATGAAAGGGCGTTTCTGGAGCAGGGCCCACCCAGAGATCCCAGTCCAGACTTTTTGGAATGGGCTGGGTTTCCTTGGGGGAGTCGATCACAATATAACGATCATTGGCATCGCGAGCCGCCTGCTCGCTAGCATGCCAGCCCCAGGCCCGGGAATTCCAAACGTGGGCTTCAAGCACTTTGCCAATGGCTCCGGATTCAATCAGCTCGACCACACGCCGATAGTTGTCGTTGGCGTGGTTCTGCGTCCCCATTTGTGTAACCACATTAGCATTACGAGCGGCCATGCGGATAACCCGGGCTTCTTCGATATTGTAGGTAAGCGGCTTTTCGCAATAGACATGTTTTCCCAATTGCAGCGCCGGCAATGTAGCGAAGGCGTGGCTGTGCTCGGGAGTGGATATCACAACCGCATCGAACTCCTTCTCGTGATCAAACAATTTCCGGAAGTCGGCTTCCCGTCTAGCCTTGGGTTGAAACTTAGAAACTAGATTGAGTTTCAACTGATCGACTTCACAGAGAGCGACGATATTCTCCGCAGAAAAATAGCCGGTGTTTCGCTGTCCGCGATTGCCGAGGCCGATCATGGCGATGTTAAGCCTCGAATTCAAATTGTGGCCACGCACGATATTGGGCGCCGCTATGGTGGCCGCTCCTGCAACGGCACTGGTTCTTATAAAGGATCGACGATTCATGGGCTTGGGGGTCATAGGGGTATACTAATTTAGATCCGCGAATATCTATTGGCTCCATGTACTACAGTTGTATCGCCTCTTGGTCAATCTTTCACAGAGGACTCAATAGACTGGGCCAATAATTAGGTTTCATCGTGACATTCCTGTTCTAGTCGTGCTTCTATTCCGCATGAGGACCTTATTACCTGCCCTTTTTATTAGCCTGGCCCTGCCCCTAACCATATGCTCAGCGGAAGAAACGAATGCTTCCGAAAAGCCTACCCCGTTTACTAAACTCTTTAAACTCTCCGATTTCGAGACCGAGGGGAATTGGATGGAGGAAGGAAAGGACGTTCTCCACCTTAAGCCTCGCGAGGGAGAAACGGGCTGGAAGCGTTACGATGCCTACCTTTGGTTTCCGGAACAGTATCAAGATTTTGTCTGCCGCTTTGACTTCAAATTGGGTGAAGGCGGAAATTCGGGATTCTACTTTCGCATTTCCGACCAGTCGGACGCCACTCTGCACGGATTCGAAATCCAATTGAAAGACGACTACGGAAAAGAAGAAATGGGTCCCCACGACGTTGGCGGTGTCATCAAAACTTCAGGACCGAAAGTGAATGCGGTCAAACCTGCCGGAGAATGGAACGAGATGATAGTTCGCTTAAAGGGCTCCAAGCTCATGGTTAAACTCAATGATCAGACCGTCCAGCAAGTGAATCTAGAGAAGGCCCGCCCTGCGGATAAACCGCTGGCGAAAAAAGGCTGGATCGCAATTCAGGACCACGGCCAGGAGTTCTGGGTCCGAAAAATCCGCATCCGAGAACTCTGAATACGTCGTTGTAATCAGTTTCTTCGAGTCAATTAATTGGCGTATTATGCAGGGAGGCTTGGCATCGCATCGTGAAGAGTAGCACAGGCATCCTGCCTGTAGGAGACAGAGGCTGGAAGCCTGGGGTACATTTTATCACTGAGGATCGAGCCGATCCTTCCTTCCAATAGTCTAGATGCTCACACTGGCCCTTCGTTGGTCGTGC
Organism: Opitutaceae bacterium; assembly: GCA_002694885.1. GTDB lineage: Bacteria > Verrucomicrobiota > Verrucomicrobiia > Opitutales > Opitutaceae > Pelagisphaera. The sequence continues at coordinate 2,536 of NZNM01000012.1, read as the reverse complement.
CTGCAAAGTATTCAAAAACTAGGGCATCTGCTCTTCGACCGGCTCGTACCACTCGCCGCGCAACCAGTCCACGACGAGACCAATCTGCTGCTCTGTTAGGGTCCCTTCTTCACCGTAAGCCGGCATCCGATCGTTACCACTGCCATAGAACCGCGGGTGCTCCGGATTCTTAATGAATTCGATCATGTATTCGCGGGACATCCACCCGGTCAGATCGGGAGTTCTGCTCTCGGAGCTTTCTTCCCCATCCCACCCGTGACAGTCGATGCAAGCCTCATCGACTCCGGTGAGCCCATCCCAGAAAAGGTCTGATCCTTCCTGGATCAAATCGGAATCCGCCTCGTCCAACTCCTTCTGGCTTTCCAGTTTCGCTTGGGCAGATACCGCTGCTACCACTTTGGCAAGTTCCTCCTGGCCCTTCGGGGATAGGCCGCGCAGTCCCATTACATACTCCACCATCCGGCTCTGATTCCCACCGTCTCGGTCAACGAAGTGAGTACCCCCAAAGTACTTGGCTGTGGCAATCTGGTCCGGATCTACAAAACCAGCAAGCCACTCCCTGCTGCCGACTCCCTTTAAATCAGGCGCTGATGGCGGCTCTTTTAATTCGCGTCCCAAGCCATCCATTCCGCCGTAAGCGTGGCAGCTCGCACACTTGTCCGCGAAAATCTTGGGGCCCTGTGTGTAAGGATCGCCACGAAGTAGGGAGGTGGCACCACCCTGAGGAATACCGGCCGGAGCCTTTGCCAGTACTCGAATGCGCTCGGCGTCTTTGCGTGCCTGCTCCTGGGCAAATTGAAACTCTTCATCCTTCGCGTCCTTGGCGTAAGCTATGTACGTCAAGTAGACAAATCCGCCCAACAGGGTGTAGAGGAATATGAGATTGAATCGGTGACCCTGTTTCCAGCGACCGATAAAAGGCATCAGGAAAAGCAGCCCCACAATGAACGCGGGAATGTAGATACCACCCCAAAGAACACCCTCACCCTTGAAGTACTTGAGGAACTGGAAGAGGAACATGAAATACCAGTCCGGACGGGCCGGATATCGTTCCGCTGGATCTGCTGGCGCGCTCAAATGTGCCCCATCAAACCACAATACAAGGCCTAGAATAGCAGCCATAACCGCGAGTGCGGCTACGAGATCCCGGAAGACCTGCTCCGGCCAGAATGGCGTGTCGGCTCTCCGAAAAGGTTTCTTCGCCTTGATACCGTGGCGTCTGAACAAATATATGTGGAATACTATCAGTAGGATTAGGAGCCCTGGAAGGACACCCGCATGCAGCGCGAAGAATCGCGTCAAGGTATGATGGCCATAATCCGCCCCGCCAATCACGATTTTCTGCAAGGATTCTCCAATGAAAGGCGTGATCGCCACCATGTTCGTGGCTACTTTGGTCGCCCAATACCCTTTCTGGTCCCAAGGCAAGAGATACCCTGTAAGCGAAAGAGCCATCACCAGAAACAGCAACCCTAGCCCGAACCAGTAATTCACTTCCCGCGGAGCCGTGTATGCCTTATCTATGACAACCTGCATCAAGTGCAGGATTAGGAGAACCGTCATTAATTGGGCCGCGTAATGATGTATACCTCTCAGGAGCCATCCTGCGTTCATCTCTTCTTGGATAAAATAGACGCTCTCCCAAGCTGTTTGCGAACTCGGGCTGTACGCCATCCAGAGCATAATGCCGGTGGCAAACTGCACAAAAATGCAAAACGTGAGAGCGCTGCCCCAAATGTAGCGCCATCGAGGACCGCCGGGAATGTTCTCGAATAGAATTTCGTTAACAATCTTCTTGTAACCAGTGCGCTGGTCAAGCCACCCAAGTAACGCCTTCATACAATGGCCTTTTTATCTGCGATCCCCGGCTGAAAATTCTGAAATTTCACCCAAACTTCGCCCTCGTTTTCGACCTTCACTTCCAGCGAGTCGAGCCCTCGGGCGCTAGGACTGTCCGGCGCCTGCGTCCCCGTCTCCAAATCGAAGGCGCTGTTATGGCAAGGGCAGTAGTAATCACGTTCGCTTTCACGGAATACGACAGCGCAGCCTAGGTGAGGACAAACCACATTGAAGGCGTCGATTTTTCCATCGCTCTTTCGGCATAGATAAATCGCTCCAATGGCAGTGTTGGGAAACTTGTTCCAAGCATCCTGCTTGTCTGCGTAGATCGTAAACTTTTTCGGCGTACCATCCTCGGGCAACGCATCAAGCAAAGTAACCCTCGTAAAATCAGCATCCCCCTGCTTGCGCCTAAGCGGATCCATCAAAACGGCTATCCCGGCTGCAATGGGCGGAATCGCTACCACTCCACCAAGGCAGACCGATCCAGCCTTGATCATAAACTCGCGACGCTCCGCATTTTCGGGCTTAGCGTCTTCTTCGGGAATCGGCTCTTTTTCGTTTTCCAATTTCGTATTCTCGGGAAGGTTGGTATGGTCCATAACGATAGCGATTTGGGCAGAGTGACAAACAAAAAACTGCTTTGCTGCTGAATATTGAATACGAAAAAACGACCCTCCAACTGCGATGTCTTAAT
>NZNM01000161.1 GCA_002694885.1 Opitutaceae bacterium | reverse complement strand
TACGGAAGTGGTGTCGTCATCAAACCGTTTTAGCGGTGTGCGAAACGGAAATGCGGGCGATGAGGATCCAAAGGTCCGATTGTTGCTAGAGGGTCGGTTGCTGGACGTCGCCAATCCGCTATCAACGGTCAGTCAGGAATCTAATCGCCGCGTTTCTGCTCTATTGAGCAGTTTTAGTGACTCTAAATTCGTGGAAAGTCTCGAAGACGAGAGGTTCGACAACAACGTGCCGGGGATCCTGAAATTCAACTTCACGCTGGTTGTGGATTCCGTTCAGCCACTGTAGAGCATCATGGACTGGCTTAAACGAAATCCTCTTTTCTACCTGATGCTCGGCATGCTATTGGCGATTGCGCTTCTCGGTGTGTTTCACACTTCCGTGGATTCGGATCGGCTTGCTGATCTGAAGCTCGAGTACGAAGAAAAGAACAAGCAGCTTTCCTTGTTCATGAACCGCGCTCCTGCTCCGACAAAGGCGAACCTAGCGATTCTGGAGGGGAATCTACAGCGACTGAAAGAAGAGTTCGATACCTCGCAGGCTACGCTTAATCTGAATACTTTCGATCGCGAATTGTTTTTCGGGAGACCTCCGGCGGACAGCAATGCCGCATTCTTCATGATAGCCAGATTTGTCGAAGATTCGAGGAAGCTCGTTCAGAACGCGGAAATTCGATGCGATGAGGGCTACCGTTTCGGGTTCAGCGCTTTCGAAAATGTGGGCCCTTCAGTCGATACAATCGCAATTGTTCATAAACAATCGAAAATCTTGGAAGCGTTGCTCCAGGCCCTGGTGGATGCGGGGATCAGCGAGCTTGTTGCTGTGGAACGGGAGAACCCGGCGATTCGAGGTAAGGCGGAGAGTCAAAACTTGGGAGGATCGGACTTTTTCGAGATGCCGGGCAATAGCCCGATTAGGTCGAGCGAGGCGTTCGAGTCCTTGGCGTTCCGACTGGAGTTCAAAGGGCAGTCCCATGCTATGAGAAGTTTTGTGAACCGGGTAAACGGATCGTCCTTGCCCTTCGCGATCAGCGAGATCGAAGTTCAGTTGGAGAGGGAATCGGGTGCCCTTGAGGAGAGGAACGATTTGCTCGAAAATCCGTTTTTCGCTTCTGAAGAGTCCGTTGGGGACAATTCGGCGTTGCAAGTCCCCATCATTTCGGAAAATGAGTCGAGGTTTGTGGTAATCGTAGAATTTATCGAGTTGGGTGAAGAGATTTTAGCGGTAGGCGGTTTGGAAAAGGGTAGGGGAAATGTTTAGGTTCAGTTTTTCAGAGTATCTAGACAAGCTAGTGTTACTAGTTGCGATGGTAGTTTTTCTGCTCATGGGAATTTACAGTATTCGCAGTGTAAAGACCTTGGATACGCTTTCGACTCAAAGCTCTCCAATGCTTTCGGAAAGCAAAGTGGATGTAGAAGTAACTAATGCTAAAGCCCCGTTGCCAGAGACGGTCGCCTGGTCTCGTCCGGAAAATCAATCGCGTGGCGAGGATTGGGTTTTCGATGCGTTTACCCCGCCCGTCCTCTACTATAACCCACAGTCGAGAGAGTTCGCGGTTACCAGGCCCGATCTATCCTCGGCACCGGAGCGTGATCCCTGGAAAGCGTTCGAGATCGAACTCGTGGAAGTGAGGCAACGTCCGTATCGTTTGCAATTGGTGGGCTATGCTGAACAAAATGGAAACTACGTGGCTAGCTTCCAATTTCTAAAGACCAAGGAATTGATTCTCGCTAAGAAAGGAAAACTGCTCGTGGAAGCGGGTGTCAAAGTCCTTTCGTTCGAAGTCAAGCAGATGGAAGTAAAACAGGAAGGGAGCATGCCTGTGTTTGAAAAAGTGGGTGTTGCTAGGCTGATGGATTATGAGAATAACCAAGAGGTCTATTTAACGAATCTGGAAACCAAGCTCTTCTCGGATCTCGAAGCGACGATCCGTTCGAAGGAGTCCGGTTCGACTTTTGTTGTTCAGGAAGGTAGCCAAGTAGAGCTGGATGATAACGCTTATGTTATTGGCGCCTTGTCGAACAATCCCCAGGAAGCAATGGTAACAAAAATTTCGATGGATGGCGGGAAGCGGCTTTCCAAGCTGCTGACCCCATTGTCAGGAGACAATTTACTTAATCAAGGTACCCAAAATGATGATGCGTATAGTCCATTTGCTATACGTCCAAGGGCCGCCGAATCTGAACCCGAAAGCTAGTCTAATTAGCTCCCCTGAAATATGAAAAACAAGATTTCAACATTAAGGAACTTCTCGGCTCGATCGACACTGGCGATCGTCGCTTTATTGTTCTGCGCGCCTCTGTTTGGTCAAAGCGAGATCGATACAAAAATTCGCTTGATGTCAGAGGCCCTTCAAGCGCGGGATTCAGGAGACTATGAGACAGCGAAGGAGCGATTGAACCAGCTTCTCGAGATTTCGCCGGACGATCAATCGGTGCAGAGCATCCTCAGGAGCGTGGAGAACATGATCGAGGAGAAGAATGGATCGGGCGGCGATCAATCGCGAATAGAAGCAGAACGCAGGAATGCCTTGCAAAGCGAGGCCGAGTATCTGGCTAGGTTGGAGGCTGAACGTATCGAGAAATCGATGATAAGCGCGCGCGAAATTCGTGAGATCGCATTGCGCCAGTCTAGAAGAGGGGATTACGCGCTAGCTTTGCGGACGATAGGGAGCGCTTTGGACATGCTCGAGCCAAATCCATTGACGCAGACCTTGATTGACGAAATGAAACGCGATGAGCGCGAGATACTCAGAGGTCAAGCAGCTAGTGAAGCTAGAGAGCTGTCAGCGTCGAACTCTAGCGACGGGCTATTGGCTATCGATCGCGTAAGCCCCGACTTCGTGCGTTTGCAGGAGGAAATCCAAAACCTGGAGCTACGAGGGCGTAGCCAGTTTATTGCCGGAGACATTGATGGCGCTGAAGCGACGTTCAAACAGATAGAGGCGTTGGATCCGAACAGCGCTATGGCTAAGAGCTTCTTGGTCAAGATCTCCCAAGAGCGTCAGTCTCTGTCCTACCTAAATAAACTGAAATCGAGAGAACAACTTTTGGAAGAAGTCTCTAGCGCTTGGCAGCGACCCGGGATATACGAAGAGCGTCCGGACATAGATCCAACGGTGATGGGACCGGCGCCATTGATGCAAAAGCTCGACCGCATCATCATCTCGAATGTGAATTTTACGGAAGTGCCTTTAAACCAGGCCGTCAACACGCTCAGCGCAATTTCTGAAGACTTCGACAATACCGATACCGGTCCTCCAGGAGTGAATCTCGTTTTGCTGGATCCAGAGCGGACGAATCCAACGGTAAATATCACTTTGCGTAACCTATCCCTTAAGCGGATTCTCGATTTCATTGTCGACTCGGTTGGGTTTCAGTACGAGGTCCAAGAAGACGCCGTTGTTCTGAGGCCAGGTGGTGAGAATAGGAATTTGAGTACGGAAGTCTTCCCAGTATCTCGCTCAACAGTAATTAGAATGACGGGTGTAACCGGTGGTTCTCCGGAGAGCGCGTTTGATAGTGATCCGTTCGATACAAACTCGGGAACCTCATCGCCCGCATTGGGCATGGCCAATGATGGTCGAACAATTCAGAATTTTCTGCAGCAGGCCGGTGTGGATTTTGTAAATACAGAGGGTAGCACGATGGCTTATGATGGCTCAGCTATGATTGTAACGCAGACAACGAGAAATCTTGAGCGTATCCGCAATATCCTTAACCGCTACACGGATGTTAAGCAGGTTGAGATCGAAGCGAAGTTCCTTGAGGTGCAGGAAGGGACGATCGAGGAGCTTGGATTCGATTGGGTATTAACGCACAATGATAGCAGGAATCAGGACAACCCTACCGGCACCGGTGAAGACTATCAAAGTTCGCTAAGAAATTTAGCCGGAATCAATTCTCCTTCCAACGTCTCTAGCTCGATACTCATCGATGGAGTTCCCGTTGAAGAGATTACCCCTCCAGACTTGCCTGGTAGCTTGCCTTTGGGCGTTGGGGCTGAGCCTCTCACTCGCATATTTGGCGACGTAGGAAAGATGAATTTGGATGTAGCCGTTCGGGCTCTCTCGCAAACGTCGGGCTCCGATTTGCTAAGCGCACCGAAAGTGACGGTGCTTTCTGGCAATCAGGCGGAGATCAATGTTAGCCAAGAATTCCGTTACCCGACACGTTATACAGATACGGAAAGCAATGTTGGCAATACTAGCGGTAGCTTGGATGGCGGCGCGGCAGGCGTAACCATAACGCCGGGTACGCCTGAAGATTTCGAGACCCGGAACATTGGGGTCGAGTTGGCAGTGACGCCGATCGTTGAAGAAGATGACTACAGCATCACTTTAGAGCTCAATCCGCGGGTAACTGAGTTTGAAGGCTTTGTTGAGTACGGTGGACCGAGTGTCGCTGTTACAGCTGGACGTACAGTAAAGGTTCCATCCGGATTTTATCAGCCGATATTCGCGGTTCGCGAAGTATCTACGAAGGTGACTATTTGGGATGGAGCCACAGTAGTTATGGGTGGCTTGACCCGAGAGGATGTGGTTAGTGTCAATGACAAGGTGCCGTTTCTGGGCGATATGCCATTCTTCGGTCGCTTTTTCCGTTCGGAAGGCGAATCTTCGGCCAAACGCAACCTCTTGATATTCGTAACGGCAAACCTGGTCAGCCCTGGTGGTTCGCCAAAACGGCAGACTCTGCGAGGCGTGCAGCCAGGAGCTTTGTTCCAGAATCCGACTATTGTTACTCCTGGAGGAAGCGAATCGCGAAGCCAGTAGACGGGCGACTATCCAATCGAGTTAAAGGTTTGATTCGCAGCCTTTGTTGCGAAACCGTTGGCCATGGCTAAACACTTGCTCGTCGATGGATTCAACATGGCGTTCCGCGCTTACTATGCTGTGCGCGAGCTGACGCGCCTGGATGGTTTTCCGACGAACGCTCTTTATGGATGGGTGCGATCAATGTGGAAATTGACGGACGAGCAGAAGCCAAACGAAACCATCGTATTTTTCGATTTGGGAGGGGCCCAAGCGAAGTTGGAGCTGCTTCCCGAGTACAAAGCTAATCGTGGAGAGACGCCTGAGAATTTTGAAAAACAAATTCCCATTATAAAGGAACTGACGAGGGCAATGGGGTTCGGCTTGTATGAAGAAAATGGGGTCGAATCAGACGATTTGCTCGCGGCTTATGCGAACCGAATTTGCTCGGAGGACGAAAATGCGAGAGTGTTTATAGTCAGTGCCGACAAGGATTTCGCTCAAAGCGTTTCCGATCGTATCCATATGTTGCTGCCGCCGCCTACTGCGAATCCCAGGTTAGGCTGGCGCATTCTTGATCCAGAGGGGGTTGTGGAGAAATTTGGAGTAGCTACAGACCAGATCCCGGACTATCTGTCTCTTATTGGAGATACTTCCGATAATATTCCGGGTGTTCCTGGAGTGGGTCCCAAGACAGCCGCGAAATGGCTCAATGAGTATAGGGATATAGACGGAGTGATTAAGAATGTAGAGCATTTGAAACCTGTCAGATTTCGAGAGATTGTCCCGACAATGATTGGGCAATTGGAAATTAACCGTCGGATCATCACATTCGATCCGGATTGCGGTCCCGCTTCGATTCCCGTAGGCGCAGTGGATCCAGCGACTCTATTTGAGATCCTTGAAAAGATGGAGATGAAAACGCATCTCAAAGAGGCACAGAAGCGATACTCCCAAGGAGAATTGGCCTTGTAGGTCTTCGATACGCTCGCCCTTATTTTGCTCTTTACGGATCGAGTTAGAAAATAATGCGAGGCAACAAGTGGCGCCACCGACGTGTAGTCCTTGGGGCAAAATATGGTGCCAAGGGGCAGATTTGAACTGCCGACCAAGAGCTTATGAGTCTCCTGCTCTACCACTGAGCTACCCTGGCGACCGATTAGAATGGAGGAAAGTTGGAGCGGAATCTAAGTCAAGTCCCGTTTCCAATTAGCCCGCTTTCGATTCTGATGCGAATTTCTCAATTTGTTCGAGGGCTTCGCGAGGGCCATCTTCGTTTTTGAGGAGTTCAAGGCATGCGTTGGCGTTTGTCTGAAATCGTTGATCTGATTCCACTTGGCTCACTTTCTTGAAGAGTTGCTCGGGCCACTTTCGCTTCAAGCACTTCACACCGCACCCCAGCCGAATCACCTCGGAACTAAAGAAATCCTGATCCCCGATATGGGGAACCACAATGTGCGGTTTTCCTGCGTGCAAAGCGGAAGCGGTTGTTCCGGCTCCTCCGTGGTGGATGATAACGGATCCGTGACGAAACAATTGATCGTGGGAGACGGGTCCGATTTGGAGGATGTTGGAAGCTGTTTTCGGAACGTGGAAGCCCGACCAACCGGTTTGGAGGATAAGCTTTCTGCCTTCGGGCCAGTGATTAAGGAGGCGCATGATGTAGTCCTCTGGATTTTGATAAACCATACTCCCGAAAGTCAGTATCGGGGTGGGCGCTCCTTCGGTGAATTTCGTGACTCTCTGGTCTATTTCCTCGATTTCTGGAGATTGCCATCTGCAATAACCGGTAAATTGGAATCGCTTGTTTAGTTTGGTCTTTGGTCGCATTACGGAAGGCGATACGGCTACGAGAACAAGCTTAGCCGACTTAGAGAAAAAGTCTCGAACTGGTGGAAGCCCTTTCTTTTTGAGCGTTCTTGATATTGTCTGGTTTATGGCCGTATCTACAGCGACATTACAAAGCTTCCAGGCAAATCTATTCCATCGGAGTTGTATCCACGAAGGGAATCCGCGTAGGCGGGGTAAACCGTAGGGAGGGTAGTAGCGCGAGGGAACTGTGTTGTGGGCGAATGCGTAGGTGATGAAGGGGACGTTGTGCTTTTTCGCTATAGATCCGTTTATGGGAAAAAGATAGGAGGAAATGAGGCAGTCGGCATTTTCGAGTATGCGGTCCATAACATCGATTGATTCTTCAAGGTGGGGAAGCGCAGCTCGATAAAGAATCTTTAACTGTCGAATCGGCGATTTAACGGTCTGCAATTTGCCCATCCAGTTAGCGAGGTCCGATTGGCTCCAGTCCGGAGGAACTGAGTAAAAATCGATCCCTGCGTCTTCGATATCCTTTTTGAATGGCTTGCTGGTTGCGAATCGAACTTGATGGCCTGCCTTTTTCAGCATGACCGATAGGCCGATAAGGGGAAAAATGTCCCCAGTCGATCCGTGGGTTGTGATAACGATTATCATTTAGCTAAAGTAGAGTGTATAGAAAATGTGGATCTTATTCATGAAAAATTGAAATCTGACATCTCTAGATGTATAGGCCTTTTTCAATAGCTCTGAGCCCTTTTAGCAGCGCTATCGGATTAAAATATAGCGCCAATCTATGGATACAGAATTCGATAAAGCCAGTCGTCTTGAATGCTTTAACTTTCCTGAGGAGGCTTTGCTTGTGAGGAAACTGGCCTAATGCGATGTCCGTCTCTTCCTTGGGTAGCTTGTGGTAACTGTCTGACGTCATTGCTCGGATGCCCGCGTCATGTACGCTTGGTCCGAGCTTATGAGGATGAGGGAAAGCGACGATGTAAAGGGGGTAATGTTACATTCATGTTGCAAAATCGGGTTTCGCGATCCGATTTGCTCATCCGAATGAACTTTCGTTTCGGCAGGCTTTGCAGAAATCGCTTGCCGTAGGCTTTGCTAAGTATTCGGGAATCAAGGATAGTTATGATCCCCTTGTCATCCTTTTTCCGGATCAATCGGCCTATTCCTTGGCGAAACTTGATCAGAGCGTCGGGTAGCGTTAGGTCCCCAAATGGATTACCGCCGTGTTCCTTGATGAATTCGGACTTTGCTTCCGTGATAGGATGGGTAGGCACATCGAATGGAAGCTTGGTGATGATCACTTGCGAAAGAGAGTTTCCAGGAACGTCTACGCCGGTCCAAAAACTATCGGTTCCAAATAGGACACCGTTGCCCGATTTTCGAAAACGATTGGCGATTTCCGATCGGCTTAAGCCATTCCCTTGAGAGAAAAATTCTCTGCCGGAACGAATGATTCGATCTTCAAGAGCGTCTCCAGCTTTGCGAAGGTCAGAATAGCTCGTGAACAGGGCCAGCGAGCCACCTGCATTCTTTTCGATACAGAACCAAAGGTAATCTATAATCGCTTCAATGGTTTGCTTCGAATTTTCTGGAGATTGAGGGGGAATATCGCTGGCGACATAGATCCGAGTATTGTTTTCATAGTCGAATGGAGACTCCACGAGCTCTGCTCTCTCGCCTTCCGCCCCGATTCTCTTCTGAAATGGATACAGATCCTTAGCGATAGATAAGGTTGCGCTGGTTAGGACAACGGATCTGTCCTCGGAAAAAAGAGTGTCTTTAAGGTAGGGCGCCACGTTAACGGGGGCGGTTCTCAGGGTGACTATTTGTTTTCGTCGACCTGATCTCTCGATCCAGTGCACATGGTCCTCTTCGGCGAGATCGACAAATTGCCTGATACCGGAGAAGTAACCGTGTATTCGGGCTCGTTGATCCTTTATTTCGTCGTGCATTGGTCCATCCTCGATTCTCGACAGAACGGTATCCATTATTTGAACAACCGCTTTCAATGGATGGAGTAGTGGAGCATCGGTCCAATCAGGCTCTGAAACCCGAGCGACGGGTCTCTTTTCAAGACGGGTAGCGGCCAAATAGCTAAAAAATTCTTGGGAGGCTTCTTGAGCGTCAACGATCTGCTGCAGTTGCTTGGGATGACACCACTTGCGAATGACGCCGGATTTCCGCTTCGGATTGAACAGGCTTTTGAGCTGTCGATCCAATCCATAGGAGCTGATACGCGATCCAAAGTGATCCGTGGCTACATCGGCGGCAGTGTGGGCTTCATCGATCACCAGAAAATCGTCGGGAAGCAGAATGCCTTTCGCGTTGGGAGCCAGCCCCCCAGCATTTATCAGGGCAAAGAGCAGGCTATGGTTTACGACAACTACCTGCGCTTTGCGCATTTCGATACGCGATTTCTGGTAATAGCAAGACCTTGGATCGCAGTTTTTTCGATTGCATGCGGAGCCTTCAGCATTGACTAGGTCCCAAACATCGAAATTCGGAACTGGATCGAGCTCCTGTCTTAGCCCCGTTTCGGTTGAGACGGACCATTTTTGTATCCGCTGAAGTTCGTCAAGCTCGTCGTTTGGAAACAACTCGGTCTTATTCGCGATGGCGTTAGCCAGGCGGGTTGGGCAGAGGTAGTTCCCTTTTCCAACTAGGACTACGGAATTGAATTTGGAGTATGGTTCTAGTTCTGGAATGGCCGCGAATAGGCGACGGCAGATAGCTAGATCTTTTTCCTCTATTTGTTCTTGAAGGGAAATTGTATTAGAAGAAACTATACAAGGTCGTTTGCTCTCGGAGGAGTGAATGATTCCCGGAACTAGGTAGGCTAGGCTTTTCCCCACTCCGGTGCCGGCCTCGAAAATCAACGGGCTATCCTGCGACATCGATTCGCTGACTGCTCGGGCCATTTTGGCTTGTTCCGGCCTGTGTTCCAAGTCCATGACCGTCTGTAGCCAGCCGGACGGTTCGAATGTCCGCGAAACGAGTGATTCGAGAGTCTTTGAGGAGTATCGGCTTTCGGCTCCGTCGTTGGGCGATATCATGATTGGCTTAATACCTAGTAGATCTGCGGCAACTGACAGAATATTCGGTTTTGTTTTTGCAATGCCGAGATGATAAGCTCTACTGCTTCAACCTAGGAGATGTACACGTGATCACCTAGAGTGGTAAGATCGAAAAGTTCGATTATCTCCGTGTTGAGAAGTTGGATGCAACCGCCGCTGGAAGGCTCGCCAATCTTGTCCTCGTGATTTGTTCCGTGAAAATAGATGTACCGTTCATAGCTATCGTGACCTGGGCCTTGATTGTGGCCCGGTTCCAAGCCGGAAAGCCAGAGGATTCGGGTGGTGATCAAATTGGGTTCCCGATCCTTGTGATCCAGTTCCTCGTATTGCTTGCCAATGGAAACTCTCCCTTTGAAGACTGTTCCAACACGGCTTCCCCCTCCAATTTTTTCTTGGATGCGATGCAAGCCTGTTGGAGTTCCATTGGAACCTTCCTGATTAGAGGGAGGCCTTGTGCCGGTCGATACGCGGAAGGTTCGAGTCAGCGGATCGTCGTCGGAGTCTAGCCAACAGGTCTGTGACTCGATAGAAACGAACAGTCTTCGCGCTGAGGGCTTGATATTCAACGACCTGGCCTTATGCGTGTAGCGCTCTTGTAATTCGGAGAGCATATTTGATTTCAATTGAACTGGAAGCGAGCGAGCGATTTCGAAATCTAGATTCGACATTCGTCTTGATGTAAGCTGCACAAGAAAATCGATAACACAATAGTTGAGGATGCATTTTAATGGGACATAAAGTTGGCATAGTTGGAGCTACGGGAGCGGTTGGATCTGAATTGCTGGCGCTCTTAGAAATGCGGAACTTTCCGGTTTCCGAACTGAGACTTCTGGCATCGAGTCGTTCAGCCGGCAAGAAAGTAGAAGCGCTGGGAGCGACCCACACAATTGAGGAAGCTACCGCTAGTTCATTCGAGGGATTGGATTTTGCGATCTTCTCCGCGAGTGGGGCCCTGGCTAAAGAGCTTTGCCCGTACGCAGCTAAAGCAGGAGCTGTAGCCATCGATAATAGCTCAGCGTTTCGAATGGACCCCGAGGTGCCGCTCGTCATCCCGGAAATTAACCGAAAAGCCGCTAAAGCCCATCGGGGAATTATCGCCAACCCGAATTGCACGACAGCCATCACCTTGATGGCGACATATCCACTGCATCGGCGCTTTGGTTTGAAGCGAATGATCTCCTCAACCTACCAAGCCGTAAGCGGAAGCGGCGTTGCCGCGATGGAAGAGCTGGAGTTGCAGATGGGGCAACTCTCACGGGGGGAACCTGCCAGCGTGAAAGCGTATCCCTATCAAATAGCGATGAACGCCTTGCCTCACGTGGATGCGTTTCTGGAGAACGGCTATACCAAGGAGGAGATGAAAATGGTGAATGAAAGTCGCAAGATTATGGGGCTACCAGGATTGATAGCAGCGTGTACCTGCGTGCGTGTCCCAGTATTGCGCTCGCACTCCGTGTCTGTGGATGCGGAATTTGAAGAGCCGGTTGACATCGAAGCAGCCCAATCCGCGATCGATGCGGCTCCAGGAATAGACTTGGTGGACGATCCAGCCAATTTGTCGTATCCCATGCCGCTAAATTTTGCGAACCGGGAGAACTGCGGGGTGGGACGCATTCGAAAAGGCTTGGCTTTCGATAATGGATTGAGCTTCTGGGTTGTCGGGGATCAGCTTTGGAAAGGGGCGGCTCTCAATGCCATCCAAATCGCCGAATGCTTGCTTGAGTGACGGGCCAGGTTACATTTTGAATAGATACTAACTAGTTTATTATCAATGAGGTTTCCTAAGATAGCAAAGTTGGACTCGCTTGGTTGCCAGCTACAACGGCCATTGCGATTATCGAACGGGATTGCTTTGCTTTTTCTTTTGCGCGCAACCGATATTTCGGCCCAGACGGAAATTGGCCCCTACGCTAGCGAAGCGGATCTAGGGGCATTGATCGGGCAACCAGCCAAGGTTGAAGGAGTTTTCCATAGGGATGCATTCAATGCTCCGGCGGTCGTCATTACCGGCCGCGTCTTCTATCTGCTAGAAAATCCCCCCAACAGTAGGCGCTATTCGTTTTCGCAGGTTAGTAGCTACGCTACAGTGACGGGAACTCTGTATCTTTACGACGGGAATATCCAATACAACGAGCTCTACGACAAGATTGGTCGCCGCTACTATTTTTTCAGTCTAGGCGCAGCCGAAATCGAATTTGGAGATCCATTGAAAAATCGAGGCGAAGCCAATCCAGTAGCCCCTCGGGGATCGAATTAGCTTGGTCGAGGTTACGAAAACTGCGCCACTTGAAAAGTTAGTCTGGGCCTCTAGAAAGGACCCAGATAATGAAATAAAAACGATACNCCNCANAACAAAAGATCCGCATCCTGCGGGATGCTGAAACGGCGGATAAAACCATAGTAGATGTCTGCCGTGAGAAAGGCATAACTGAGCAAGCCTTCTATCGATGGAAGAAGGAGTTTGGGATGATGCAACTGGACCAGGCCAAACGACTCTAGGAGCTGGAAAAGGAGAACGCCCGGCTCAAGCGGCTACTGGCCGATGAGATCCTTGGCAAGGAGCTATTGAAGGAAGCCCTGGAAAAAAAGTTGTGAGCCCTGGCCACAAGCGTCAGATTGCCGGTATCTTTGTGAACCGGGGCTTATGCAGCGAACGCTCTGCTTGTCGTCATTTTGGACTGCATCGCAGCGCCTTCCAGTACGAAGCAAAACAACCCAATGCCTGGTTGGCCCGATTGAAGATAGCTCTCAAACGGATGTCACGGCTACACCCTGAGTTGGGTTATCCCAAGATTACTCGCTTGCTCAAAGATGAAGGCTGGAAAGTGGGCAACAGAATGGTCCAGCGGCTAGGTCGCGAACTCGGTCTGGCGATCCCGCCGAAGAAGCCACGTAAGAGGCGTCGAGGCGTCTCTACGGGCCTTCCGACCAAGGCTACACACCCCAATCATGTGTGGACCTGGGACTTCGTTCACGACACCACCATGCGTGGTGGCAAGCTGCGTATGCTCACCGTCCTGGATGAGTATACCAGGGAGTGCCGTTGCATCCATGTGGATCGCAGGATCAATGCCGGGAAGGTCCAGCGGGTGATGGCCCGCCTGATCGAAGAGTATGGTGCTCCTGAACACATTCGTAGCGATAATGGATCGGAGTTTATCGAAAAGAATCTTCGTGGATGGCTCTCCCGTGAAAAGATCAAGACGCTCTACATCGAACCGGGCAGCCCCTGGCAGAATGGATACATTGAGAGCTTCCATGCTCGGTTACGAGAGGAGTGCCTCAACCGCGAACAACTATGGACCTTAACCGAAGCCAGAGTGGTGATCGGAGACTGGCGTTGGAAGTACAACAACATTCGACCGCACCGTTCCCTTGGTTACATCAGTCCAATCAGGTTCGCTCAACAATTAACCCAAGAGGGATCTGAACAAGGCTCTGGCTCCACTCGGCCTTCGGCCTCCTTCCGCCAGAACCTCGACTTCCTCTACAACCTAAACCATGTAATTATAACCTCCAGACTAACGAAGCACATGGCCCAGTTTGGGTAACTCGATCATCGCAAACGTATTACTAGACGCCTTCCAATTCTTGCTACTCTTAGCATTCCGTTTGCAATTTCAGAGCGTATCTTCCGCTCCGAAATGGTTAGATAATGAGCCGTCTCAGGAATTGTGAGCAGGCGAGGTGGATTGGATCTGATGTCTTGCTTCATTCTCGCTAGTTAATCTAACGAGATGTCTGGAACAAACGCAGCTCTCTAGATGACTAAGAATATGTATTAGGGGTTATAGCCTTTGGAAACGCTCACAGAGCAATCCTTAGGCAAATACAGAGAAGAAATATGGGAGCGGTTCTGTGGGAGGGCCGCTCCTTCTGTTTGTCAATCCCCTCCTAGCTCAATCCCACCAAGTAAAAGAGTTATTCTCGACTTTTTGGCGCTTGACAATATACCTCCATAGGGTATCTGTCCAAATGATGGTATTAAGAAATAGTCTAAGCATAGCCCTTGTTAGCTTTGCTATGGTCACGTTATCTTCAAACGCTAGACCTATCTCTTATGTTGGCGGGACAACCTTAATGCAGACTAATAATTGGGAAAAGAACCGTCTACACTATCACTACACTCACGATGTAAATAATTCTTTTGGAATGGTTTTGGAGTATGAGGACGATACCAATAGGCAAAATTTGAACGGGCAATGGAATCATCTACTTGCACGGTCAAATACTAGAACCTCACAAGCCAACCTGTATCTTAAATCGCAATTGGGGATAGCCAAAAAAGGGGGTCGATATGCACCAAACACGGAAGTTGGTTTAGCTGGCGACTGGGAAACTAGGAAGTTTTTCACCAGTTATGCCGTGACTGGGAGGTATGCAAACGGTATCGATGACGGGTCAGTTCACCAAAAAGGAAGAGTAGGAATTGCACCTTACGTTGCTGGCTATGGGGAGCTCCACACATGGCTTATGCTCCAATTAGAGCACCATCCTGAATCTTTCAATGACGAAGAAAAAGTCATTTTGACGCCACTCGTTAGATTATTCAAAGGATTTTACCTAGTAGAATTGGGAATAAACAACAATGGTGGTCCACTATTGAATTGGACCGCTAGGTTTTGAGAAAATATATTATGAAATACGTAAATGTTATATTACTTATCGTCTCGGTATCATTGCCGAATGTCTGGTCTAACTCCGTAGAAACATCTAAATACGGAGAAATAATTACTGCGCATGTAAAAGGCATGGTTTGCGATTTCTGTGCACGTGGTTTAGAGAAAGTCTTCAAGAGTGAGAAAGCGGTATCCAAAATATCCGTTAATCTAGATGACAGCGTAGTAAGTATTAGAATGAAGCCTGATAAAAACTTGCCTGATAAAAGAATCAAAGAGCTGATATTGAAAAATGGTTATAGCGTAGAAAAGATAACTCGTGGTGATGCAAAGTCTGAAACCAAGACTTGATGAAAAAAATCATTGATTTCTTTTTGCTCTTTAGCTCGACAAGTACGTTGATATGCTGTGCGTTGCCCGCGTTGCTGGTAAGCTTGGGTGCAGGAAGTACCATGGCTTTTATATCAGGTCACGTACCTGGTTTTATTTGGCTTTCACAAAATAAAGTCTACCTCTTTATTTTTGCAGGTATCATGCTGGCTGTTGGCGGTGTGCTGCAGGTCAGGACTCGGAATCATGGGTGCCCCCTCAATGGCAGCCAAGCGGTATCCTGCCAAGCATCGAAGTCTTGGAGTAAGTATATCTATTTTATATCATTGATGATCTATTCAATCGGAGGCTTTTTTGCCTTTATAGCACCAATATTAATATGAGTAAGTCAAAGACCTGCTGTAATTTTACACATCCAGATCATTCATCAGAGTTCAGTCGCCTAAATCGTATGTCTGGACAAATAGATGGCATTAAAAAAATGATAGCGGACAAAAGATACTGCGTTGAAATCTTAACTCAGCTTAAGGCAGTTCAGTCCGCGGCCAGAGCTGTGGAAGGTAGCATACTAAAGAGGCACATTGAGGCATGCGTTAAAGATGCCTTTGATGGCAAAAATGCATCTGATCGGGATGAGAAAATAAATGAACTCTTAAAGTTATTTAAGAAATCTTAATTCCTATTTTTTATTACCTCGAGGAACGTGCCTAATGGATCGTTAATCATTTCCTGCTCGGGGGATGGATTTCCAAGGGCAATCACGGCATTCATGTGGTATAATGGTAGCATGAAGGAAGCCACGGAACTAAAAGAGAGCATCGCTGATGCAGTGCAGGAGTACTCAAACAATAAGCGAGATGAAGGAGTTAAGAGTCTGTCTAGGATGAATCCTGAGAAGGTGGGACTGATCCTGTATCTGTTCTGCCTAGGCGTGAGCCAATCCCAGATGGTTAAGAGGCATGGGATATGCCACAAGACCATCAAACATACGCTTCAGGAATACGCAGATCATCTTGGCAAATGGACAGCTGTTGGTGCGAGACTGAGCAAGCAGCTATTCTTGAACCTGCATTCTCTGGAAGAGGACATCATTGAAAAGTTGAGAGATAGAATGGATAGCGGTAAATTGAAGCCCAACTTCCGAGATGTGTACTACGTCTCTACAGCCAAAGAAAAATCGTGGCAACAAGCTCACCGAGTTGAGGAGCGTAAGAAAGAGACAACGTTCACTAGGAATGTTGTTACTCAGGAAGAGTATGAGAAGACGCTAGCCAAAGCCAGAGAACGGATGAGAGAGCTAGGCTAGTTGAAATGGTGAGTTAAAGAGGTTTTTGGCCTCAGTACCGTGCTTTACTCTTATTGTAGTGCTATGAAAAAAAGAGTTCAGACCTTGTCATTCTTGGCTCGTCGATGAAATAAGTTAAAACCTCCGCAAAATCGCCTCTCTCCGTTCTCCATTCCAAATAGCGGTCAAAGTGCTCTGCTGATTCCCACTGCGTCCAGAG
>NZNM01000160.1 GCA_002694885.1 Opitutaceae bacterium | reverse complement strand
CTCGCAATAGCTCAATGCGGCTGCTTGGGGACAAGCAGCCCTACCACTATACCTCCGAAAGTTTTCCGCTCACGCCGTACTGCATAGCGCCCTCGGCTCCCCGCCAGACCGATTACGCGAATGCGATTTGCTTCATGGCGGTCATATGCCCGCGCAGTTCAGCCCCTACTTGTTCAACCGGGTGATTTCTTATCGCCGTGTTCACTTCGATCAAACGCTGGTTGTCGACTTGGTTGTCTTCGACATCCAAACCTTTGCCAATAACGTCCGTATCGATGGCGTTCATGAAATCGCCCAACAAGGGAACAGCTACATTCGAGAATAAGTAGCAGCCGTACTCAGCTGTATCCGAAATTACCTTATTCATTTCGTAAAGCTTCTTGCGCCCAATCAAATTGGCGATCAGCGGCGTTTCATGCAACGATTCGTAGTAAGCCGACTCCGCCTTGATGCCCGCAGCCGTCATGGACTCGAAGGCCAACTCAACCCCAGCGCGGATCATCGCGACCATGAGGATGCCTTTGTCGTAAAATTCCTGCTCGCTGATTTCCACATCGGCCGGGTTGGACTTCTCAAAAGCGGTTTCATTAGTAGCCTCTCGCCAACCGAGCAAATCCTTATCATCATTGTCCCAATCGGCCATCATCGTCGACGAGAAATGGCCAGACATGATATCCTCTTGATGCTTGTCGAAGAGATCGCGCATCAGATCCTTGAGTTGCTCAGAGAGCTCGAACGCCTTAATCTTCGCTGGATTGCTCAAGCGATCCATCATATTTGTGATACCACCGTGTTTCAGCGATTCGCAAATCGTATCGAACGCATGCTGAACAAACTTGCTGGCCCATCCTTCATCGATTCCCTGCTGCACCATCCGGTCAAAGCAGAGGAGAGAGCCTGCCTGAAGCATTCCACAGAGAATCGTCTGCTCGCCCATCAAATCCGACTTCACTTCCGCGATGAAACTGGACTCTAGGCAACCCGCTCGGTCTCCCCCGGTTCCCGCGGCATAGGCCTTGGCGATGTCCCAACCCTCGCCCTTTGGATCGTTTTCCGTATGCACGGCCAACAGCGTAGGCACGCCAAAACCGCGTTTGTATTCTTCTCGCACTTCCGTTCCCGGGCTTTTCGGGGCCACCATGATTACCGTTAGATCTTCCCGAATATCCGCGCCCTCTTCCACGATATTGAATCCGTGGCTATAGGACAGGCAGGCGCCTTCTTTCATGTGAGGCTGGACGGCAGCAACGACGGCAGCATGTTGCTTGTCCGGGGTGAGATTCAGGACAAGATCAGCAGTTGGCAGGAGCTCCTCATAGGTACCCACTGTGAAACCGTTTTCCGTGGCATTCTTCCAGGACTGGCGCTTTTCAGCAATGGCGCTATCGCGAAGGGTATAGCTCACATCCAAACCAGAATCCCGCAAATTGAGGCCTTGGTTAAGGCCTTGAGCTCCGCAACCCACGATGACGATCTTCTTGCCCTTGAGCGCTTCGACGCCGTTGAATTCGGAGCTATCCATGAAGCGGCAGCGACCGAGTTGTTCTAGTTTCTGAGCTAGCGTCAGAGTGTTGAAGTAGTTTTTTCTGCTCATCTCGAGGTGATGTAAAAAGTGAAGTCGGAGACCTTATGCGCGTCCCGCTGTCTCCGTAAAGCGAATAAAAGCTTCCCTGATGCCGTATTTTGGGGATCACTAGAGCCTTTCCCAAAATCGCCCGATACCTAGATTGGACGGCTTTGGAAACGGACAAAAATTATCGATGCGAATATCCCGACTAAAACGCGATTTTCTCTACATTCACCATTGGGAAATTCAAACTGATGAATGCTGGTGCATTCTCGGCGGAAACGCGTCCGGCAAAGGCCTGCTCGCTTCGATTTTGACCGGAGATTTGAAACCGAAGTCTGGGAATATCGACGATCTGCCTCGACCAGCGCGCTGTGTCTCTTTCGAACAACAGCACGCATTTTACGAAGCGCAGCTACGGAACGACGATACCGACTTCATCGATCGCCTAGACACAGGTTCCACGGGCTTGGAAGTGTTGCAACAGTCCGGATGCTCCAGAACGGAGGCCGTTGAACTGGCTAACCGGCTCGGAGTTGGCTACATTCTCGAAAGGGGTTATCGGCTCCTATCAAGCGGCGAGGCTCGAAAATTGATGCTTCTCAGAGAAATCCTCGCAGGGCCGGAGATGCTGATCCTCGACGAACCCTTCGAGGGATTGGATCCAGAATCTAGAGATCAGGTTAATTCTCTGGCGGCATCTCTCGTTCAAGAGGGCCACCTAATTCTCCTGCTTGTCAACCGAATGGATGACATCCCCGACTGGACCACCCACTTGGGGATTCTGCAAATGGGCAAACTGATCGCTTCCGGAAAAAAGAAGGAAATCGTATCTAAGCCGGAACTACGCCAGCTTTTCGAATTCAACGAATCGGCAATCCCGGAACTTCCAGCCCCACTAGAGCCGGCGCCTAGCTTCGATCCGATCCTAGAGCTCAGAGACGGAAAGGTTCAATATGGCGACACCCAGCAGTTTAGCGGATTTGATTGGACGCTTAAACCCGGAGAGCATACTCTCATTACCGGCCCTAACGGAGCGGGCAAATCGACTTTGCTGCAACTCGTCTCCGGCGATCATCCCCAGTGCTATTGCAACGATCTCAAGATTTTGGGCTTTCAACGCGGAACGGGCGAGAGCGTGTGGGAAATCAAACGCCATATTGGCCTCGTATCGGCGTCATTTCATCGCGACTACCGAGCGCCCGGCAATGCCATCACAACGGTAGTATCCGGTTTTTTCGACAGCATCGGACTCTATCAAAATCCCAGTGCCCAGCAATTGAAACTCGCCGCGGAATGGCTGAAAATTATGGGGCTCGATCAACAGGCCAATGCGTCATTCCGGCAACTATCCTGGGGACAGCAACGGCTGGTATTGATCGCCCGCGGGCTGATAAAGCAACCAGCTCTGATGATTCTCGATGAACCCACGCAAGGACTGGACGATCTCAACCGGCATCTCGTACTCGCCTTTATTCAAAGACTCGCGGAACTGAAACGCACAACGCTCCTCTTCGTTAGCCATCGTGAGGATGAGCATCTACCGCTTTTCAAACGTCGAATCGATTTTAGAAAATCGATAGACGAATCCGGCTCTCTTTACACCCCTCGCTGGGATTAACGACTAAGTTCTCTGGCAGGTTTTGCCACGAGACCATTTCCAATTGAGAAAATGCCCTACCACAAAGGCCGTTCCGCCAAACAAGGTCGCGAACGGTTCGAGAGATTCGCTAACGGCTGGACGGACGAACAAGAATATGGCGAGACCCATCATGCCAAAAACGAAATGGCCTACGCGTTGGTGGATCCGATAACCGTTTATGAAGGTAAAACCCGCAAGGACCGCAACTGCCGCAATCATCCCTGACTCCACGGCCTCGTGCCCAATAAATTCGATTCCGGCCAATGGGATGGCGCTCAAAAGGACCGGAGCCAATAAGCAATGCGCCGCGCACGCTACTGATAATCCGATTCCAGCAATATCCATCTTCGCTAACTGCTTCTCGCCAATCATCGACTTCATTAAACCCAAGGCCTAAAATCGATTCGACGCATATGCAAGTTAGTTGCGCTTCTATCGCAAGTTATTTGCAATAGAAATTCGTACTGGCCCGCTCTTTACGCCACGGGCAAATCTTGCCAAAGCATCTCGAATGCTGAATTACCGTTACTCATTGCAACCCGAACCGGGGCTTGTACGTTTTGATAACTATGAAAATTCGAGGAACCGGTATTGCCTTTACCATCATCGCGCTGCTATCAGCCGGGATGAGCCAAGAGTCTTTAGGAGCTGATAAATCTAAAATGGAATCGATAATCTTAGGAGCCGGCTGCTTTTGGTGCACAGAAGCGGTCATGCAACGCGTTGAAGGCGTGGAAAGCGCCGTTTCCGGCTACATGGGCGGACACGTGAAAAACCCAACTTACCGGCAGGTGGTAACTGGCGAAACGGGTCATGCCGAGGTCGCCAAGATCACCTTTGACCCTAGCGTCACCAGCCTCGAAGAACTGCTGGAGATTTTTTGGCTGATGCACGATCCCACCACCCTCAATCGTCAGGGGGCGGATGTCGGCACGCAGTATCGTTCGGCCATTTTCTACAACAGCGAGGAACAGAAACGTATCGCTGAAGCGTCGATAGCGAAACTCGCGGCAACTAAGACGTATCCAGATCCAATTGTCACCGAAGTAACGGCGATCGAACCGTTCTACCCAGCCGAGGAATATCACCAGGAATACTACGAGCTAAACAAGAATGCTGGGTATTGCCGCTACGTCATCCACCCAAAATTGAAGAAGCTAGGCTTCGAAGATTGAGGCGACCTATTTCGGACGACCGGGCTAGTCCTCCCTATTTCCCTGTCTTGAAGTAACCAAGCCGGCGGTTCACATTGGACCGCTCTTCCTCTCTCCACTCCGCGTCAAACCATTCTGGGTCTATATCGAATTCGTAACCGGGCTCGCCATCTTTTAACAGTGTGACCGTATTCAGAATCAAATTAGCCTCGACCTCGGTTTGCGCGTTTCTCAACGCCTGATAAATGGTCCTCTGCGGATCTTCAGCTCCTACTAAAGCCAGAAACTCAGCTGCTCGGACACGCACCAAATTGTCTTCGTCCGAACGGGACAATTCTTTCGCGGCAGCTTCTAACTCGCTCGCCTCTTTTCCGAAGGAGCTGCAAACAATCAGGGCCCAGTAACGGGCAACTGGATCCTTCGAAGCCAACGCCTTTTCAATCCTGCCCCGAGCCTTGGAAAACGGCTGCAAACTCAAGTCCGAAACGTCCACTAGTTTTTGGATACGCTTGCGATTAACTTGCCCATAATCAACTGGATTATCCATGGCCTCCGCAAGCATCACCGGCTCAGGCAAAAAGCTCAAATCTGGCAATGATTTAACCTTCCGGGCCAACCTTCGCCGCAAGTCCTTCAACACTCTCGCATATTCCGGATCCGCGCTGAGGTCTTTCACTTCGTGGGGATCCGCATCGATATCGTAGAGACCTTCTACTGGACGCGGCTCGAAAAACTGCCTTTGAGCGGTGTTCAACTTCCCTGCATGATACAAGTCTCTCCATTCTTCATAAGCGAGCATGCGGTAGCGATACTGATTGAATAGACCATCAAAATTGAACGGCTGATAGTTTCGAATATATTTGTATTTTCCTTTACGATACGTCCGAACGAAATCGTACTTCTCGTCGAATCGATCGGCATACCCGAANGCCTCATNGCGAGCATTCAGGTCCGACGCNGTCACTCCTTTGCCCAAAAATGGACTACCGTCCATGGCTTTAGGCACATCCACTTCAGCCAGATTCAACACTGTGGGACCGAAATCAACGAAACTGACGAATCCTTCTACGCTCGAGCCTGGAGAGGCCGGCAACAAATGTCGCCACTTTTCTGGGGCGTAAACAACGAGGGGGACATTCAAACCGCTTTCGTAAGCGTAACCCTTGCCCCGAGGCAGCACGCCTCCGTGATCCCCGTAATAGAAGATAATCGTGTCTTCAGCCAAACCGTCGCTCTTCAGGCTTTCAATGAAAGCGCCCATCTGAGCATCCGCTTCGCGATGGTGATCCTGAAACTTGGCATAGGTATAGCGGAACGTGGGCGTGTCCGGATGATACGGGAAAACTTCAATCGAATCGGCATCGGTTACGGTCTTATTCTCCTCCATAAAATCTTTGGAAAAGTGAAGCTGACCTTCGTGGGTACGGCCGAAGTTCTGCACATGGAAAAAGGGCTGGCCCGGCTTGCGGTTCCGATAGCTGGCTTTGTTGGAGGACTCGTCCCACATGCCTTTGTCACTCAGATTATAGTCCGTTTTGCTATTGTTCGTCGTATAGTAGCCCGCATCCTTCAAATAGTAAGGAAACATTCGCAACCCTTCAGGCATGGGAGCCAACGCTGACCGCCTGTGATATTGAGCCGCAATTCTTGGGGCATAGGAGCCCGTTATCAACGTGCTTCGGGCGACCGAACAAACCGGAGCGTTGGAAAATGCATTCTGAAAAACGAGCCCTCCTTCAGCAAGTTTCTCAATGTTGGGCATCGGAGCTCCGCCTTCCTGGTAGAGACGCAGCCAATGCTTCGAATTGTCTTCCGAGACGAGCCAAACGATATTCGGTCGGTCGCTGGCAGCGCTTAGTACGGCAGTTGCTAGAAAGGCAAATGGAACGGAGGGAAATTTCATGCCCAAAGCGATTAGGGCCTAATTGCATTGCTGTCCACTTGATTGTCCAAACAATACCCCTGCCAATAATACGAAGTTGAAATGAGTAAACGCTACAAGATTTCCTACCTGTCCGATATCGAACCTACCCCCTGCCCCTGCGGATTCGCCCGCAGAGCTTTCATGGATGAAGACAACACCATCGCGTCGCTACACCTGGTTGATATCAAGAAGGATTCCGAGACCCACTATCACAAAAAGATGACTGAGATCTACTTGGTCCTCGAAGGCGAGGGCCATATCGAGCTCGATGGGGAGAGCATACCGGTCAAGCCCTTGACGACTGTAATGATCAAGCCCGGTTGCCGGCACCGAGCCGTTGGAGACTTGAAAGTCATCAACGTCCCCATCCCCAAATTCGACCCCGATGACGAGTGGATGGACTGATGCTATTCGCCAATCACCTCTACCGCTTTCGAAACTCTATGCGTTCTTGTTCAGGCGTGTTCAAACTTCCGCGTACCTGCCAGTCTGACGGTGTACGAGCTTCCTGGAAAATACGTTCGAAAGTCGCCACCATTTCCGGGCGTTGCTTCGCCAAGTCGTTTTCTTCCGCCGGATCTTGCGTCACATCGTAAACTTCAATCGGCCCGGTCAACATAGGGCGTCTCACGGCTTTCCACTTGCCCGTGCGTAAAGCCTGTTTGGACCCCTGCTCGTAAAATTCCCAATACAAGTACTCGTGTTTCACTTGCTGCGTATCATTTCCCAGAAGCGTAGGCAAAAAACTGATACCATTGGTTGGAACCTCCAGATCATCCCCGGCAATATCAACAGCCGTGGCCATAAAATCCACTTGGCCACTCACTAGGGAAGCCGTCGCCCCCGGCTCGATTTTTCCTGTCCATTGAACAATCAGCGGCACGCGAATTCCACCATCATACAAGGCGCGCTTTATTCCTGACAAGGGACCGTTGGCGTCAAAGAATCTCGGATCGTTGCCCGCTTCGCTATGAGGCCCATTGTCGGAAGTGAAGAAAATGACCGTGTCTTCGATCAAGCCATGTTCCTCAAGGCGTTCGACGACTTTACCCACCATCATATCCAGATAAGTCACCATAGCTGCCTGACCTTTATCCTGTTTCGACCAGGGCTTATTTTCGTAAATTCCCAGATCCGGCACAGCAGTCCCGTCACCGGTCTCATTCCAGGCTTCATTGTTGGCATGCGGGAGCGTATAGGAAAGATACAAAAAGAATGGGTCGTCTTTTTTCCGATCAATGAAATCCAATGTTTCGTCTACCATGAGAGCCGGACTATACTCAACTTTCTCCGACGCGATTCCCTGGCCCCATTGCCCTTCGTTGGGAACGACATTCTTCAGAGGAATGCGGTCTTCATTGCGAATCAAGAATGTCGGGTAAAACAGGTGGGCATGATGCTGATCCAAGTAGCCAAAAAAGTAGTCGAAACCCTGATTGGTTGGCATGCCCGATGTGCCTTCGTGCCCCAATCCCCATTTCCCAACCTGGCCAGTAGCATAGCCTTCCGCTTTTAATAGCTCCGCCACCGTGACGTCCTCTGGGCGAAGGTTGTTCTTGCCGTTGCCACGAATGTAGCAATGTCCGGTGTCCAATCCTGTCATCAACACGCATCGAGACGGGGCGCATACCGTGGATCCTGAATAAAAATCGGTAAACAGCATTCCATTTTCCGCGAGTCGATCGATATGCGGCGTCTTGATCAGCTCCTGACCATAGCATCCTAAGTCGCCATATCCGAGATCATCAGCCATTATAAAAATGATGTTCGGCTTTTCCCTGGCGGGCAGTGACGCAAGAGCTAGAAGAGAGAGAACGGAAAGAAGGAATCTCATAAATTTATGGAGTTTGATTTGGCTACACTGAATTCGTAATCCGGTAAGCTAGAAATAAAACAAAGGAGGCTTCAATCGTTTTGCGATAAAATGAGCAACGCTTCCAGCGATTTATATTGCCTAGCGAGTTCTTCCGCGCCCAGGGCGCTATTCTGGACAAGGCTATCGAAAAGCTCTTGCTTGTCTCGCTTCAAATCCTGAATCCGTTCTTCAATGGTACCTTTGGCTATCATTCTGTATACGAAAACGGTATTTGCCTGGCCGATACGGTGCACTCGATCAATGGCTTGATTTTCCACAGCCGGATTCCACCAAGGATCCATCAGAAAAACGTAGTCCGCCGCATGCAACGTGATTCCTGAACCACCAGCTTTGAGAGAAACGAGCATCGCCGCTGTGTCTTCGATCGTCTGAAACTCTCGTACTGGGGTTTCCCGATCCTTGGTCGCTCCCGTTAGCTCGAACAGTGGCAGCTCAGGGAAGGAATTGCTTATCAGCGTCCTTACTCGATTCAGAAATTGGACGAACTGACTGAAAATCACCACCTTGTGTCCAGTCCCCAGTACTTCTTGCAGCTTCTCGAGTAATACCATCAGCTTCCCGCTCTCATTCAAATCGCTCGTCACCCATGGAAGCAAATCCGGATCGCAGCTAGCCTGCCGCAACCGCGTCAACAAGCTAAGCGCTGCAAATCGATTACCTTTCAATGCGCTGCCAAGATGATTCCCCAACCGGGCAATCCCCGCTGCGCAAATGCGACTATATTCCTTTGATTGTATTGCTGTAACCGGGCAAACTTGGTCGATCAGAATCTTTTCGGGTAGATCATTAGCCACTTGTTCTTTCGTTCGTCGCAGCATGAACGGAGCAATCTGGGCTCTCAATCTCGCTTTAAACCGATTCGGGTTCTCCTGCAATTCACGTTCGAATGAACGTCGCCTTCCCAAAAGTCCAGGCATGAGAAATTGAAAGGAGGGCCAGATATCGAGAGGGCGATTCTCAATCGGCGTTCCCGTCAAGGCAACACGTCGTTTAGCCTTTATTTTCATCGCCGCGCGGGTCACCTTAGCGTCGGGATTCTTGATAAACTGGGCCTCGTCGATAATGGCGTATTCAAATTCGTGATCCTTAATCTGGTCGATTCGGTTCCTCATAAGAGCGAAACTGGTTACTAATGCATTCCAATCCCCATCGATTCGCTCGATCGCTTTCCCTGCATAGCGTATGGCCTTCAAATCGGGAACAAATTTCTGGAATTCCGATATCCATACAGGCACTACGCTCGCTGGACAGACGATTAAGGCTTTGCGCCCACTGGATAAGGCATCCCGCATTAGAGCGATAACCTGCAAGGTCTTCCCCAGCCCCATTTCGTCTGCCAGTAAGCAGTGGCAGTCATGAGACAACAAGCGATCCATCCACTGAACCCCTTCTAGCTGGTAAGCCCTCAAGCAAGACAAGTAGACTGCCTCTCCGCAATTCCCCTCTAGCAGGTTGTTCCTCCATTGAAGTAATTCCCCTTCTAGCTCTACGTTCGTCTTTCCATCTGGAAACAGAGAAAAGAGCTGATAGGGTTTAAAGCCCTCTTCTTCTTGCGGCTCCAATTCCTCCCAACGTTCGAGCAATTCCTTCGAATCGCCCGACAAGGTCACGATACCAATTTCCGGAATCAGAGTGTGCGAGTCGGCGTTGCCTACCAAGTTTCTAGCTAATTCGTCCGACAATGAGAGCCCATTCGATCCTAAAGACCAACTCAGGCCCAAACTCCCGCTCGGCTCCAGATTCGCTTTCGCCTGCAATTTTAGTTCTTTGAAACCATCGCGAATATTGGATACGTTGTCGCGCTCTTCCGTCGAATAAAGTCGCTTCCAGCCCGGCCAAACATTCTGAACGAAGAATGGGATCTCCTGCAGCCTTGTCAGCAAGTAGCCATTGAATTCCTGCGAATAAGTGAAGTGCGACTTGTGGGCTCTGGCAGCCAACGAAATGAGTCGACCGCGCTCTTCCGCAGTCCTCGCCATCGGAGCTCCTTCCGCTACGCTCAACGCCGGCTCTTTCTTACCATCTTCGGAAAGCCAATAGGCCTCGCAAATCAATCCTTGGAAATGCGTATCCAATACGAGATGCAGCATTCGCTCCTCTTCAATTTCGAAGACAGGTTCGGCGATGGCCCCATTCACCGATGATTCGGAACGATCTTCCTCAGTGGACGAAGACTCCTGAAAATAGTTTAGCTCCTCGTCGGCAATGAGCTCTTCGATTTCCAGAAAACCAGCCACTGCTATGGCGTCCGCGAATTCCGGATCTGATGAGGAGGATCTAATCGAAAAACCTTCATTTTCCCAATCCACAACCGAGTAGTCTTCCGACTTGCCAATCTTGCAGGTCACGATTGCGTCGTCGTCTCCGATAGAAATTTCCCGGATGTTTCCCTTTCGATAAATCTTTCGGCCCCGTTTGATTGCCTTAGAGTCAAACCGATCCTCCCATCCGTCATGCAAGCGATCTTTCCAATGCTCCAACGAATGCTTGGAATAAAGTCGATTCGCGGCTCTCCAATGCATTAACCGGGCATTCAAAAACACTGGAATCCACGGCTTCAATGCAAATTGGCAAAAACCTGAACCAACCGAATCCCGTCGAGATGGAACCAAACTTTTCAGGAAATGGCATTAGGAATCGCCAAACCGAGAAATCGGAAAATAATCCGCCCCATGCTTGCATCTTTTCGTAGAGCTTTCTTTTCCGGCGTCGTCCTTCTCGCTCCACTCGGGATCACGTTTTTCGTCTTTAACTGGCTAGTCCTCAAAATCGGAGGGAGCTTTAAAAACAAAGTCTTCTTCTTCCTCCCCCGGGAAATCCTCTCAGATCCGCAGATGGAGCTCTTCTGGAATATAACCGCGACGATCATCGTGGTGTGCCTGATCACGCTTCTCGGTTTTCTATCTCGCTACTTCGTCGCTAAATATCTTTGGTCGATCGGCGAGCGAATCCTGCATAATCTGCCTGTCGTCAACACCGTCTATACATCGGTAAAGCAGATCATCGACACTTTCAGTTCGGAAAATCGGGCGGTCTTCCAGAAAGTGGTTATCATACAATTCCCCCGCGAAGGCAGCTACGCAATGGGATTCCTGACAAGCCGTTCTAAAGGGGAAATTCGAAACAAGACGGAAAAGCCAATGCAGAATGTGTTCGTCCCGACCACCCCAAACCCGACCAGCGGCTTTCTGGTCATGCTTCCCGAGGACGAGGTCAAAGAACTGGACATGTCAGTTGGAGAAGGGATGAAGTTCATCATTTCCGGTGGAGCTGTCGTTCCGGATTGGAAGCCAGCCAACGCTCTGAGTAACGAAGCGAACTAGAAGAACCCGAGCATGCCCTCTCCAGAATTTCGAGTTCGAGGGATCATCCTTGGGAGCGACCCAAGTGGAGAACGGTTTGTGACTCACGCCTTGCTCACCACCGATCAGGGAATTTTAAATTTACTAGCCAGGCGATCGAACAAACCAGGAAAGCAAGTCGCCATAGATCTGTTTGACGAAGGAGATTTCCGTTTCGAACGAAAGCCGGAAAGCCAATCCACATTCCTTAAGGAAGTTCAGATCTTACGCAAACACGACAAAATCGCCCATAACTACGATGCCTTCAAAGCATCTGCTCGATTGGCTAGGCTAATCCGCGCCAATCCCATTCCGATCGAGAACCAGGATCAAATCTACGATTTGCTAAAACGGGGTCTCGAAGCCTGGGAATCCGGCAAGGATCCAGACGCCGCCCTACTCAAATGCCTCTACCTCTATTGCCGTTACGAGGGTTACCCAATCAAAGAGGAATGGGCTATGAGACTTCCGAATGAAGAGTATTCTAGGCTCGCTCAAATTCTGAACCAGCCACTAGGAACGGCACAGTCCAGAACGAGCAAGAATAACGACCTGATATCTAGTCTCGAGCAGTACTTGGATCGTCACACCCACATACGTATTGGAAACTAGTTCGATATCTCCGATACGAAAAACCCAATATACTTGCTCAAATCACCCAATATTAACCTCTTACCGCTTGCCCGTTCACTGTAATTTCTACTAGCATAGTGCCATGGCCCAAGATTCTTCCCCACAACCTCCTCAAGACAACACACCGGATGCTTCTGCTAGTGAATCCTCCGACGCGAGCAAGGACGCTCGCACGATGGCTCTGCTCGCTCACATCCTCGGGATTTTCACATCCTTCGTCGTGCCTCTTATCATTTGGCTGATCAAGAAAGACGACGAATTCATCGCCGATCAAGCGAAGGAAGCCCTGAATTTCCACATTACAGTGACAATCGCCTATTTCGCTATCACAGTAATCGCCATAGTCACTATGGGCATTGGTTTTATCCTCTACCCCGTTCTCGGGATCGCCGTACTCGTGCTCGGTATCATTGCGGGCTTGAAAGCCAACGATGGCATTGCCTATCGGTACCCCTGCACAATTCGGCTGATTAAATAGAGATCCCGGAAAGGCTCTCGCAGGTAGCGGGCGATCTCCGAGCGCCCACTTCGAAAGAGTAGAACAGGCATCCTGCCTGTTTGCAGAGATTAAGATCACAGGCTGGAAGCCTATGCGACCTTTTGTACGCGCCGCTTGCACTGCCGTAGCTTCGGCGTAGGCGTGAGATAGACCGCTTCCCATCGAAACTGTGGAGGTTCAAGCTTCTTCCCGAGAAAATGACAAGAACTGGCTTAGCCTCACTAGCTAACCCCGTCGCAGTTCAGAACCCTGGAATCGTACCAGGATTCTCCATACCTTTTTTAAACGGCAAGTGATTTTTCCCGTTTCGGAGTCGAACGACTCGGGTATTTCGATCTTATGGAGATCAATCGTCGCATGATAGCCGCGCTCGGAAAAAACGTCAATCACCATCGCCATCGATAATGCGTTTTCCAGAATCGGGTTTTCCGAATTCACATGGGCTATACCAGAAATGGCATGATGCACGACAATCGGCATAATGTCCTGCTCTATGAAATCGATTACTCGATGAAACTCTTCCCGATGCTCGAATTCATAAGCATCCAATCGCTTCACCAGCTCTTGACGGGCATGCGATACGATCTCTGACGCCAAAGGCAGTTTACGGACCGAATCGAAGGTGCTTGGATCAAGTTCCAAGGAGCTCTGATACTGAAGCTCCTTAACGATATTCTGACGAACTTCCGCAATCGAGCCTTGGGCATTGATGAAGTGGTAGTGGAAAACTTCCCGCAATGATTGCAGGGCGTCGTAGGTACGTTCCTTGAAAACCTTATAGCGACGTCGAGCCGCTTTAGGATCCGCATCCGTTGAACGGTACTCTAGCAATTCCCCGATTCCGGTACGTTCCACTTCCTCATTGTGCTTGAGCACTTCATGACCGCGATTCAATTGACGCTTCACACTCTCGCTCTCGTCAATAAAGAGCATCATAATGTGCACGATCGGCTGGCGAAATTTGTGATGCAATTCTGTATTGTCGTATTCACTACGCAGCTGTAGCATCTTATGATACAGCAATTTCATGCATTCGACTTGCACCAGCGTACGCGGAAACCCGTCCAGAATGCACCCATCCTCGTATTGCCGTTCCAGCATTCGCTCGAGAAGGATGCGTATAACCTCTCGATCGCCAACCAACTGGCCAGCCTCTTTCAGCTCCTGCATCTTCGGCGTATTGAGCAACGAACTGACGACGATAGGTTCGCAAGTCAGGCCCCTCGCTTCCATGATGAACGGAGTATTCGTGCCTTTACCCGCTCCCGGAGCTCCCCCAAGAAGGATTAACTCCTTTGGAAAGTGCAGACGTTCCCTGCCAAATTCGGTTTCCAGCTCGTTCCAGACCGCATTGAAGATTATCTGGGCGTCCTTAACCTCTAGGTCCTGATGATTTTGCCCATCCCCATTTTTGTCGGCTGGCTTACTAGTGTTCGCGCTTGTCTCTTCGGTCTTCATTCAGCTGCGCGAACTTCCCGAGCCCGCTTAGGCGTTGTCTATCTCCCCAAAACAGGCCCCGATTAGCGGGAAATATCCCGTTGACTCAAGACTTTATGGTTTCGAGCCCCCAATATATCCATGGCGATATCCATGTCCTCGATACTCATCGCCAGAGCCGATCGACCCATCGGCCGGCTTATAAACGAATAGATATAGTCAATATTCACTTCCGTTTGCAGGAGCGTCGTCAGGACTCGCTCTACATCATGCTCCCCTGCTATCTCCACAGCTAGCACCTGGCTTTCAGAAAAGGAAACCCCGTTTTCCCGAAGCAACTCACGGGCTCTATCCGGATCGTCAACGATTACACGCAAAATCGCGCTGTCAGTCGTATCGAGGGTGTTCAATGCCAGGATATGAATTTCCCTTTGACCGAATAGGCGAGTTAGGTCCGCTAGTCTCCCCACTTTGTTCTCTGTAAAGATGGAGAACTGGCAAACGGGATCAGGAGTCGTGGACTCAACAGAGATCTGTTCCATATTAACTTAAGATAAGACTCTGACTATGAATAGCCTGGAAATAGCAATAAAATCGGCAGTATCCTCAAAAACATGGGCAAATTCCGAAAAAAGGCAACTCGGCTCCCGAATTACCAGAATAGCCCAACGAGAATGCCGAAGCCGAAGACCAAGCTGATCTCAACTAACTAGACTGATGCTGCGTACAAAACCTACTCGACCTCGGAAGACAGCGTTATGCGCGCCGTTTCATTGGGGGCGACAAACGCATTAAGTACTTCGAACTCGAGCGAAACGGATTCCACCATGTCGCCCGTTCGAACCAAAAGGCTCTCCGAGCTGTGCTGCGGCACCACAATCGTAGCCGCGTGTTGGTGCAAATCGTAAGCGCTTAAGTTTCTCAGGTGAAAATCAGCATCAGACTCATTGGTGACAGTTACGCTCAAAATCGCCCCATCCCGATAACCGACATCTTCCAAACTGAGCGAGGCTTCTAGTAATGGCTGGAGATCCCGCTCTCGGCCCATGAGCCAATTTTTAAACCATACCACAGTCCGGCGATCAAATAGGGCTTCACGCATTGATTCCACTGTTCGATCCTCTGAGAAAACCAAGGTCACTGGCCTGTGTCCGCCATTGTGCGGTTCGTAGTCCCAATCGATCAAATCGTGGACATCCGATACTCCAATCAAAGCCAAATCGTAATCCAAAGCGATTTGGAACGCGTCTTCTGAATAATTCTTTCCATTCGCTATTTCTATTCCGTGCAACAGGCCTTCGCGAATGTTGTTTATGTGGAAGTCCGTAATGACAGGGATCCCGTTCGGAAAATCACGGGACCACCAGGAATGGTTCCAAAAGAGGAAGGCGCCTTGCTCATTCGCTGCCTCGACCGCGCTTTGCGACGGCCACTCGTTAGCTGCTGCCCTAAACGCATTCGTCGTTTTGAGCGATTCCGCGTCGGGAACTGAATAAAGCTTGTTCGCATCGTCTATGAATATGGCATTCATGTGTCCGGCAGGGAGATCGCGGGTGATTTCGGCTCCCGCCACGACAAGTAGATCTTTGTATTTTGCCGCCTCCGCTGTTTCGATAAACGACCGATTCCGATCAGGATGGGGAATGTCCTCAATATGCGGCTGATACTCTAAGTGCTCGGTCACTGCTAGAGCATCGAGTCCATCCCGCAAGGCTTCCCCTACCCGGATTTTTGGCCAAACGTGTCCGTCAGAGAATACCGAATGAGTGTGCGGATCGAAAACCAGAGTCTCGTGCTCCGCCGTATCCGGGAAGCTGATCTTGCGAGCCTCGTCTCCAGGTGGCTGCGGAGCTAGTCCATGCCCCATGGAAACATTAGAAACTGCAATGAAAACAAGTAGGCTGAGATTGATTCGAAACATGGACACTTGAAGATTAAAAGGCTGTAGAGACATGAGCCTATACTCCCCGCAGCGTTCTAAAACACAAGCCCGACTCTGCGCCAATTGGGCAAATCAGAGATTCCGAGGCCCTCTTGACCGAATTGCTATTCACTCTCGAGCCAAATGCCTGGCTTGCCTGAGATTAACCTACTGACTTCCGAGCATCAGTCCCCTTTCCGCCAATTACAGCATGTCCGCGTTAGAACGAAAAACGATTCGCGAACCCTGGCCAGGCCGGGCGTAGCCTACAGACTCCCGAGGCATCACATTCGCGCTAGCCCCTCACGCTCTAGCGGGCCTACTGGAAACGCCTCGCGCAGCCTGGTGCCCCCGCTGGGAGTCGAAAGTCTTTTGTAAGTTACTCTATTACTGATACTTAAAAATTTCCTATTTTTTGAATCTCTTAAACATTGCGTATTTTTGAGCAAATTTTTGTATGCATTTGTATGCAAACGCCACGTTCGAAATTCCCCATTGCCGTTAAGTCCGGCTCGTCCGTAGTCAAGATTTACGCTAATAAGCGCGGCGATGGGCGAAAGATATTCCAAGTCGGCTGGTATCTTGGCGGACGCCGCTTAAAGCAGT
>NZNM01000005.1 GCA_002694885.1 Opitutaceae bacterium | reverse complement strand
TTGGCTGCAATTGACGAATTCGATAAGATGAATCAATCCGATCGTTCCAGTATGCATGAAGCGATGGAACAACAAACAATCTCGATTTCAAAAGCTGGAATCAATGCAAGCCTTCGAACACGATGTGCTGTGTTGGCCGCCGCAAATCCAAAGGCGGGGCGATTTCAACCCGTCTCAGAGGTTCCATTCACAGGCCAAATCAACCTCGACCCGCCGCTTATTTCCCGTTTCGACGTTATTTGGTTGCTTACGGATGAACCATCGGAGGATAAGGATGCTAAGATTGCAGGACACATCGTCAACAACCGATTGTCTGGAACGAGTGAACTTCTGGTTAACGAAGGTTCTCGGCCCGACCCACGAAAATTAAGTTCAGTATCCACGAAATCCACTCAAACCAACGGTCTTCTTCACAGGGACTTCATTCGCAAGTATGTTGCTTACGCCAAGCGTACCGTTCACCCGAATTTGGATGATGCAGCCAGGAAACTTATCATTGATTATTACGTTTCGACAAGAAAACAGTCGGGTGAATTCCAGGACTCGGTAGCGATTACTGCACGTTCTTTGGAAGCGCTTGCTCGGTTGGCAGAAGCGAGTGCGCGCATTCGCTTATCTGAAGAGGCGACCGTTGAAGATGCAAACAGAGCAATACGTCTTACCAAAACATGGCGATACGATCTCATGGGTGAGAATTTTGACGAGACTGCAATCGCCGCAAATCAGAAAGGAAAGGCCCGGCACGCTGAACGCTCCATTCTCGACATTGTTGGCCGTCTAAGTGCAAACGGTGACGGCGTAGCTCAACTGGTTGATGTTCTCAATGAAGCCGAACGCCTCGACATTTCGCGTGAAAAGGCGGAAGAAGTCATCGAAAAACTCAATCAAAACGGACGCCTTATGCGGCCAACAGGCTATGATACGTTGCAAATTGTATAGATGTGAGCAATCACCTCATGAAGTGGAGATGCTTGGAGGTGGTATGGCAGATGTTGTTCGTCAGGAACCGGAAGGTGATGTAACGGATGCATCCACCTTTGACACGCATCAATTAGGTTTCATGTGTGGTATTGAAGTTCATCAGCAACTTGCAACAGGAAAACTACACTCGCGTCAACCCTCTGCTCTTTATGATGTTACGATTGAAACCGTTCCAGCAACTTGGCCTCGCTATGCCCGCAAACTCCGATTGGCGAGTGGCGAAGGGGGTAAGGTCGATGTCGCTGCACGTTTTGAAAAGCAGAGAAATCGTTCTTTTGTTTACATTCAATCTCCGAATTCGGGTTTGATAGAATTGGATGAAAGTCCTCCGTTGTCGCATGACACCGAGGCGTTAAATGTTGCATTGACGGTATCGGCGATGCTTGAAGCAAAACCCGTTGGAGCGGTTCAAACCATGCGAAAAACCGTTGTTGACGGCTCCAACACGAGTGGTTTTCAGCGCACCTCATTGATTTCCACTGATGGAGTCCTGAAGACGAAAACTGGCGATGTTGGAATCGATGTCTTATGTTTGGAAGAGGACAGCGCACGAAAACTTGACAGTATCTCAACAGAGCACGGTGAACAGGTGATTTACAATCTTGACCGACTCGGAGTACCTTTGATTGAGATAGCAACCTCCCCGGACGTACAGTCGCCGGAACATGCAAAAGAAACAGCAATGGCACTGGGTCTCGTCTTGCGAGAGACTCGTCAAGTTCGAAGAGGTTTGGGTTCAATCCGTCAGGATTTGAATGTAAGTGTTGCATGCGGAGATCGTGTAGAGATCAAGGGTTGTCAGGATCTTGGTTGGATCCCACGCATCGTACAGTTGGAGATGGTTCGTCAGGTTCACATGTATAGGCTTGCAAATGAATTGCGCTCAGATTTGAGTCTCACCCCCCTTCCTCCGAATCGAGAGATGGATGATTTGGTGGTTGAGGCTGAAGTTGCGAACCTTGTCGCCAATCACATTCCAATACAGTTCACCGATGTCAGCCCTGCATTTGTATCATGCAACAGTAAGATGATCAAGCAGGGCTTCGAAAAGGGCTTTACAATGCTTGCAATTTCCCTTCCAGGTTTTGCAAACAAGATTGGCTCGAAAACTTTCGACATAGAAAATGCTCAGTTACCTCGACTTGGACGCGAACTAGCTGGTGCTGCGAAACTTGCTGGCGTCCGGGGAGTTTTCCATTCCGATGAACTCCCTGCCTATGGAATCGAAAAAGAACACGTAGAATCGGTGCGCGAAGAACTTAATCTTACTACTTCGGATGCATTCGTACTTTGCTTGGCTCCCGATTGGCAAGCACGATTAGCATTGGAATCTGTTGGTCTTCGTGCTCGTAGGGCATTTCATCGCCTTCCCCAAGAAGTGCGCAACGTCGTGGTCAAAAAGGGCGCGCCTGAGGATGGAACAACGACACCAATGCGGCCGTTACCGGGAGGTGCTCGAATGTATCCGGAAACGGATGTCCCCACGATTCAAATTGGAAAAGAGACATGGCAGCAGATTCGAGAAAATCTCCCAATGCGGCATGATGAGCGCATGAATCGACTCAGTAAAACCGAACTTTCGGAGGATCAGTGCAAACAACTTCTTTCTCGTGAATTGGATGATGTATTCTTCGACCACCATGCGACGAAAAGCAAGGCTTGGGCAACATTAATCCTCGAACATGAGGGCGTTCACCCAGAGGTACTGTCTTGCATTCTCTCTGTNCGTGAACAAGGNGCNATTACCCGTGAGGGTGTTGAACAAGCTGCGGAACATTNTGGTAAACAGAATCAGGTTACAACACAGGAAGTAGTACGCTANGCAGAGGAGCACGATCTNGTGCCGGCTGACGTTGCCGACCTTGAATCCATTGTTGAAAACATNGTTCTCGAGCGAATTGATTTTGTCAAGGAGCGAGGCATGGGAGCGATGGGCCCTTTGATGGGAGTTGTCATGGGGGCNTGTCCTGGAGTTGATGGGAAGGAAGTTAGTACGGTTCTCAGAACGATGATNCAGAGGCATTCGTGATGAGAATTATTGGGATTCTTCTTCTGCTTTTGTTGATTCTGCCGATTGTTGAAGCATCAGCGGAAACATCATGGACGCATGAATTTGAAGCCGGTTATATCACAACAAAACCACTCATTGTCGATGACACGGTTTATGCTCGAACATCTGGGCTATGGACAGGGAACGAGCAACCCGTTGTCGCTGCCTTTGATGTGTTTACTGGAGAAAAGCTGTGGAGTTTTGCCTCACAAACTGCGCGACAAAACGACATGACCCCTTTACTTTACGTCGATTCAGGGCAAGGTTCGTGCGGGGTTTGGGAAGACCTTCTAATCGTCGGGTGGGTCGATGGTAAAATTACTGCGCACTCACCAAAAAACGGGTCTATCGTTTGGGAGAATCAAACTGGGGATAATTTTCGAGGGATAACAGGTCAAATGGCCCTTGAAACCGATCGAGTCGTTGTGCCAACTCGCACAGGGCTCTCAACTTTCTGTCTCGCTAACGGAATCGAACTCCTTCGGGTCGAAACGGAAAGCATTGGTTGGCGAAATGGCGTCACCGTCACAGAAGCAGGGTATGTCTTTGGTGATGAAGCAGGAAACCTCCACACAGTTACCCGAAATGGAAATCTATCCTCTACAATGCTTGGTGAGGGGAAAATAAGACATGCACCTCTTGAAACGCGCCATGGTCTGTTCGTACATTTGCAAACAGATGAGGGATCCAGCATGTACCTCAACGGATCGATTCTAGGAAAGATGGGCCACTCTCCAGCCATGCCTTTGATGCATGAGAACCGAATTTATGCAGCTACGAGCGATGAGTGGATTTCGATTTTGTGCGGCGAGAATACCTGTGCAATTGAATCCACAGAACCCTTCCATTCAAACGGTGAATTGTCTTTGAGAGTTGTCGAATCCGGCTTGGAGGTATGGGCTCCATCAAACACCCCTGAAGGAGGATGGGGGGTGTTCAATCAAACTGCTTTGATGCGTATGGAGCACACGTCTTTCGACACGTATGGTACTGCTGCTCCTGGTTTTTCATCAGGTATTGTCGCCATCGGAAACGACGCAGGAACGCTTCAGGTTACCAACCTAGGATTTGTTTCCGAGAATACAACGCAGTCTGAGAGCGGCACATTCGAGGTTTTTCTTAGGGCCACGATTCTGTTGATGTTCGTGTTCACAATCGTATTTCTGGCTCGCAAAGATTGGTCAACGGCGAGCAAATTCGGGTCGGCATTCCTTCTAGTGGTGGCTATCGTTGTTGTTCCAGATTTGTCGGTCAAGGTTGCAGAACAAACAAGTCCACGTTATGATGTAGAATGGGACGAATCTTGGCCTGACGAGTGGCAAGAAACACAGGTGGTGGTGTTTGAAATCGATGGCATAACCTATGCAATTGGAGGGCTAGAACCTCAGAAAAACGTCTACGATCTAACCGTTATTGCATGCCAAGAGTTGGATATAGAGCCTCAAATTGAACAGCAATACCTTGGTCCATATTTGGTTTCATTCAATGGTTTTGCAGGCGATGGTTGGGAATTCATGCTGGATGGACAACGCAGCCCAGTTGGTATGGCTGATGCCATACTTGATGATACATCAATTGTCGAATGGCGACCTGCTTGAGCGGTAACACTCAAGGCTGCGCAGTCGCTCGGCTGAGCATGCTTGGCGCAATAGGTACCCATGGTCCTACTGTTTCCCCGGCTGTGATGCTTGTTCTCTATGCTTCTTTCTTCTGTTTAGCAATATGGTTGCTGGTAAAACCTCATCGCACTGAAGAGAAGTGGCTATGGCCGTTAACCCTCTTGGTTGCAATTGCTGCAGTATCACGTATCGCAATGGGTTTCATCCCAAACGTGATGCCTGTGACAATTCTTGCTGTAATGGTTGGATCGAAATTCGGTATTCAACGAGGCTTTGCGTTCGCGATTCTTGTCACTCTTGCGAGCAATTCAGTACTCGGACATGGTTGGTGGAGCGTGTTCCAAATCCTCGGCTGGGGCTCGGTTGCAGCATTGGCATCTGTTGTCAAGGTCCACGATGAAGAAGGACGTCTCTTGATGACCAATTTAGCGTTTGCATCCTTGTGGAGCGTTCCGGTTTTCAGCATCGTTGTGTCACTTTCAATAATCGACTCGGGAATGTCTGCAATTGAGTTTGGTCTTTACCTCGTGAATGGATTGTTGTTTGATGTCCTTCACTTCTTAGGGAACCTATTTTTCGCTATGTGGTTTGGGCACTCGTTTGAACGCCTGTTGTTGATGAACGGACCTCATCACCAGCTCGTCCAACAGGAGAGTGAACATGTCAGTACTCTCTGAACCTCCCACGATGGCATTTCTTTGTCGTACCGACCTTGACCTTTCGCCCGGTAAATTAGCCGTTCAATGCGCTCATGCTGCAGTGGAATCGTTGAGAAAAGCGAAGCAGACGCACTCACGCATGGTTCAGCGTTGGCAGGAATCGGCATCACGCAAGGTCTGTCTTGCGGTTGAGAATGAGGATGAACTTTCACATTTTGTTGGATTGGTTGAAGACGCGTCATTACCATTTGCGGTCATCAAAGATGCTGGACTGACAGAAATACCTCCTGGGACGGTGACGGTACTCGGTGTCGGCCCAGGGCCTCGTCATAGAATGGATGCATTGTTCAAGAATCTGAGAACGTATGAATGAGGTGATTAGATGGGGATCAAGAGTTTCTTGCATCGAATTACAGCTCCAAAGTTTGAACGTTTTATCCATAGAGATCAATCCGTAAAAATGGTCTTTGTTATCAATCAAGAATTGAAGATGGGCAAAGGAAAGATAGCAGCTCAGGTTGGTCATGGCGCCGTAAAAGCGACACTCAAATCAGGAGAAGTTCGCCCAGAACTCCTTGATGCATGGCTCTCGACTGGACAGAAAAAAATCTGCGTCAAAGCCGATGAAGCAAACGCCTTGAAACGCATAGAACAACAGGCGAAACAAGGCGGTGTCCTGACCACAACAATCCATGATGCTGGCCACACTCAAATACCGGCAGGTTCCCTAACGGTTCTTGTTCTGGGTCCAGATGAGGAGAGCAAACTCGACACCATTACAGGGCAATTGAAATTACTGTAAATCGATTCATTGAACATGGGCAACG
Source organism: Opitutaceae bacterium (assembly GCA_002694885.1). GTDB lineage: Bacteria > Verrucomicrobiota > Verrucomicrobiia > Opitutales > Opitutaceae > Pelagisphaera. Next base: position 1,352 of record NZNM01000005.1, on the reverse strand, counting down.
GTTTGGTCTGTACATGCGAGACATCGACTCGAAACGAATCGACCTGAGATCGGATACTGTCACCCAACCAACCATGGAGATGAGGCAGGCTATGTCCAAGGCTGTGGTAGGAGATGATGTTCTTGGTGATGACCCAACCGTCCAGCGCTTGGAATCCATGATTTCCGAATTATGTGGTAAGGATGCTGGGTTATTTGTCCCTTCAGGAACCATGTCAAATGCGGTTGCGCTAAAGACACATACGACGCCAGGAGATGAGATTATTACGGAGCGTTACAGTCATATTTACCTCTATGAAGGAGGAGGTTATGCCGCCTTGTGCGGCTCAAGTATCGCCCTTCCAGAGGGTCAGAACGGACTTCTTTCCCCTGAGCTTGTCGAGAAGTCTATTCGGAAACAGAAGGGTTCACAATCACATTACCCTGATGGAAGCCTTGTTTGCGTAGAAAATACGGCAAATCGGGGCGGCGGTACGTGCTATCAACAAGATGTACTCGATGCGATTGCTGAGGTTTCCAAAAGTAAGAACTGTTCGACCCATATCGATGGTGCTCGTATCTTCAACGCCACGGTTGCCACCAATACCCCTCTTTCTCGCATGACTCGCGATTACGATTCTGTATCCATTTGTCTATCCAAAGGATTGGGGGCGCCAGTCGGGTCGGTTCTTGTTGGGTCGAATGAATTTATTGAACAAGCTCATCGCTGGCGAAAGATGTTTGGCGGAGGAATGCGTCAATCAGGAATCTTGGCCGCTGCAGGAATCTATGCGATTGAAAACAACATCGAGCGAATGAAAAAAGATCATGCTCGAGCAAAAACCATTGCGAGGGCTATTGATGAAATGGATCACGTTTCTGTCGATGTTGATGCTGTTCAGACCAATATGGTATATTTCTCTGCCAACGATTATACTGCCAGCGAGGTGTCACAAAAAATGGCAAAGGCAGGAATCGATATGTTCGACATCTCTCCAACACATTGTCGCATCGTAACGCACCTTCACATTACCGATGAAGACGTTCAGGGAGTCATCGAAGCACTTGCATCACTCGGTTGAAACTTTTTAACACCTCGAAGTGAAACTCTTGTATGATTGAAGTAGCCTGTGGCATCTGTCAAACCGAAGACGATGACGCAACCTGCCCAATTTGCGCTCGATGTATCGAAATAACTGAGGAAAACAAATGGGCGCCATCGCTTCCTTTGGAAGTTCATCAAAGAATGGCGGATGTACTTGGGGGGCCAGCTCGTTCGTTACGCAAACGCTGGGAAAATCTTGAGCGTTTTATGAATCATACACCCGATGTAGATTGGGCTCGTCTGAACGATACCGAACAGGATCCCGTCCG
>NZNM01000004.1 GCA_002694885.1 Opitutaceae bacterium | reverse complement strand
GACGATACCTATCGTTTGACCCCTCATGCCCCTTAACAAGGCTGCATCCATTATCAGCGTGTCGCATTTTTGACAAAACAAGTCATTGGTCACCTTCGAAGGAACTGTCTAACGCATTCAAGGCATCTTCAAGATTTGGGAGTTGCTCAGGTACTGTTCCACTGCTGCGGTGAGTTTCCTTGATGAACTCGACCGGGTTGGGAAGAGGTCCCTGTCCCGATAGCCAATCCTTCCACAATTGGCTTCTTCCAGCTCTTCTGGCATCCATCGTCATCCATAGTGCCTCAAGGCGTTCGGGTTTCAATAAGGGAAGATGTTTGGAAAATTGGTCTGGATGGATTTCGTCCATACGCATCAACAACTCACGGAGGCGGGCTTGAACCACTTCGTCTCCATCGTTCCACAGTGCGGGAATGATTTGTAGGGAATCCTCGGGGAATGCCTCAACGTAATCACGTAAATTGAGCACAATGTTCCTCCGAACAACAGGAACGTCATGCCTCATGAGTGAAGCCAGATGTTTCACCCAGAGATCCTCATCAAGAGATTTCAGGTGGCCAACCGAAGCGGATGCTGCAGCGAGTACACTTTCATCATCATCCTTCAGCATCGACTCCAAAAAGGGCACTGCGTGCCGGCCCGTGTGACGGAAAATCGCTGGAAGTGCATCGGCCATTCCACGACGAACACTTAATTCCTCCCGAGCGTGGAGAATTTCTGCGATTTCAAGGCCTTGGGTTTGATTGTATTCAAAAAGACGGGAAAGACACGGTATCACTTTCACAGCAACGTCTTCGTTGTCATCTTGGGAACGGCGTTTCAAAACAGCAACAAGTTCAAGCGGCTCGATTAGAAACGAACGCTCGAAAAGAAGTTTTACCCATTCCATCAACAACAACCGTCGTTCCAGAGTGTCGTTTTCCAAGCAGTTGAACAACCACATCGCTGCTTCTGTACCGGATTCGTGAGCAATCGCAGTAGTGGTCCGAGGAATCACTGCATTTGGGTTCCAACCCATATTCTGAGGCCCATCCGCTGGCTCTGTGTGCCAGGTTCCTGGCCGTTGAGCCAAAGCAATTGACTCTACGAGATGATACCCTTGATGCACGGGCTGGCCATAGGGTTCTACTGAAAGTCCATTGATTAACGCAATCGCCAGCCACCAGCGATCCGTATTCGGCGCATCAGGGTCAAAGGCTTGTGCAAGCCAATCTGTCGCTATACAGAACAGCAGGCGCTTGGCGACATCGCCTGTACGGCGCTCCAGCCATTTTTGATGGACTTCAAACGCATCGTCGACTAAATTCATGCGGTGAGGTACGATGAAATCAACGATGGAAGACAAGTGGCGATCGAACATCCCCACATCGGAATGAAGCATTGACAACCCTTTTGCAATCAGTTCTTGATCACGCTCAGGCGTTCGAACAGGGAACTCTGGGTCGGTCAGCGGAGGGTGTGGAAGAGGCCAGACCTTAGTCCCTACTTCCAGTGCCTGAACCAATTCAACGGCCACAAGTTCGAAGGTTGCTTTCGCGATAGCATCCCGGCTCTTACTCATGAAGAACCCTCAATTCCTCAAATATCCAGTTCAATGTTGAGGTTTTGAATCAATTCCTTGTAACGATTACGAATCGTAACTTCGGTTACACCAGCGACTTCTGCGACTTCACGTTGCGTTCGGCGTTTTCCACAGAGGACTGACGCGATGTAAATGATTGATGCCGCAATTCCAGTTGGCCCACGCCCGCTGGTGAGTTCCTTTTCTTGTGCTGCTTTGATTAATTCGTATGCTTTTGCTTCTACTTCTGAATCCAATCCGAGACCAGAACAGAAACGAGAAATGTAGTCCTCTGGCCCAGTTGGCATGATTTTCATTTTCAATTCTCGAACCATGAAACGGTAAGTTCTCCCGATTTCTTTTCGCCCAGTCCTTGAGGCTTGTCCGATTTCATCAAGTGTCCGAGGTACGCCGCACTGGCGACATGCAGCATAGAGCGATGCTGCCGCAACGCCTTCAATCGACCGGCCGCGAATAAGTCGCTTGTCGACTGCTTTTTTGTAATTCACAGCTGCAGCTTCTCGAACGGTCTTAGGGAGTTCAAGACGGCTTGCCATTCGATCGAGTTCAGCAAGAGCCATTGCAAGATTGCGTTCGGTTGCGTTGCTTACCCGGCTTCGTTTTTGCCACTTCCGCATTCGATAAAATTGTGATCGATAGCGTGAATTGATGGTTTTTCCAGAATAGTCCTTGTTCTGCCAGTCAATGTCGGTTGACAGCCCTTTGTCGTGAAGCATAACGGTCATAGGTGCCCCGGTTCGCGCCCTCTGATCGCCTTGTTCTGGTGAGAACACACGCCATTCGGCACCTTGATCGATAACGTTGTCTTCCAACACAAGTCCACAATCATCACATGTGACTTCTCCTCGGGTTTCGTCTCGCGTTAGGCTTCGTCCACCACATTCAGGGCATTTTACAATATCTTCAACTTGCTGATCATCCATAACATATCACCTCAAGAACATTGAGAAATAGATATTTCAACGATTGGCAAGGTGTTTTTAAACCTTATTCCAATATGGTCCTTTGGACAATGAGGCGTCGGTAGCGAATTGGTTAAACCACAAGGGCCCCTGAGTAGAATGGGGTTGCGGATGCAAGGGGGGCCGAATTCAGTTTCGCTGACACCCGGTAAGCGCATTTTGTTCCTCACGAAAGACCTTGATTTGATACGACAACAATTGTACGAAGGTCTTGACTTGAGAATGGAAGATTTGGAGGTTGAGGACCTCTTAGACGACATCAATACCGATGTAATGACGCCTGCGTGGGTTTGTTTCGATCATGAGCCCGCAATGATTGCTAAAAATGCGTACGCTGGATTGTTGCATAACGGCCTTCGTGTCTTCAGTGAGAATGCCCTCATCGACGGTAATTTTGAAGTGATTGTTTCAGGTCAACGAAAAGGCACTGGATCAAGTCGAGAAACTGCTGCGCAATGTGAGCGCTGGGCTGGTATCCGAATTGTCATTGCAGCATCATTTGCTCCAATCCATGAACGCAACAACATCAACCTTGGTCAATTAATGGGTGACCATGAAATGCTCAAACGCTTGCAGAATGGGGAAACCTTGGAACTGGATGAATTTACCTCGCAATACGATGAAGTAACAGCCCTTATTCTCGAATCAGGGGGGTTGTTTGAATTCTCAAAGCGATTGAAAGCTGGCGACATTAAACTCCCTGAGTTGCCTATGGAACAACGCCCGATGACGATGGCTGAGAAAATAATCGCTCGAAATCTTGTTGGACAGCCAGATGGCGTCTGTGTCAAACCCGATGACCCCGTTATCGCACAAGTTCAGGGAGGATATTCACATGAGTTCACAACTGCTCAGGTCCACACCTTTCTTCAAGAAACATACGGAAAGGACTACAAATTAACCAACCCAAAGAAATTCGGCGTCTTTGAAGATCACCTTCTCTATGCACATCACAATCCAAAGTTCGTGCCGTTTATGGATAAGGTCGAAACATTGCGGCATCTACAAAATGCATTTCAAGCCCACACTGGGGTTCGAGATTACTCGGCTGTGGACGGCATTTCCCCAGGGATTTGCCACCAAGTCGCTCGTGAGGAATTTATCGAAATATCGGATTTTATTCAAGCCACTGATTCCCATACGTGCATGGGCGGTGCATCGAATGCCTTGACTTGGGGTGTTGGGGCGACAGAGTACGCCAATCTGGTTTCTGCTGGATTTACATTTGTAAAGGTTCCAGAGTCGATTCGTTTCGAACTCACTGGAACTCTCAGCGAAGGTTGTACTGCCAAAGACGTTATTTTGTACATCCTTGCAGATCATGCGAGAAAAGAATTAACGCTCAATCGTTCAATGGAATTTGGCGGACCTGGGCTGAAATCTCTGTCTGCGGATGAGCGCGCAACACTTTGCAACATGGCAACAGAATGCTCGGCAAGAACTGGAATNTGTGAAGCAGATGANGTGTTGTACGATTGGATGGAAAAACANATGCCTCACCTTGACATGANTGAACANCGTAGCCGAGCAATTCTACCGGACAAGGGNGCACATTACGATGGAGGAATNCATCAAATTGACCTCTCATCCATTCGGCCAATGGTTGCACACCCGGGCAATCCTGACGAGGGTGTTCCCAGCGACCCCACGAACGGTGCTTACATCGATGATATTGGCGACGTTTCAATCGATATTGCATACGGAGGCTCTTGTACGGCTGGTAAAGCCGATGATATGGCCTATTATGCACTGGTTTGTCAAGCTGCGAAAGAGCAGGGTTTGTCGGTCAAGGAGGGTGTTGAATTCTACATCCAATACGGTTCTGGAATTGTCAAAGACATGGCTGTTTCCAAAGGCTGGCACCAGCTTTTCCTTGACGTTGGTGTGAAGCTCATCGATCCCGGATGCGGTGCCTGCATCGGAGCAGGTCCAGGGGTTTCAATGAATTCTGAACAAGTTACTGTATCTGCAATTAACAGAAATTTCCAAGGTCGATCGGGTCCTGGAAAGTTGTATCTCGCTAGTCCACTGACCGTTGCAATGAGTGCTTTCTCAGGAATTATTCGGCCGTGGAAAGCCGAAGCGTTTGGGAACTGATGACGCTAAGGCTTCTGCAATTTGAAACAATATTGCATCGTTTACGTCTGCAACGGGCCGAAATATCAAGTAGCCTCGCCAATGGACTGCTGTTACCTGCTGGCCCAAAGTCATGGACGGAGGAGGACCAGAGGTGGATGTGTCGATGTGAGCATTGCGGAAAAAATGGCAGCAAACCAAAAGCAGGTTGCAATTTCAGAATTTTTTGAGAAGAACAAACACTTTCTTGGATTTGATACCCTCAACAGAGCTCTCATTACTGCAGTAAAAGAAGCGGTTGATAACGCCTTAGACGCATGTGAAGAGGCACGAATTTTGCCTGATATTATCGTTAAGATATCAAAAATCGACAACAAAAAGGACATCCTTCAGGTAGAAATTGAAGACAACGGCCCAGGAATTCCACGAGCGAGTATCGCAAAGGTGTTCGGCCAGTTGTTGTTTGGTTCTCGGTTCCACGCTATTCGGCAGTCTAGGGGGCAACAAGGTATTGGAATAACCGGTGTGGTCATGTATTCACAATTGACAACTGGCGATCCAACCCATGTAGAATCAAAAATTGCAAAAGAGGCAACAGCGGTTTCGGTTGATATCGGCCTCGATACAAGAAAAAATAAGGCCATTAAATCAAATCAAGACCGTATAGATTGGGGAGAGAAAGTCCACGGGCTCCGAATCAGAACGACAATGAAAGCGAAATATCAGCGCGGGCGCCAATCTGTTTGGCAATACCTCCGAATGACAAGTATCGTTAATCCTCATGCAGATATTATGTTCATCGATCCCGATGGGGAAAAACATCACTGGCAGCGCGTGACGGAGCGTCTGCCTGGGCGGGTTGAAGCCATCAAGCCACACCCAAAAGGAATCGAATTAGGCCAACTTCAGCGTCTTTGCTCCGAATCCACTGAATCGAGAATGACAACCTTCCTCCGACGTACGTTTTCTGGTGTCTCTCAGCGTGCAGCCAAAGAACTGTGTGAGGTTTCTGAACTTGAAGAGAAACTCAAACCGAAGTCTTTGTCTGCACAACAAGTTCGGGCACTGCTTGAAGCGTTTCAAGGGGAACGTCAACTCAAAGGCAAATCGGTCAAACTACTCAACCCGCCCACCTCGTGCCTTTCTCCTATCGAGGAATTGCTGATCAAAAAGGGTCTTTCAAAAACCATCGATTCAAAATTCGTCACCACCATGACTCGGGCGCCAAGCGTTGCTCAAGGCAATCCATTCCAAGTGGAGGTTGGCTTGATTTTTGGTGAGGGGATGACGGCAGATAAGCCAGTGGAAATACTTCGGTTTGCAAATCGCGTCCCTCTTATGTATCAGCAAGGTGGTTGCTTGTTGACCAAAGCGATTGAAAGCGTGGATTGGCGACAATATGGTTTGGATCAAGCGGGTGGTCGGGGCGTCCCCAAAGGCCCCGCAGCAATTCTTGTCCATCTCGCAAGCACCAACGTTCAATTTACATCCGAGGCAAAGGAAGCACTTTCTGATAATGAAACAGTGATGGAAGAGGCGCGCAAAGCGATGCTGGAAATGGGACGAGGGCTCAGGAAGCATTTGGAAAAGCAGAAAAAAATGGGGAAGACAAAAGAGAAATTCGAACTTATCAATGACATCATTCCAGCCATCGCGGAGAAGTCTGCTTCTTTGCTTGAACTCCCAGTCCCAGACTTGGCTGCTTCAATCACCAAGATCATGTCTGCGGTAATAGCAGAGACAACAACAACATGGAATAAAGCGACCAAACAAACCGATGTCCACATCACGCTCTACAATTACACCTCTCGCGCAAGATCGTACACCATGCTTGTCAATTGGCCTGAACGACAGGGTGCGAGTATGGTGAACAATAATCTGGGTGGAAGAAAAGAAGCAATGGGCGTTTGGGCTTGGAAACTTGAAACGTTGCAACCCGGAGTACAAACGGTCATTTCATACAGCCTTGCAAACTTAGAGAAAGGCGATTGGAATGAAACCGATGTCTTTTATCGAGGCTCTCAAGAAGTCATCGGTGCAACAAAAATGGATGAAAAATTGCTGGATGAGATTCGAAGACAAGAAGAAGCGCTTAATGCTCCGCTCCCCGAAGACGATATCCCATTGGATGAGAATGAAAGTTCAGACGATGACGGCGTGGATGAATCTGAAACGAGTGCCTCCCCTGGTGAGACGATGCAAACAACGTTGTTCGGAGGTGATTACTGATGGCTGATCGAAAATCCATTGAGGAAACAAAGACGGCTCTCCATGATGTTGTTCGTGAAATGTACGATCGAATCGTCAAAGGGGAGCCCCCTACGATGACGTTACCCGTTCGTACAAAAAACAACATTGGATTCGATACCAAACTCGGCGTTTACAAGTACGGGCGAAAACAGACAATTCGTGATGCTACGAGCCTCGGCTCTGCAAAACAGTTGCTTAGAGCGCTGCATGTTATTGAATTCATAGAAAGCATGATCGATGATGGGAAATCATCCACCCTTCGTGAAATGTATTACATATCCGAGGGCTGGGGACTAGGAAAATTCCAATCCCAAAACGAGAGCAACAATCTCGCAGAAGACCTGGAGATTGTCACACGTTGTCTCCGAGAAGACTTCAAACTACGTCCTGAAGAAGATGGTGCTCGAATGATAGGAAACCTAACACTTCGTGAACGAAACCGTCGCGGTGAATGGATGCGTATCAATGCTCGAGACGACGTTGGCGACAGTGGCTATGGCGTTCCATACAAT
>NZNM01000001.1 GCA_002694885.1 Opitutaceae bacterium | reverse complement strand
ATAATCTCTTCAGGCTTGGCTCTCTTGCCCATGTCTCAGCTCCATATCTGAAGCCGGAACTAACTCAAATAACGGACCACTTTTCGGGAGGCAGACCAATCTCGTCATCGTTCAAATCCGGTTTTTAAACCCTTCCCGGCGGGTCTTGTGATCAAATAGCGTGCGAGCTTTCGCGAGCGCTCAGCAGCCTATTTTGCAAAATTTGCTCTATTCCTCTTAATGAAGGGTTTAGTCTATGATTATCGCCCCAATAGATTGGCGCACAGCGCATTCGCCAATTAAGGCGTTGGACGTGTGTGAAGATGCGCCAATTCAAATATCCACTAATCCAAGATCCTCAGGTTCACCGCAATGCAGATCAACGCTGGCTTGCGTCAATACTACGAGGTTCGCATCTGGGGAACGCGCAGAAGGAACAAGCAGCGCTTCCCTCTCGTGAAATTCAGCAACCGCGGCGATTTCCTGAGTCCGCAAGTACTCAGTTCCACGGGACACATAATCTGATTTCCCCCAAGCGGAGAGATCCACTCCGAGCTTCTCTAAAAGACTTAGATCCAACAAATTGACGACTTCAACTTCTTTCACTGGAATGCGAAACATACGACGTTTCAAAAAGTCTGGCATAAATGGTTGCTGTTGAGACAAATGATACCGCACTTCGGCCAATGCGCCTTGCTCAGTGGTCGCAGTGTAAAGAACATCGAATGCTCCATCGTCCCACCTACCTTCCGGATGCCAACAGGTGGTGGGATCCCGACCATCTTGAATCAGTCGAAACACGTCGCCGGAAAATGATTCCGTCGGCAACGCTTCGACGTCATCAATTAATTCGATATCTCGCAGAGTACGGCGCATAAATACGGCTCAAACAAATGCGTCTGCATCCAGACGAGCGATAATTGTTAGCACTTCATCTGTTCTGTTTTGATGGATTAAATCAATCGCTCGCTCTCCTCCTAATTGAGGATGCCTTGAATGGAGCCAAAGACGAATATTCTTCGGCTTGTAATAGTCTCTAAGTTTTTGAACCACATAATTCAGGTCAGAAATGATGAGTTCGTTTTTTGGCTGAGGAGCAGCTTTTCCGGTTATCCAACGATGCACCGTCGCTTTCGAGACGTTTGTCAGCGTAGCGATGTCCTTGCCTTGAAGGCCGCCGTCTTTTTGCAAAGTGTTTAAAACTCGAGATACCGCTGCGTCGCTCATTGTGTTTCACCCATTTCGTCACTTTTTTTAGATTTGCCTAGATGCGGCAGCGTTTTCGATCCGGTGAGTCGGAGGCTTGAGTCACTTACTATTTTTTCCAAAGCTGATCCTGTTCTATCCAAAGATAAAGCATACTCTGACAACCGTCTTGTCAGACTCTCCGGAGACTTAACCTTGAGTTCTGCTGCTCGATTTCCATTAAGTTCCAATCTGGAAAGCTGCCGAGCTTTGCGCGCGCATTGCTCAATATGAGTCGTTTTGACATGATCCGGCCGTCTTGTATTTGGAACTTCACTAAGCCCCGCTATCGCCTCAACGGCCTCACGCAATGCGGTCTCTTTTGACTTTGATTTGAATTCCTCGAATGTCCCAATTCCCGTATTTGATGGGTCGAATAGCAAGCGTTTCCCTTTTGGCGCTTCAGACATCAACTGCAACTCCGCGTGACTGAAGTTTCGTCCAAGACCTGGCGCTCTTGCGAATTGCTGCCGACCAGAATCACCTACTGAGTTTTCGACTGACTTTGAGGGCTTTACCCAAGTTGAATCTGAAAATTGGTCGTTGGCTAAAGCGCCAAAAGAAAGACCGCTCGTAGTTCCCAGAGCAGCTAGCGACAATGGCTCCAGGCCCGCTGCATAATCCAATACAATAGGCAGACCGGATTCTTGTAAAAATTGAAGCCGTCGAGCGGTTTTCGTAATCCTTTGAGCGCTGGGGTCTCGCCGCATTCCAGATAGTCTCAACCACAAAGCTGAAGTGGGGGCATCTCGGTTCAAACTGACCATTCGTTTGGTCACGTCTTCCATGCCAAGCAAGGTCAGTCTTCCGATAAAACTGGATGCTATGGCGATGTGACTCCCACCGGCCCGGTCAAGTGCACTTCGGAGCACCATCATAAACTCATGGTCTTGTTCGAGTGTCTTTATCGCAGATGCGTCGGATACATATCGACTAGGTGCCAAGACAATGTGGAACTTATTCTCGACAGCGAGCTCTGCTATACTTGTTGCCATGCTCTCGTTGAAGTCGTTGGAACTCAGAGCACGATTGGGTTCGCTGGGAAGCCAGTCGGCCTTTCGGGATTGACCATTCCATTTGAAGGGACAGGCTAATTCCGCGGCTTTGGTATCCAATATTAACTCAAACCCAACTGCCCTTAGGTCGTTCAGCAAGTCTGCTTGTCTCTTTACGTTGTAGGCATCAATAACCGCGCGCTTACCCGGCAATAGGTTTTGCGACTGATAGTGGGCAAACTGTTGATTGAAGTCACCCACTCGCACGATGGTTGCCAACGGTGTCGTGTGCGATCGAAAGTTGTCAAGCTGAATAACGTTCATAAAACCCTATTACATATCAGTTTCAGAATAGTCAATTCTGAAACTGATATGTAATAGGGTTCTTTTGCTCCTTCAGAAAGGTCGAGCTGTGGCGTCGGATCTTTGGGGTCAATCAGCGGTTTTGTTATGTCTGGTTTTAGGAGAATCAACGGCAGTCACCGAATGGATCGATCACTGCTTTAGCCGCATCGGTGACTGAGCGCCCTCACGCATCTTCTCCCAAAGCTCTCAAAGCCGCCTCAAGGCTTTGGTCCAATGGGACCGTCTTCCAAATTTCCAAAAAGTTTCGGAGCGCCTCCTCATCGACAAGGTGGCGAAGAAAAGGCCGCAGATCCGCGCGTTTAAACCAAATTTCGTTGATGTACTCGTGAAAATAGAGCTTCGCATCAGCAATTTCGCAGTCTTGATTAGACAGCTCATCAAGCAGTGAGCGAACCCCCTCATCGGTTTGAAACGCGCTCACGAAACGTGCTTTGGAAGGATGCTTGGCGAATTTCTGTTTGCGGAATAAATACTCACGATGCGCCCAAAGGGCTGAACGAAGATCGCTGAAGATGATCTGCCCGTTGTCCGGATTCGAGAAGCCCTTGACCGGAATAATTGTTGTCAAAATCAGATCGCTTGGACTCGTTTTGGAGTAGGCCTTCAAGTTGAAGTCTCGGCTCTCCTTCGTAGAGCTGTACCCTGTTTTGATTACAATACCTGTGACAGGACTTGGTATTGTCACCAGCTCATAGTTTTGTCTGCCGAAAGAGAGGTCTCTAGAAGGCACCTGAATTGAAATGAGCGGTTCACCGCGTTGAACAAATCTATGATCTCGATCAATGCTCTCATTCTTTGCAATGTATTTTGGGAGCGCCGCCACGGCTTGGATTATTCCTAGAAGCGGCGGCAAAATAACAACACGGTCGGCGAGTTGCGTGCCTGCCGGCGGCGCGGCGTCTATCGGCATCACCTGCTCAGGCGCTGAGTGCGTCTCCGAACGGGGCTCTCTTTCAGCTGGTTTTGTCTCGCTACCCGCTGAACTGGGCTTCGATGTAACAAGTCGCTTCACCTCTGTTTCACGTCGCGCGGGATCGTGCACGTCGATCCAGGCAAAGCCGCTTTGCTCATCGCCGGTCCAGAAGCGCAGGGTTCCGTAATTTAACAGCCGTCCTATTATGCTTTGCTTCAGATCCGTTTGAATTTTATCGGACAAAAGGAACTCGCGGCGCGCGCGCGAAACAATGCCGGTTGTATTTCGGATACGACGATTGTCTTCGATTTCATAAGTCCTGCTGTACCGATGGATCAGAGCCCGAAAAAGAATCAGTGCTGCGGGAATGAGAGCAATCAATGGAAATGGATTCTGTAGCTGCGACGAGGAACCAATCACTGCTTCGCGAATGCTTGAGCTTACCGCGAGTATTCCCAGAATTCCTACGATTGCCAGCCACGACTTCCAATATGAAGCCCATGAAGGTCGGTGAGTGATTTTTTTGGAAGCATTCATCGCACAGTATCCCCTGCTTCAATTTACCCATGCCGTATATCAAAGCGACCCATCGCTGAAACCGCCAGCGCAAACTAGTCTCCGGCCAATTATCGCCTACACTGCCCTAGGCGCTCGGCGGTCGCTCTTTCAAATCGCCCACCGATCGCCCGATCTGCTGCCTTACCGATATTCGGTAGATCTATGCGGCTTGCGGCAATAACGCGCTCTCCTGCTGGGTCGCGTGAAAGCAAAATGATGGCCTCCTCCCCATCAGCCATTGAGAAGAGAAGCTGTTTCGGCATCGGAGTTTCCACATAAAGCGTGCAGCAGGTCGGTACCTTTTTTTCGACCCATCTACTTTGATAGATCGGGACGCTATCGACAAAAATCGTGATATATTGTCCATCGCGGACCCGCCCAAAAGCCTCTCTAAAACTCGGCGTCACGCTTTCAGGCGTAATATTAAACGAGCCGGCGATCATTTCGTAGTCGGGAGACAAAGGCTTGAAGGCCGGCTCGATGGTGGCGTGTCTATGAGACCAGGTTATGTGCCAGCCAGGCAGACCGTCTGTCTGCCAACACCGCTCCGTGTCCGGTTCGGTCTTGGCGAGCGTTGAAACATGGGTGTGTTCTCCATCCGCGTCTTGGACTGTCAGCTTAAACGAAGAGCTCGTTTCTGAGACCTCAAAAAGAAGACCTTGGACTTCCAAGACATCCTGCCCGCGCAAGTAAGACTTATAGTTCTCTTGGGTGTTGAGTTTTTCAGAGACGTCCGCCCCAAAAAACTGGGCGAGCCCTACCATCCCCCGGAAGGATGTATCTCTGATCAATCGATTGCGCGGGGTTTCGAATATGTATTTGACGACCCCGCCGGAAAATGGAGGAGATCGATGCCTGACCATAACCCTAAGGTCGACCAAGCCAAAGCCTTGGCCAACATTGATCTTCGTCTTGCATGCCCAGAAATCTGTGAATTGATCATCATCGATTTCGTCGCAATTGAAGTGACCAGCGACCTCGGCGGCTGCGGGTAGATAGTCTCCACCAAAGTGATCTTGGGGCGCCGCGTTTGCAATGCCGCACAAGACCAAAGAGATGGCTCCAAATATCGCAATCGCAATTGTTTTCATTGATCCCTCGTTTTGCCGCTGTGCGCTTCTTCGCCCGATTTAAGTGGAGGCCGCGGATTTATAGCGGGCACCGACTTTTCGTTTCAGTCTGAACCTTCAAGGAGATGGAAGTTCGAGGCAAGTAACCAATCTTGTTATATGCGCCTGCAATAGGCTGTTTCGGGTTTAACGGCAGACAATGCGCTCAAAGTACGAACTTATAGGCGTCTACGCTCTCCATGCCGGTCAGATTCTCCAACAGGATCGTGTTTGGCGCGATCTCTCCTTTGAGATGCATGTTACAATCGGATCTGCCTACAATGAGAAGCCTGAGACGATACATTCCGTCCCAAACATAAAATAAGCCGCTCGTGCCATAGGTGGTCCCACCACCAAGAAGACGACCATCGGCTAAAAGATCCCAGGTTGAATAACCCGCTTCGGCGTCCGCGACGTCTAGGATGCGGTGAGCCCCGTGCTCTGTAAGACTTGGTTCCCAGGGCTTCACAATGTTTTGCTCAGATCGGTTCTCTACGACGTATCTGAAGCTTCTCTGCGGCGCGCCTGGAACAGTAATCCAGTCAATCTCGATGTCGGGCGCTGGCAAATGGCGCGTATCGACATAACGTTGTTTTTCAGACGGCTTCATTTGCGTGAACATGTTGCAAGACAAAGTCGCTTTTTTGTTATGTGGGTCGGGCCAGAGCGGCAGAGGGATCACGTCTTTGCAAGCCCCGGATTGCTGGTCCCAAACCCGAAGAAGGTAATCGCGCCCCCAAGTGATCAAACGTCCATCTTCGAGGATCTCCGCGCCTTTGACCTCGCCGAAATGATGTCCCTGTAAAGCGAGAATACGCTCGCCTGTGCTTCCATTCCAAATGGACATTGGGCCAGGGATGAGTGGACGTCGCCATCCTGCCTTCTGAAACTCTTCTTGGTAGCATCTCCAGCTATTAACACTGCCCAGCAGGGTGCCATCGCCGAGTTCAAAAAAGCGGGATGCGCCCGCGCTCTCTTTCAGCATTATAGGTTCGGCGTTTTCCCCAGCAAACCAGGCTGGCTTCGCGCCATCCCAGGATATCAGGAAATTACCTCGTTCATGGTGTTTCTCCCAATAATTATGGGCCTCAGCGAGCTTCGATATCTGCGCAATTGCAGCTTCCATTTTTTGGCGCGCTGGCGAGTTTGCAGAGTGGACACCAAGCTTTGGAGGGCTCCAACCGAAGTCTGCCACCGCCTCTTCAATCCATAGGAGCACGTCGTATCCTGTGCCGCGATCATCATCCCCGAGATCATGATCGAGGCTGACCTCTGAGACATTGCCGGCATAAAGGTGCTCGATGACTTCATCTGGCCAAAAGCATCGAACCCAGCCATCAGGCGTCTCTCTTTCATCGTCCAAAAAGATCTTCATTTTTAAAGCTCGTTCGCTCGCACCAGACGGTAGCCTAAGTCTTCACTGACAATTTCAGGGGCGCCTTCAACCGACGACAAGACCCCTCGCAAGCGGCTTATGGCCGTATTGATGACTGTATCCTGCGGAGAGAGGTTTCGGTAATCGGTCCAGACCTCGTGCCACAGCGCTTTTCGACTGACCCACTCTCCTTGGCGTTCGGCAATCGCATTCAACAAGGAGAAGGACTGCGGTCGAAGCGCTAATGGCGTGCCTTTAACGAGTGCTTGGCGGTTCAGCGTTCTCACTTCAAGTGTGTCAAATATGATGACGCTGGCGGGGACCCGAATAGACGCGACCCGGCGCGCAACGGCGCGCAACCTGGCTCTCAATTCTTCTCGCTCAAATGGCTTATTGATATAATCGTCCGCCCCCAACTCTAGTCCGAGGACATGGTCACTGACTGAGGTCAAGCGGCTTGCGACGAGTATCCCCGGGCGTTTTCCTTCCAAAGCATTCAGCCATTCTAAGTAGCCAAGGCCGTCGCTGCCATCTGCGAGCATGCGATCAAGGATGACGAGATCTGGTAGATGTTCAGCGCTCTCTTGTTTCGCCTTATCAAGCGTTTGCGCAACGCCGATTTGATATCCCAATTCGCTGGCGACATCGCTGAAGAGCGATGTCATCTCAGGATCATCTTCAACAATCAATATTTTATTGCCGCTCAGCATTTTCTTTCGCCATCCATAGTGATTTTGACTAACCTATCCGAAGATCGCTGAATGCGCGCATAACAATCGAGGTTAGATACTCTTGAAACTCATATTTCAACTCATTTTGGTTTTGACGTCCGCAGCGCTGGTCGGCTGCGTTTCGGAGCCAGCACAACATGTATCGATCTCTGAAGAGGGATCCTACGACTCATCTTTGGCGAGCGCATTTTACAAAACAGAAGTTCAGTTTCTAAATCGGCAAATGGAAGGGGATGCTCACGGCATGGCGATTGCCGCCAAAGCGCGACTTGCCTTGCTCCGGCGTTTGTCCTCTGACAGTCCTTTTCAGACGCAATCACGGTCAGAAGCTGAACTTGATAAGCAAAGCTCAACCATTCGTGCATCGGTTCGAGACATGGTCTCGGCCGCTCGAACGCTTGCTCAAGACGATGAGGCGGCACTACGAAAAATTGAACGTCTTTTTCCGTCCTCGATCATTGCCCAAGCAGATGAACGGCCACTGTTTAGTGGCATTATAGGTGGCTTGCGCGAAGTCAAACTTACGATCGGCCTCGAATTTGAGGCAAGCCTAGACCCGCTCGAGGCTGACTCGGTGAAACTGCCCGTGAACGGGCGTGATGGAACAACTATCTATGTTCAGCCTGTCGGGCACGAATATATCGAAACAACCGAGTCGATCTCAATGTCAGTCTCTCGCCGTCTTGAATCAGAGGCGCGTTGGGAACAAGTTGCGTGCCCAGCGACAAGCGCCCCTCGCTTGCCCTGTTTTATCCCTCCCGGCGAACATACTGTTATCGAANTCAGCCTTGAGAATAACGGAGCTCGGCCGGTCGAGCTTTTGGTGTTTATCAGTGGTAATGCCGAAACGGTATCGGCATCAATCGCCCAGCAGGCGGCGATCCAACCGAATAGGTTAGATGACGAATAGCTCGTTTCGCGTCATTAGCACTCGGGAAAACGATCATTCCGCGGACGCTTAGGAGGTCAAGTGTTCTCAAACACGCCAATCACGATCGCGCTCTTCGTAAATGTAGTGGTGACGGGCCTCATTGCTTTGATTGCAGGCGTGACGGCTTATGGCGCGATTAATTCGGCGGTAGAGAACTCGGTAAAAGCCGATGTCGCTCGAGATATTGCGATCATGCTTGAGCGTGCACCTGAACGCGGGACTATTCCCGATATTGCGGTTCTATCTTCCAACATAAATGCCCGCATGAGGGCGGGCCAAAACGATCCGGGCGACAGCATTTATTTACTCGCAAATGCGAGCGACGAGAAGATCATTGGCAACGCTTCAATAGTTCCCGACATTGCAGAGGGCGCATGGGCAGAGCTAGATGGGACAGATATTGGTCTCTCTGCAGGGCCTTTTCTGATGCACCGTATAACCGTTGAACCAGACTTCTCATTTTTTGTAGGGCGCCGGCTTTCGGCCCGAGAATCTCTGAACCGTTGGTTTGTGCCTGTCATGATTATCGCGGTCTTGGCATTGGGTATTATCAGCTCGCTATTGCTCGGGCTCATGAACCATCGGTTCAGAAGCCAAGTGAACCAGATCAATTCCGTTTTCCAACGCGTTGAAGACGGCGATCTGACGGCGCGAATCCTGAGCGGTGAACGACAGAAAACAAGCGATGACCTTTCGAAACTGAGCGCAAATGTCGACAAGGCGTTAGACGAAGTTGAACGGCTTCTTCGCGGTCTTGAATCCTATAGCCAGGTCGCGGCGCATGAGCTCAATCATTCGATCTCAAAACTACGGGTCCGGATTGCAGAGACCGGCAACGCAGACATTGCGGAAGAAGCGGACCGATTGATCCAGCTGGTTACTCACACATTGGAGCTTGCGAAAATCGAAGCCACGCCAGGATTTTCGATGAAGCCGCTTGATCTCAAGCATGTTATTCAATCGGTGATCTCGCTCTATCGAGATGCATTTGACGAGCGTTCTGTCAGCTTAGAGACAGATATCCCCAAGCAAAGCGCAGAGTTACTGGGGTCTCGACCGCTTATTGAGAGCGCCTTGGTCAATCTTGTTTCAAACGCCCTGAAGAATGCGCCAACGGGTACGAAAGTCATTATTAGCCTCAGACGGGAAGACAATCGCTTTTCGTTGAGTGTGCGCGATTTTGGGCCGGGGGTCGAGGATACAGATTTAGATGTTTTGGCAGCTTTGGGCCGCAGCAAAGAGACAGACGGCAACGGGTTCGGCCTGCGTCACATCGAAGCCGTAGCGATGCGCCACGGCGCTCAGTTTCATCTGGAAAATGCGTCGACAGGGTTAGAGGCCATGCTCATTTTTCGGGGCCTCAATCGAACCTAACCTCTATGGTTAGATGCAAGTGTTCAACTCTCAAGTTAGGTCAATGAAAACTCACATGCCTAGCGCGCGTTGATCGATTATTTGCGAAATGAGTATCGGAGTCGTTTTTTGCCGATTATCATTGACACTGAACGGTTAAGACCAATGGCTTCTGAGCAAACGAAAATCCACTTTTCGGGGGATGAATGATGATACCAACGCAGTTTAAATCCATCTCTCGGAGCGGCCGCGAAATCTTGCGCCTGCGGCCGGCATGGCTGAGTTATTGGGGTAGTATTCTGGCGGCTGCCGGCGTCATTGGGCTTTGGGTCCTTAAACGTCCATTTTTCGATGCTTTATCAGACGGAGTTGGGTTACCGCAGGAGCTTGCAGGTCTTGGTCTTGGGCTTGGACTCCTCCCAATTTTCGCAAGGGTTCTCTATCATCGCTACACTCACGCCTATGAGATCGAGGACCGAAAGAAGCTGCGAATGGTTGCGGGCTTTGTCTCTCGTGTGAAACGGGAGTTCCCCCTCACCGATAAAGTCCAGACAGATATGGGTCAAAGCATCATTGGGCGCGTCCTTAATTACGGCACGCTGGCGTTTTGGACGGGTGATGATCGCTCTCGATTGCAATGGAAAGATGCGCCCGACCCTGATCGGATCATCGCTTTCCTGGATCAGCTTAAATCCGGGGCATTCGTCAGTTCTAGCACTGGGAGTGCGACACGCAGCGATCAGCGCGCTTCGCCTTCCGAAGCGCATTCTATCAGCGTCGGTATCGGGGCGCCGACGCTAAAAGAAGCGAAGTCGACGAATTACACACATTTCGGAACGGGAGCGAATGACAAGCCGCTTTCTGAAATGGTCGCGAAGCGCATCCGTACCCCACTTGGCAACTATATCGACAATGATGATGGCACAGTCACTGATGAAACCGGCGGGCTGATGTGGCAGCGGGCACCTTGGGGCATGGTTTGGACAGGAAATGGGTTCGTTGGGGACCCTATAAAATTGCGTTGGGGCGACGCTGTTCGTCTTTTTGGCCAGGGCGTTGACGTTGGATACAGAGTCGGCGCTACGATGGCATATATGGGCCATGAAAAGCGAGCTGCTTCCGCTTTTGAGCACGGATACAAAGAAGGTAAATGCCTGATACGGGCTGGATCGTACAATGATTGGCGACTCCCGACAGCTCAAGAATTGGACCGATTTTCACCTTATCTGCATAGCAATTATAGTGATCAGGGACGCACAGGAGACGGGCTTTCACAAGACGAACAATATGATTGGCGCTGGCACGGTCCGGCTGGTCGAGCAGCATTTCAACGACTGTACCCTGAACTCTTTTCACTCAAGGCACATTTGTGGACGGCAACTGGATTGGGGTCGGGCCTAGCTTGGGCGTATGATGGAAACTTGCCGGTTGGTGACTTCAAAGTCTCTGATGAACGGCCCGTTATCTTTGTTCGGAAGCTGACAGGCTCCGAGATCCGCGCGGCCAAAACAGAAGATGAGACGTTGAAATTGGAACAAACGACATGATTCCCTCGCAGCACTTATTTGATCAGTTGGCCTGGGTAACCGTGTTCCCCGTCAGCGACCATGAGACAGATCGGCCAAATTGCTTAAGGAGGATTTCTGGCACATCGTAGCCCGCCAAGGGAGCGAAGATGAGACAGAAATCCGGGCCGGAAGGATCGGCCGAAAAACATGTGAAAGAGATACGCCGTAAGACCCGGCGCAAATTCTCTGCCGAAGAGAAGA
>NZNM01000165.1 GCA_002694885.1 Opitutaceae bacterium | reverse complement strand
GGTCTTCAGCGTGATGCCTTTGAGCTTCGGAAAGAGCCTGACCGCATGATCGCGAAGTTTCTTTTTGCGAGGATTGCCGGAAAGCCCCTGCAAGCCCGGCAATCCTTTCTGCCACTCCTGCGGACGGTAAAGGTGAAGCGGGATTCGCATTGCCCGAATACTCCCGCATATGAAGCCGTAGTTGTAGCCCAGCACAAAGCTTGTGCTGCTGGGAACGGCCTTGCCGGCATACGAGGGTACTAGCTCGACGGCAGCCTCAATCCCTTTCGAGTCCTCGTAGTTTACCAGTTCGTCGAGGTAAGCGAGCCACTCGTCTTCTTCAGACCAAGGGTAAAGCTCTACCTTGTCGAGCGAGCCGAATGCCACGGCGTATCCGCCGTACTTGCCGGGATCGGATGCGAGCGTTATCCTCACGCCGCCTCCTCGACGAGGGCGGCAATCTTTTTCTCGACGTCAGCCCGGACGTAATTTCGCCCGAGCTTTGCGAACTTGAATCTGGCGGCCCAACGTGATAACGTTCTGGGTCCGCATTGGAGGAGAGCCATTGTCTCGGCTCTGGTTATTAGTAGGGGCTTCTGCTGGGTCTGGGTTGTCTCTGTCATTCGGATGGTTTTTCCGAAGACAGACCGGATAAAAGTTATTCACACATTTTGCGCGATTTCTGCAAATAATGCATATTGTGCGAATCATATGTCCAGCCTGTCTCCATATAGGTTGATTTGGCTTACGATTTCTGAGACTGGACTAAATTTGTTTATGTTCAAACTTTTTTGCACTTTACTCTTAATCTAGAAGATGAACTTATTTGTGTTTTTTATTTGAACTAATCGCTCAAAATTATTTTGTTTATTTTGTTTATTTTTTTTTCTTTTTTTTCTTTTTTTGCATCGCCCTTAACTTTTTGTAATAAATCGAGTTTCCGCGCCTTTTCGCCTTTCCTCGCCCAGCCGCCCCGCCCAAAGCCCCTAGCCGAGAGGCTGCCTGCTTAATTAGATCGACCTTCCAGATGACTTTATATTCGAGTAACTTGCCGCTGGCGGTATAGGTTTTCCCGTACCACGTGCTAGAGTCGAGTCGCTCGGCCTCATCGAATCGCATCAGAGCCGATTCCTTCCAGTGACGCTTTACCGCCTCCGAAAATTTCACTCTGAGAAGTAACTCATGCTTCGCAAAAGCTGTCCTCATTTCTCCGTTGAATGAAATGATCACTTTCCAAGCATTGGCGTTTTCTCTTTTTTTAGTAGTCATATATATCGTTTATCGCTTGCGTCAGAACTTAGCCAAAAAATGCCACTAAACAAGCCTAAAATGCCGTTATTTGCCATTACAGGACAAAACCGACGCAAGCGAAATAGCTTTCCGGGCATAACTCCGCGCCGAATTTAGAGCTTAATTATTGGCCGAGGTAATTCGCTCGGCGGAATTGGGCAATTGGCTTTACCCTGCAAACATTATCTGAATAATGCCGAGGATGGTTTTTGATCCTGAGAGCTGGGAATCGAACTTCCCGAAGTTTCTTATCGGGGATTCTCCCGGCAGGACTTTCGTAGTCCACCTGCATCGCCCTCGCTTCGTGGCCGAGGTATTCGAGGAATGGGATGGCGAGAGTATAGAGCCTAAATGGCTGGACCAGCCCCCCGTCGATGCCGTTAAGCTGGCCGCACTAATGCGTGAGGCGGGCGACTTCTATATAGAAGAGATTGAGCGGGAGCCGGATTCTATTTAAGTCCCTCTAAATACTCTTTTTGCTCCGCCCACATATCCCAAGCCAGCCCCTGCATGTCTTCCTCTATTTTCGGGAAGGCTTCCATAAAGTCTTTTGCCCTGTAGTCATACTCATAGTATCTCGGGGCGTTCGCGGAAACTTGATCGTGATCGGATATTCTTACTTGCTCGTAAAACGACGTGCCGTTTTCCAGTTCAATTTTTAAAAGAGGATAAATGGATTTACTGATGTTGGAAGGCTCTTCCCATTTCGTCTTAATGCCGTCTTTTTTGATATTGGCGGCCTTGTCCGATTTTTCCCCTCGGTATACTAAGCCGTCATAATCAGTCCCATATTGCCGAGTTGCGTCTGACCTCCATGAAAGTAAATTGTCGGCTGACTTCCCGTACTTTGCTAGAAATTCCTTACTTTCTTGGGCCGCGTTTTTTGCGACGTTTCTTTCTCGCTGAATTTCTGCCGTCAATCTTTTTTGGATGTCGGTCCAAGCCTTTAAGGATTTCGGCGCTTTCGTCTCAAAGTCTCCATCCGCGACGTAATGGAGAAGTCGCCCCGCCCCGTAATCATTATGCTTCTTGATAGCCTCGGCGGCTACTTCATCCGGCAAGGAATAGCCATGCATGTAATGCTCTTCAGCTGCCTTTCCCCTGCCTACAACAGCAGTATTGGTAGGACCGTACCTACTGTCTTTTTTCAGTCGAATGCCTCCGATGTTTTCCACCGGGCCGTAAAGTTTGGCGGCCGGCATAAACCGCAAATCGCCCGTGTCGCCATACCCGGAAAAACGTTTGCTCGGCATGTCCGCTCCGAAAGTGCCGGCGACTGTTCCGAAAGGTCGGTTTTTCGTAAAGAATGCGTACTCGCCGGCTTGATCTACGATTAGCTTTACTCTCCTCGGGTCGAATATCGTGATTTCGCCCTTCCCGGTTTTCAGCCCCTGCCAGCCGAGGGCTTCGAGCCGCCCGGCAAACGTCGGGACTTCGTCCATGAGTTGGAGTCGAAAGTTCTCCATGTCCGCCCTTGCCCCGGCTTCCACGGCCCGGACGTCGGCAGGCAATTCCGCCGAGACTGCCTCGGGCCGCTCGGCAATCATGTCGCCGAGTACAGTCTCTAGGGCTTCGTGCATCGCCACGGGGTCGGCGAACGAGGAAAGCTCCGCCCGCAATCGTCGGGCTGCGGCGAGGTCGGCCTCAAAGCCGACCTGCCCTTCCATCCACATGGCCAACGAGTCGAGGTAGTTGGAAATTCCATCCCGGTAGGCTGAGACGTGGCCGGGGTTGTCAGGGTCGAAAACATGGGCGGCGTTCGTGGCGACTTCGAGAGGCTTTTTTTCGCCTTGGGCCGCCTTCGCGGCGTCCCGATTCTCTAGTAGCTTCACGGGTATTTCCGGAACGTACTCCCCCCGCCTCGTCACTTTCCCCCGTTGCCCGATTTTCGCGACGTTTCTTTCGGCCTTCCCAACGCCCAGCTTGCCGGCATAAAAGAGTTTAATCGGCTCGACGATTCCATCCTCTCGGACTCGGGCGAAAGCCGGCTCGCCGGACTCCGCCATCCACTGCTGAAAAAGCGGCGATGCGAAGCCCTTGTCCATCCAGTCGGCTCGGGCTTTTTTCAGAAATTCCTTATCCGAACCGACTGACTTCGAGAAGTCTTTTCCAAACTTCGAGGCCCGTCTTTGTTCGGGCGAATTCGCAGGCATAAAGAGTTTGTTTTTAACGCCTATTTCTCGCTCGGAAATTTCTCGTTTCTTGGCAATCGCTGCCTTATATTTGGCACTTTCATTAGGCCCGATTTCAGTTTTTTCGAGCAATGCAATTTCCTCCGGCGTCAAAGCCAAGGTGATATCACCTTCAGACCGCTTGCCCTCTGGCCTCTTTGGGTCGAGCAGGGCCGAGTTCAAGAGTTCGTTTAGGGCATCGTTTCGGCTAATTCCACGCTCGGCGGCGAGACTATCGACTGCATCGCTTATTTCTTGCTTCGTCCGCAATAGGATTTTCTTTTGCTGGCCTTTGCTTTCGGCGGGCATGAAAAGAATGTTTCCTTCTGCCGGAGAGAACGTCCCTCGGTTGTCGGCGGACTTGACGTTTTTAGCAGCGTCAAAAATCACTAGTTCGCCATTATGTCCGATTTGAGCGGCGTCGAATCCGAGAGCTTTTATGTCCGAAACAAAATCGTTTAGATGGGCGGCGCTTCCACGCTCATCGCGGACTATTTCTTTCCAATTTTCGGCGTCCCACTTGAAATTGTTTTTTTCGGCCTCTGCCGAAATGCGTTTGGCGAGGTCGTTCAAGTGAGCATTATCGCGCCAATCCCAGATTTTATTGGCCCTAGCGTAAAGCTGGGTCATAGGTCCACGGTCTGCATGGCCAGTCGGCACTCTCCCGACAAGCCCCGGAGGGTCTGGCCGGGATAGCCATATCGATCCTGTCGGGGTCATGCTCTCCGGGCCGCCCTGCCCAAGCGATCCATGATGAATCCAAGGGAGCGGGGTTTTGCCCGTGCGTTGATATTCCAGCGTTTTCGACCTGCCGAACCATCGCCGAAAGAACGGCGAGTCCGTTCCTTTCTCCCGCCAGAGTTCGGCGGACCATTTTTCTTTACCCTTCGGTGCGCCTGCCTCGGAGGCCGGCATAAACAGCTTGTCCCGCCCATACGCATCCTTCGAGCGAACGTTGCCCGAGCTGGAAAAGCCGCTCTGAGCTTCGTCCGCCAGCCTCTTGGCCTCGGCCATCTCCGCCTTGGTCTTGTCCACGTTGACCATTCGCCCGAAGCCTTCGCCGGGTTTGTCGCCCGGCAGTTCGTCGAATGGCAGCGGAATTGTGTCGTCGGGTTGGTTGGGTTTTCGGCGGGGCATCCGCATGGGCTGCAAGTTTCGCTCGATGCGGCTCGCAGACGCATAATAGCCGTCCTCGCCTCGAACGGCGTTGCCGATCCTGTCCAACCTGCGGGAGCGATAGCTTTGCTGGCGATTGCTCCTTCGATCCCCTAGCCCCTCCAGAATCGGATTCCTTTTTACCTGTTCGGCATTTATTTTCCCGATGGCGGCGTTAAGCAGGTCGCGCTGACCTTCGCTTATTCCGCTGGCCGGCTTGCCATTTTCAAACGCCGGGTCGGTCTTGCCCTTTCGATGGTTTTCTAAATACTGCGGGAGTCGGCTCAAGGCATTGCGGACGATCTCATTGGCGTTATTGCCGCCGAACTCATCGAACATTTTCTGGCGATAGCCCTTGCTCTTGGCGAACCATTCGAGATTCTTCTGGATGGCGTCCAGCGAGATAGTCGAAATAATGACGTTGCCGTCCTTGGTAATTTCTATGCCGAACGGCAAGGATGGCCTATCCCCGCCTTTGATCTGGCCGTAAACCTTGCGGCCCGCCTTGTTGTACTTTAGGGCCGAGTAATAAAATAAATTCCAAACGTCGCCCGTATCGTTTCGCAGAGTGGCGTTGATTCTAGCCAATGCGTCGAGCTGGTGCTGGTTGTACCGATTTTGCTTTCGC
Source organism: Opitutaceae bacterium (assembly GCA_002694885.1). Lineage (GTDB taxonomy): Bacteria > Verrucomicrobiota > Verrucomicrobiia > Opitutales > Opitutaceae > Pelagisphaera. Next base: position 32,715 of record NZNM01000165.1, on the reverse strand, counting down.
AGTTCGGCGATTATGGAAGGGTCTAAGAATCTGCCCGTGGCTCTGGGCTTGCCGTCTGCCGTTTCCACCATTGCGACGTGTCCCTCGCCGAAAGTCTCGCCGGCGTCTTCCTTCTTCTGGATGATGTCCAGAATGTCGTTGGACAGTTGCTTGTTGTTTTTGTTTACCTCGCGAGTCGGGAGAAAAACCGGTCTGCCGGAAGCATCCACCTCGATGCTGCCGTCATCCGCGATTTTGACGTGTCCGCCGGCTTTCAGGCGTTCGACGATTGCGGGGTTTTCCAAATCCTTCGCCGTAAGCGATACGCTGGCGACTTCGTCCTTGAAGGCCGGGTCCACTAGATTGCCTCGACCTCTACCCTGTCTCCGGGCTTCCGCGCCGTAGCCCCGGACGTCGGCGTTGTATTTCTCTATCATGCGGACCAAGGCCGGAACTTCCTTCAGCCCCGGCATGAGTCCCTTTCCGCCGTAAGTCGGATCGGCTACTAGCTTCGTTCCTTCGTTGGTCGGAATGCCTATGCGATGGAGAAATTTCCGCATCCCGTTCGAGCCGAATATCGGGTCGAGAATAGCTCCCATCATTTTGCTTCCCGCTCCCTGCCAGTTTTTCTTGACGAACTCCCCGCCGAAGTACCATGCCGCCCCGTGCGATGCGAAAACCTCGCGAGCTATTAGGGCGTCATTGTTGGCGTAGCGATTATAAGCCTCTGTGCCGGGTTCGAGCCTGTCCAGATATTGTTTACGGCGAATGGCGAACTCGTCGTTCGTGGCGTAGACGTTGTTCCCGGCTTCGTCCTTTATGACAATGGGCTTCCCGTCTTTTCCATATTCCGTATATACTCCCGGCTTTTTCTTTTCCACCGACCCGAGCAATTCCTCGATGACGTAGGGCATGAATCCGAAAGTATCTATATGGTGGGCTATCTCATGGCCCAGCACGGCGGAAAGTTGTTCGGCGGCGGTCGAGCCGTCATAGAGCGTTATGACCGATTCGCCGTTCTCTTGGGCGTAGTAACTGCTCTTTTTCCCTTTCTTGAAATTTACGATGACGTCGGGATTTTGCACGGCGGTTGTCGCCAGAGCCTGCTGAACCGGCTTCGTGTAGCTTTGAAATTCCACTAAATCTACCGGCGAGAGCGTTTCTTTGTAGACGGCCCTGTCGCCGAGCATCTTTGCATGGACGTCGGCCATCGATCCGAAACGCATTAAAGTGCCTGCCGTCATCCCTGCGGCGATGAAAGGCCAGCTCGCTCCTATTGCCCCGCCAGCCCCCTCTTCGCCGCCTAGAGCGTATCCGAAAGCTCCGGGGATAGCTGCCGCCCCAGCGGCGGTCTTGGCGGTATTGACGGCCCCGGTAAGAGTGTTGCCGAGGCCGGTTCGAGATAGAAAAGTGGACGGGGCTTTTAATGCGACTGACGGCCCGAACTGCCGAGTGGGCGAAAAGATTTTCTGGGCTAATCCGCCGACCGTTTCCTGCAAAGTCATGGCCGCCGTGCGGTCGAGAGAAGCCTCGACGAAGGACGCTTCCGGAGGCTCCAATTGGGCTATCCGCTGAAAGAGCGGGCTGGAGGCTTGGGCAAACTGCAACTGCTTTCCGAGAATGCCCACGTCATGCCCGAGTCGCGTTATCATGGCCGGCCCGCCGGGCGTAAGTAGAAGGGCAGTCGCCAGTTCCAAGAGATTCGGGTCCAAGTCTTGAAATCCTCCGGTCAACGTTCCTGCCGCTACCGCGACTTGGACAGTCCGAGCGATGGCTCGGGCAGACGCTTCGTCCATGCCTCCCGAACGCATGAAGAGAGTCGTCAAAGTTTCCTCCGGCAAACGCCTAATAAGTTCCCCTGCCCTGCCGACTTGTTCGACTGTGTAGCCAGTACCCTGCAAGGCTTTCCCTACCGCCCGGTTGATCAGCGGGGCTTTCGGGTCCGGGGCTTTTTCAATTGCTTGAAGCAGTCGAGCGGCTTGGGAAGATTCGCCTTGGCCTGCCGAGGCTAATTTCGCCGACAAACTCTGAGCTATCCCCTCGGACTTCGCTACGAGCTTGTTGAGATGCTCCTGCGAGCCGGCTACTTTGGCTAGTTTTTGTTCGGCGGATGCTAGTAGTTTAGCATTTAGTTCGGACAAGGCCACGTCTGCCCTAGTGCCTGCCACGCTTACTTCCCCGGCGGATTTCAATTGAGCTATAGTCGCCTTGAAGGCCGACTCTTCCGAAGCCGCTTGAGCCGCTTTTAAGATAGCCCCTCGGGAGATTGATCGTAGTCCTAAATTGACTCCTGCCGCCGCTCCCATAGACGCCCACATGTCGGGCATCATCGCGAAAGATGCAGCCATAGCTACGTCGCGGTCCGGCTGGACCACTCCCGCCTGCACGTCGGCCAAAGCCTTTTCATTGACATTGAAATTCGGGTCGAGGCCCGTATACACTTTGACCAGCGTGGCCAGCGCCCCGCCTTGAGCGAGGCCCAGTTCCGCCCCTCTCTCGATCTTGTCGGCAATGTCGAACTGCTCGGCCAAGTGTTCGATTTCCGCCAGCTTGAACTCTTTCGAGTCGGAATGCCGGTATCCGATTTCCGACTTCTTAAAAACTTCTTTACCCTTAGCGCCTATCATTGCCGCCATGCCAGTCGCCTCGACTCCGGCTTGGGCCAGCGTGGCCTCTGTCGTATACTCGTCGAGGTCGAGGACTCTGTCCATGACCCGTCTCCGCATGTTCGCGTCATCCGGAAGCCCGGCGAACTTCAAAGCCCGCCCAAGCTCCTTCTTCATGCCGGCCCCGGTATCAGTCTCCCCGAACATGTCGGTCCAGAATTTGTGCGGCTCGAATACTTGCCCCGGCACTGTTTGAGCGTAGCCGGAGAATTGGAGGGCGGCTTTCTGAACCGGCTCGTCCCATTTTGCGCCGTATTGGGTAGGGTCGGCGGAATCGTACTCCGACCGAACTTTCTCTAGACTTTTCGACAGGACGTTCCCCACCGGGATTTTTCCCAATCCCCGCCCTACCGATGCTCCCATGTGGGTCATGGCCTCGGTAAAGCTCCCCTCGGACTCGAAGAAGCCGTTGTCCAGCGCGTTGATGGCCAGCTTCTGCCGGCGTTCGTCGTATGGAGCCGACTTGTAGACGTGGAGCAAGTCCTGCGGGCTTACGATTTGCTGGCCGTCCGGGCCGACTTCCTTCAGGATGTCGAAGTAGTCTCGGGAATTTAGTTCGCCATCAGACCGAACTTTGAAATCCACTCCGAGGAGGTCGGATTTTATTCGAGTTACCGGCATGACTTACTCCGCCGGGTCGAATATTATTTCCACCTCTTTGCCGGTCGAAAGCTGCCTTGTGTTGGCGGGGTTGGCCGTACCTCCCGCAGTCACGCCGTAGGCCGCATATTTTCCTTTTACTTTTTTAATCAAATCAGCCTTTACCTGCTCTAATAGTTTTGACCCTTCTTCGCCGAACTGAGCGGAAAATAAGTCAAATCCAGCGGTCGGGTCTGGCACTTGAGCGGCCAATCTGTCAAACTCCGGCCCTGTTACAGTGCCGGGGCCGAGAATCTCTTCGCGAATCAGCCCTCGAACGCGATTTGCCAACTGGGCCGCCTTTTCTTTGTCGTCATCCGAAAGCACTCGCGAGTTTTCTCTTTTGTACCCGAGTGCAATTAATTGATCCAGATCGCGTAGAATTGAGTTTAGGTTGTTCAACCCCTCTTTCGCCTTTATCGCTTCTGCTTTGTCGCCGATTTTTCCTTGTAAAATTGAAGCGTTCTCCCCCGTTCCTATCGTAAGGCCGTCGAAAGACATAATACTTTGCTCTTGCGTGAATCCAGTTTGCTCCCGACCCTCTGCATTTACTTTTATCTGATTAGCCAAAGCGGCATTTCCTTGTTCTGCCGCGAGTTTCGCGAGCATTAACTCCTCGGTCTTAGCCTGATTCATCGCTTCCATTTTGCTTCTCGGATCGAGGTTCGGATCGCTGGCAATTCGCCGGAATCTTTCGGATGGACCTAACTCCATTGGGGCGGGTTGAGGCGTCTCGACGTTGATGCGATATTGCGGAAGGATATTCTTTTCAGCGTCAATCGGAGGCTGAACGATTGGGTCGGGCCTCGAAGTCATAAAGCGGGCGAGAATGTCTGCCCGCTGCCTTTTTTTCTTCTCCCTTTCCCTGTCCTCGCGAGCGAATCCCGCCTGCTCGCGGGCAAAGCCCGCTCTCTCACCAGCAAGCTCCATAGCCTGCCTCGACTGCTGCATCTGAAGCTTGCGAAGTTTTGCCTGCTCCTCTCGCGTCTTGTCCGCCCGCTCCAGCTCCATTCGCTGGACGAAGCCCTGAAGCTCGCCGTAGCTACTGCTCTCTACCTGCGCGGCGGAGGCTCCGTAGCCCTTGGCCAGTTGCTTCAGGCTTTTGATCTGCTCCATTCTTGCCTTCTCGACCTTGTTGCGGTCGAAGAACTGTTGCAGAGCCTGCTGATCGCCCTGTCGCTGGGCGATGGCTCCGGGTACTGCGGACGTGAATCTGATTGGCGCTTGCATTATTTCTTAAATTGTTGGGCGGCTTGACCGAGTGCAGTTAAAGTTTGAATCGTAGTCGGTTGTCGTTGGTAAGCCGCCAGATTAGTATCGTACTCCATTGCCGGGAAACTGCCGAAGAAGGCTCCGGTCGGGTCCATTGGCTCGATGTTGCCTATGCCCATCTTGCCGACGTTCGAGAGGCTTAGTGGGTCGGCGCTTCCAGATGCCGCGATGCTGGCGTAGCTGGGAGCGTAGGACATCCGCAGGGCATCGTCTCGGGCGATGCGGTCGGAGGCGGCGTCCCGCCGGCCTCGAATGGCAGATTCCGCTCCGAGAGCCGCCTTGGTCATTCCCAGCGAAGTTCCTACGGCATTCGGATGCATACTCGAGAACAGGTCGGCTCGCAGATCGTCATAAAACCCCTGCGAGTAATCTCCAGCCAGCTCCTGCTCCATGTACTGGCGGTTTTGCATCGAAAGAGGATCGGAGGTAAGGCCCGATGCATAGCTCTGAGCCGCCTGCATCTCGGGCGATTGGAACTGCGATGCATCGTATTCATTATAAAAGTTTGCGGCCTCGTCGATTCGCCTGCCTCGCTCCTTCGACTCCACGTTCAGAGGGTCGAGCATGTCGGCGAGCTTTCGGGCGGTCGGGCTGGTAGGGTCCGCCATTACGGACTGTACCCATGTGTTGAAATCCGGACTGCCTGCGGCATTCCATTCGGCGGCTAGGTCGGCGTCCTGTAGAGCGTCAGTCGCTAGGCCGGGGCCGTAATTGGCGAGTTGCTGGTTTATTCCGAACTCTCGGTCGGCGGTAACGCTGGAAAGCTCTCGGGCCGTCTCGCCGGCGGATGGCGGGGTTGGAGGGTCTTCCTTATTCCACCACTCGTAAAGTAAAGCACCGCCGATTGCCAAATTTCCTATTTTTCCAGTTTTGTCTAAAGCGTTGTCCCAATCGAAGCCAGAATTATCTGCGGCAGCTTTAGCTTTTAAATCTTCCGCTATTTTTATGTTTTTCGCGTCAAGCGCGTCCCGGTCTTCCTGCAAACTTTTGATATGTTCGCCAATAACTTTTCTTTGCTCCGGAGTCTTTACGTAATCCCCAGTAGCATCCGTTTTAAATTGGGATGCTTTTAAAGTAGAAATTTCAGTATTATACCCCTCAACAGTCGTGTTATTAGTGCTGATTTCGCTGGCTGCTGCATCTACAGTTGCGGCGCTTTCTGCACGGCTAGCCGCTGCTGCTTCCTCCGCCTCCTTTGCGTCTAGCATGGTCAAGTTCGCCTTTGCCCGAGCCGTTGTGTCGGCTATGAGTTGCTGCCTTTTCCGCAAAAGTGCGTCAAATCCAGCGTTATGTTTCGCCGAAGACTCTGCGTTCGGGTCAGTACCGGGAAGGCCGGTGTTTGGTGCTGGTTGTGACGACATAATTTTATCCTCTGTAGCTTGCGGCATTTCTGCCCGTGGTAAGTTCCCGTAAATTGTGTTTCGGCTTCGTCCGAGCGTCTAGGTCCATGTACTGCGAAGCCGTTCGGAGCGGGGCTTTGAAGCCGAGAAGGTCGGCGGCTTGGGCTTTGGAATAGCCGGGCCTCGAGGCAGTCCCGTCGAGCGCTTGCCATGCCGGGCTGGCAAAAGGCTCGTATTTCGTCATGTCTCTCTGAGGTCGGATTCGACGAGGAGTCATTATTCTAGGGCCGATAAAGTCTTCGGGTCGTACCCGTTTCATGGGGTCAAGCTCGTCGGACCTTACGGTCGGAGCCATTTCGACTGGCGTAGGGGCTTTCGGGGCTTGGTACGGGTCTGCGGCGGGAGCCTCGAACGGAATTGGCTCTAAAACCGGGAGGGCAGGTTCGTAAAAATCGGGAACGTCTAGCTTTTCGCCGGTATCCACGTCCCAAGTCCCATACTCATCTGCGTAGTGCGTTCCCATACCGAACTCGGCGTGAGCAGACACTGGTACTATGTTTTGGACCGGGTCGGCCAGCTCGCTGATTGCCACTTCCCTTTCTTTGGCCTCGGCGGCGTCCTCTTTGGCCTGCGTAGCAAGGCTATGGAGTCCCCGGTTCTCGCGGATTAGCCCTTTGTATGTGTCGCTATTTTGAAATTCCTCGTAAAGTTGTTGCCGGGTTTTCCCTTCGTCCGCAGGGAAATTGTATCGGCTGGGATAACTGCCGACTCCGACTGTGTTTACGTTCCCCGGAAGGTCCACGCCTACGACTTCCTCGTTGGACTTTGGAGGGGAGATGTAAAGCTTGCCGTCCGAGCCTTCCTGCGTGAAAAGTTGAGTTAGGGCTTTGTCTCGATCCGAAGCTTCAATCTCGTCGGCGTCTCGAAAACTTCGATAGGTTTTACCGCCAATATCAAGGATTTCATTCGCAAAATTGCCCGCATTCGTTAGAGCCGCCGAAACTTCCGAGGGTACGACCTCTTTTATTTTTTGACCGACCTTTCCGATTTTGTCGTTTACCCATCCCACGCCCGGCACATACCTCATACCTTTTTCTGCGGCCTGAACTATAGGGGCAATAGGGTCATATCCCTTTAGGACCGCCCCCGTCACGGCTGAAATCGGACCTAAAGGAGTCATTCCTTTTACAACACCAGTGGCAATTCTTTCTATTGGCGGCACTTGGCCAGAAGTTACCTCCCCCAGAGCCGTCAGCCCCTGCGAAACAGAGGCCACGTTACCGACCTTTTCCGCCGTAGCGGCGGCGTTGCTGACTCTTTTAGCGCTTTTGATTGCTGAATCAAATTCTTCAAGCGTTTCCGCATTTGCCACTGTGTGCGCCATATCTTTTATGCTTTTCTGTATGGCCATACCCATAGCAGGCTGCGCGATAGCGTTTACATCTCCGAGGATATTGCCGGTCCTGCCCTGCGAACCTCTTGAGCCTTGCGGTCCAGCAGCCCCAGCGGCCCCGGTGGAAGAAAACGTGGCTACTCCGGAATTGAAATTATAGCCAGAGCTTCCCGCCCCCGAACCGAATACGTCCTGAAGGCTCGCTAATGCTTTATGATCTTGGGCGGTTGACATCTACTTGGCTTCCAGTTTTTCGACTTTGGCGGAGAGTTCTTGGACCGCTTTTATAAGAGGCATGATAAAGGATTCAATGGCGAGCGCCTGCTGGCCGTCCGGCCTTTCCTTCCAGCCGGAGAAAGTATCTACGCCAGCATTGTCGAGGGCGGACTTGACCTCTTGAGCAATCATGCCATGCATTACCGTTTCAGTATCCACTTCGTCGCCTTTTGATTCATTCCATTCGGATGGCCATTGAGCAATTGGCCGCCAGCGATAAATGACGGGGCGAAGTTCGTTGACGAAGTCCAAGCCGAGCGGGTCAGGCCGGATGTCCTGCTTTTTCCGCTCGTCCGATGCTCTGGACCATGCGGCATCCGTTCCGAAGTCGTTGCTGACGACGTTAGACGTCCTGCCAAGTGAAAACTGATCGTTGGCGGTGGCCGCGATGCCGTCCCCGATGACGATCTGGTTCATCGCTCCGCCGGCTGAAACGTTCGCACCGTGTCCGATGCAAATAATGTTGTTGCCGGTCGTCAAGGCGTTCGCCGTATTCCCGACGCAAACATTACTATGCCCGGAACTTAAATTCGTCGCACAATCAGAGCCGAGTAACGTATTATCAGTCCCGTCCTGCAATGCCCCGCCCGCACTCTTTCCGACCGCCGTGTTTCTAGTGCCAGTGGTCGAAGCGTCCAGAGCATATGCCCCGACTGCCGTATTCCCAGAGGCAGTTGCTAGTTTTAAGGCATTATAGCCAATGGCAGTAGAGCCTTCGGTCGTTATGTTCGTCTCTAACGCCCCGGACCCGACTGCCGTATTATACGCCCCAGAGGTGTTGGCTTTCGCGGCATCCGTTCCAACTGCGGTATTGTTTGAAGCAGTGTTAACCGTCAGCGCGTCAGCTCCGACTGCCGTGTTTTTCGCCCCGGTCGAATTACTTTGAAGGGCCATCGAACCGACCGCCGTGTTTTCAGTTCCGGACGAGTTGGTCTGTCCAGCGGAAAAGCCGAGGGCAGTGTTGTGACTAGCCGTGTTGTTTTTTAATGCCCTATAGCCGACTGCGGCATTTCCATCTCCGCTTATATTAGTAGAAAGCGCTTCGCTCCCGAGCGCCGAGTTTGAAACTCCGCTCGTCGTCGCCTTCATAGAATCCCAGCCGACCGCCGTGTTTGTAGACCCAGTTGCCACTTTTAAAGCATTCGATCCGACTGCGGTATTACTATTGCCGGACGCCACTGTGTACAAAGCTTGATATCCAACTGCAACGTTGTCCGTTCCAGAGGTGAGGGCGGCCAAGGCCGATTGGCCCACGCCCGTAGCGGCGGATGTCTGGGTTAACCCAGCTCCACCAATCAAATTCGCGACTGTGGCTTTCCGAAGTAAATTAGTTCCGGATACGTCTTGAACGAGGACTAAGTCGTCCGAAGCTATCGAAGTTTCAGCGGTTTGGCTTCCAATGAATCCGCTGGACTCGTCTGGGTTCAAAGTCGCCGTGTCGATTATGTTGTTCATGTCGGTATGGTCAACCGACTGCCCGCTTGAAAAAGTTGTTCCCTTTAATAAAACTGCCATGTTATGCGTAGCTCCTTCTTTGTCTGGAGCCGGTATGGCCCTCTATTGAAATGTCCCTTAATTCCCATCGACCGGCGGCGCTTGCTCCGTTATCGATAGTTAGCTGAATGCCATTGCCCCGCTGGCGGATGCCCAATCGGCGAAAGTCTTCTTCGATTGCCGTAGTCGTAAACTCTCCCAGCTCGGTCGAGGCGGAATCCGGTTCGCGAGTATTTGCTAATATCCGAAATTTCGTACTGCTTGCGGTCTTGGTCGTACTCCCGATTGTGGCGATTTTCCAGCGCTTAACGCTCGATACGTCCCCTCCCCGGTAAAGCCTAGTAACGGCTTTTGCGTCCACCGCAACAGTAGTTGCCGAGCCTCCATTCCCATACTCGTCGTTTCCGTTGGCATTTTCCTCCAGCAGAAGGATTTTGCCCGACGAACAGATTGCCGCGACTCGGAGCTGATTATTATAAATAATGCGGATTAGGTTGTCGACGTAGACGCCGGTCGGAAGCGTGTCGACGCTCTCCCAACTGTTTAAAACGATATTGTAGATCAGTATTTTATCGTTGCCCGAAGCGGAGCTAGGGATGGCCAAAAAGTAACGATTTGAGGCCACTACCGCGCAGGCCGTAGTCCGGGCCGTAGTAAAGTCGATTGCCTCGATCTCGTCCTCGATGTCCGCCGAAATCGGGTCGTCCGTTATCTGCAAATAGGCGACTGGAGTGCCTACCCGGCTGGAGCCTCGGACGGCGGCGTTTACCGAGTAAACTCCCGAGTCGTTGAGAAAAAAGATAAGGCCGCCAACCTGCCGAACAGTCTCGCGGGCGACGATGCCGAATTGGTTTGATACTTCCGACTGGAGGTAGTCCGAGGCGAACAGGTCCGACACGCTGGTAATGACGTGCAGGCTTCGCCTTTTTCCTACCATCAAAGCATCGCCTTCGATTGAGGATAAACTGGTAATCTGGTCGGAATCTCCGGGCTTTACCGAGTCTTGATCTTGATAGCGGAATAAATTTGGATCGCCCAAAACACTAAAGCGAATCGTATCCCGCCCGGTTGGGACGCAAAGCCGGTTCGAGGCATAGACTGCATAGCTGCTCGGCGGGATAGTCGAAGTTTCGGCAGGCTTTACGAAAGTTCCCGTCTCGGCGGCTAAATTAGAACCGTCGAAAATTAAAGGGTATTTGCCGAGATTGACCGCCAAAGTAAACGGCAGGCTCGGCGAGTCGGTTCGCCAGAGAAATAAATAGTGGAATGCCTGCATTATCGAGCAGCCCGCCGCCGCTGTTTCGCCGCCTGCATATAAAATGGTTTTCTTCGAGCCGTCTGCCGGGTTAACGAAATAGGCTCGGTCGGAGCAGGCCAGAACCACGTACTCCGTACTACTCGCGGGATCGCGGTAGAATGTCGATGCGAGGACTGTCGCGGCGAGGACCGTGGCGTCTCCTGTCAGCCTTTTAAGCCCTTTGCGAACTACGGCTGAATTTGTTTCCAGTCGAAGGTTTTGAGACTCGGCCAAATAGTTTTCCGGAATACTGCCGGCATCTCGGAACGAACCGAAGCCCAAGAAGGCCCGATCCCCGTCGAGGACAGGCTGGTCGTCCAGTTTTCCATATGACCGGTAGCGGCTCACTTTTTTTTAAGGAGTTCCGCAATCTTGATGCCAAGATAAACTATCGTAAAAACGCCGGCAATGATTCCGACTATGGAGTTCCATTGGCCTAAGCCTATAGTGGCCAACGTGCCGCCGGCTCCCGTTAATGAAACTCGGTCAATCATTTCAGTAACTCAAGGATTCCGATTACGACGATTATGCTGGCGAATATGCATAACGCCTTTCCCCGATGGGATAGGCCAAGGTAGTATTTTTTAATCAGCTTCAAATTCTTCATATTTCTTTCCGGGTCTTTGTTGGAAATGGGACTCGCGTGAGCTTTTCGGCTTCTGTTTTGGAGCATTGGCGAGCTACGAAGATTGGAACGAGTAGGTACAGTCCGAGAAAACAAGCCGCTACCATAAGGATTTTCTTGATGGTCGAAGTAAACTCCTCAAATCCCGATTGCTGGGATTTTAAGCCTTTTTGGACTATAGCCGAGACGTCCCCTTCAGTGATTGCGCGAAGTGTATCCTGAGCCTCTTTGAATTCGGCATTTCCTCGAGCAACTTCCCCTGCCATCGCTCCCCCTCCGGCCGCTAATCCGACGATCAAAGGACCGCCTCCCAAGGCGGCTCCTGTTGCCCCTGCCGCAATAGCTCCGCCCGTGGGATACCACTGCTGCATGGAGCATCCGTTAAGTATAATGAGCATAGCTATCGCGAGAAGCCTCATTCGGTTGGAGGAGAGGTCCATGCACTAGTAGCGAGAATCGCTAGGATTTCGGAATGAGTGTAGGTCGTCTTCCCGTGAAGAAATCGCGGTTTAGCGCCTTCGTACTTCACGAAAGTTTGAGTACCCGCGAGGTTATAGCGAAGTGACTGCGACATTTCAAATACCTCCGAAAACACGACGTCTGACACTTCGTCTGCGTTGATAATTACATACTTTCTGCTCATACTAAGGTGTTGAAGTTGAGTACAGCGTACCGCCTGTTCCTGTTGCGTTGTTTTTGTCTCCCAAAGGTCGTTGATCCACTACCGTTCCTGTCGCGTCTCCGTTTTCCGGCGCGCCTCCTGAGTTGTCTGTGTCGCCTGTGCCATCCCCCATACGCCACCACGCTGAAGGATTAAAATCGGTTAAATCCGTTGCTCCATTTCCGCCGTTGTAAAAAGTGCTGACATTTGAGGCGGAAAGTTCCGAAGCGAAAACAGCAAGTTCGTCTATGGCTCCATCGTAGTAGTAAGTGCGATACCTTCCTATTACATTCTCATCTGCTCCACTTGTACCCCAACCTCCTCCAACTCCAATTGTTTTTGAAGCTCCGTTAATATAAATTTTCCAGTTTCCAATTGTGCCAAGAGCATCGCCGTTGTACGTTATTACGACGTGACTCCAAGTGTTCAAAAGCGTGTTGCCCGTCACTCCGGTCGTATGCCAATATGCGGTGTTAGTGGAGAAATCCGTAAGTCCAAAACTTATACCAGCGTAGCCACTTGTATTGTTGTTCAGATGTACGGCAAAATTCGCATGAGTGCCAAAATCTGACTTTAAAGCAAAGACGTTGGCGTACGTACCATTACTACCATAACTTACCGGACGCATCCACCACGATACCGAAAAGGCTGCACTTTGAGTTGCGTAGACCGGTGTGGAACTCATCGTAAGACCGTCGTCCGTACCATCCAATAAAACTGAAAAAGTGTTGAGAAACGGAACGTTACCTCCCGGCGAACCGCTAATCGTGGCCGCTGATCCCCCGCCGATGCCAAGACCTTGAGCTATGCCTGCGATTGGCATTACCGTTTGTATAGAATTGCTTGCGAAGCCGCCGAGAAAGTCAGACTGGAAAACGAGCCATAAATTACATCGCCTTTCGTGAAGGTAACGGCGTCCGTAACAAGATCGGCGGACCCTTCCATGTTGCCGGTCATTGCAGTTATTACGCTATCCGCTACGAACTGAATGGCATAAAAGTCGCCAGTGTGCGGACCTGCCGCCGTGATATATTTGGAGCCTCCGGCCCCGCTTAAATTTACTACGTTTACTTGTCCCATTGTTAAACCGTGGTTTGTGTGATTAAAGGTGTAGGCCAGAGGGCCGGATAGGAATTGATGACGATGCGATTTTGTTGCTGGAGGCGTTCGACTCGGTCGATCTCCTGCATCAAATATTCTTCCGCAGTTGCGTTCTCGAGCTGGGCCTTGTCGTTCTGCCCGTCCGCCACGTAATAGTCAGCGATGCAGGCGGCGAGTAGATGCCTTTCGAGAAATTGNGGGATGTTCGTTTCCGANCCNCCNTAGTCGTCNCTNGGNACTTNNGAGCCTACCACGTAAACGGTCGTNTCCGAAGTGTCTGCNGGNAGGACCAAGTAGCCCCCGATCANNCTATAACTAATNTGGCGNGCCGTGTCGTCCTCCCAAGGGACTTTNTCCCAGACTGCGTACACGTCGAACAGGTCGGCGGCGTTGTCGATCTGGACCGCTCGGTCGGCCTTTAAAGTTCCAGAGGATACTGCCGCAACTGTTTTAGTTACGACGTTTAGAAGCTCGGGCCATTTGGAGCGTATCCACGCTCCGCGAACTCTATCGGTCAGGCTACGCTTTAAAGCCGTCTCCTCGGCAGTCAGAAGCGTGTCAACTCCAATGGCCGAAGTGAACCTGTCCCTAAAAGCATTGTAGCCGACTGTCCTCATCTAAGATTACATTCCGGATTGTCCCGGCGAAATTCTTTCATGTATGTTGGGTCCGAAGTACAACCCGGATTCTGCTGCTCATGGCGAATCAAAGTTGCCATGTCGTAGACGGCAGTTGGCCGTAGCCCTCCGCTTGCTTTTAGGTTCTTGTCGGCGTTGGCTCGAATACGTCTCATGCGGTTTTTGTAGCCCGCCTTTTCGGCAGCCTGCTCCCGATCAACTCGCTTGGCCAATGACTCGGAAACTTCCGCATCGCTGACCCTTCCGCTAGAACCTTTTTTAACTATGATATTAACGGTCATTTAGACTTCGATTTTTTCCTCACTCTCACCGGAGCTTTTCTTAGAGGTGTTTTTTTCGCGGGCGGACGGCCCCTCTTTGATCCGTAAGTTCCTTTTCCGTGCGGCATTTTATTTTCCCTTTGTTTATTTGTTGAAAGAAAGGGGGCCGGCCTTCCCCAAAGCCGGCCCCCGTAAACCCCATCCCTAAACTATGATGAACTAGATAATTGAGCCAAGCGCACGTGGATTCGTGACGCATAGCGAAATCATGGCTTCTACGAATGCTCTCGGACCTGCTGCCAAGTCTGGCAAATCTTGAGTGGTGATGCCTTCGAGNANCTTCAAGCTGACCGTGTCGTCGCCNGGAATCAAGTAGGCTCGATTCGAGTTGAGGACGCCGTCATCAGTGTTGAAGCCTCTGGTCCAGAGTCCGCCTGTTCCAGCTCCGGCAGCCCCGGTTTGGCCAGTTATGGTAAATGTCGTCGGAGCCGTTACTGTTATGGCAAACGTCCCGTTGATCGCATCATTCCCAGTAACTCCGCTGATAGTAACAGTGTCCCCGGTCGTAAGCCCGTGAGCCGCAGCAGTCGTAATGACGGCAGGGTTCGCGGTCGAAGACGAAGTAATGGCAGAACCTACCTCACGTCCTAAGAAGAGGTCAGGTATTACCTTTACCGTTCCGTAGTCCGACTGGTATTCGGTAATGCTGAGAGTCAAACGACCTCCGCCTACTTCTTGATTGAAAGCTGCAGAGTTAGCGTTGGCTCTAGACATGTCCGAGATCGCGTTCACGATAGCCGGGCCGGCGAACAAACGATAGTCGGTCTTCGATCCGGAGGCTTCGTAAACGGCCTGAAGAACCGAGCGGAAATTCGCTTCGGTCATTGCTCCCGGTGTACTGTAGTTAAAGCGTGAACCGGAAACGGACCTAACGCTTGCCGGAACGTCGGCAACTGCTGCAGAAGGATCGGACCAGATGCCCAAGCCTTGCGACTTAGCGGCTACTGAACCGGACCCGGCTACTTGAGATGCACCAGAACCGATAATCGTTTCTATATCAGTTTTCAGCTCNGTGAGCGATTTNGCCTTGNNNGNNGCCATGAGGCTCTCTCCGGGGGCTACGTCTATCATCTGAGCCTGACGCGAAACTGCGTATGCTCGGCGGACTGTCTGGACTCGATTGCCGAGGCGAACTCGGGAATTGATCTGGTCCGTGAAGTCAGCGTTAAAAGCCATGTCTACGCCGTCGATGACGCCATTTGCGTCNGGGCTGGCGAGGACATCACCAAGCCATTCCGTAAGGACGGCCTTGGGAGCTGCGGATTGCTTCAATGTAGAGTACATTGGAGTTGTGGAAGGCGAGACAAAGCGCAAGATATTAGCTAAATCCTGTCTCGCGCCTTGTGTGCTTGTTACATTATACGAAGTTGCTACTGCCATTTTTTATTTTCCTCCTAGAATTTTTTAAAAGATATTAAGTTATTAATTCGGCGAACTTTTCGGGGCTGATATTCCCCTGTGCGATAGCGGCTTTGATTTTCTTTTCTTGCCTGTCAGTCTTCGGCGTTGGCGGCGGAGCCACTGATTCTTCAAGCGTTGCCGGAGGAGTTTTTGCCGGCTTCTTTTTGGCCGGCTTTTTTCCCTTCGACTCGGCTTTCGCGTTAACGGATCGGAATCCCTCGACGATTAAACCCATGACGAAATCTCTGTTCGGCAAAGCGTTTAGAGCTGCGTATCTCGGGTCGGCTAGAACCTGCTGGTAAAGCTGGTTCGCTTCGTCCTCCGGGTTGTCCCAGAAATCGAATACCTCTCTCGATCTTGCATCGCTCTCGGCCTTGGCCTTGAGAAATCCTGCCCTCTGCGGAATCTTCTCGGTCAGGTACTCGTCGGCGGCNGCGAATATCTCGCGNACNTCNTCCCCGCTATATTCCTTTTCCCCGTCTTCGACATAGTCCTTTCCCAGATGCTGAACTGCCCATTTCTTGGCGGCTATCGCCTCTTGTCGGACCTTTTCCAGATCGTCAAAGTTTGCGACTTCCTCCAAAACCGGCGAACCTTGAGGTTCGGCCTTTTGCGGTTGGGATTCGAGTGCTGCGATCTTGGCCTGCATGGCCTCGACCCTTTCCTCGGCGCTCTTGGCTCGGGCGGTAAGTTTACCGACCTGCTTTAAAAGTTTCCCTACCCCTTTGGGCGGTCCTTCGGCGGATTCTTCTTCGGCCTCTTCTTCAGCTTCCGTTTCCTCCTCCTCTGCTTCCTCGGACTGACTAGACTGTAAAAGAACGTCTTCTGCTTCGGCGTCTCCCTCTTCCGCTTCTGCCGTTTCACCGGCCTCGGAATCGGTCGTCTCCGGTTCGGGCGATTCTTCGACTCGCTCAATAAATGAGTTTGCCAATTCCTCGACCGTGGTCGGATTGCCTGCGCTATTGTCTTCTGCTCCCGAATCGTTACCCGGAGCCTCGGTAATTGTTTCCGTATCCATTTTCTGCGTTTTAAGAAGTTCGCCGTCTTACCTGCNGNCCGAAGTCCGCCGACTCCTATATTAGCACCTTGGCCGGCTAATTTTTCAGGAAACTTAAAGCAGGTGGAAGGCGGCCTTGTAAGGCTCGTACTTTCCTTTGCTTATCGGGTTATGCGGGAACAGTTTTATAGTCGTAGCCGAACTTGAAATTTTTTTTGGAAAAACGTACCATGTCCGGAAATCCGGAACATCAACGTAGAGAGCCATGAAATCGAAGGCGTCCGGGGCATAGCGGGCGATGACCACTTTATAGCCCGACCCGGCTCGGTAAGAAGTTCCCTTGACCTGAACTCGCTTCAGGCCAAGCCGAGTGTCGGTAATAACGTCGTAGGGCAAATAATCCCCTTCTGGCTGGCTGACCGCAATGCCTCGCTTTAGGCATTCGGTAGTAAATAGGCTTTCGTAATAACTGCCCTGACTCTTCGCCGAGTCCCGGTAGTCAGTCGTCATCCTCTAGATCGATGTCGCTCGAAAAATCCAACACGTCTTCATCCAGCCATTGGCTTAAAATGTGATGCATTATTTCCGCAAGGGTACACTCCTCAAGGTCGGATTCTTCAACATATCGATTCAGCAATGCCCGAACCTCATTACCGAATTGTTCGTGAGGCGTTAGCCTATTCTTCTTCGGCATGACTGAAAACTCGAAGCAGGCGGTCAAAAGCCGAAATCTCTCCGGCCAGACGAGCCAACTTCTGCGGATTGTCGAGGAGTTCGGGCGTCTGGAAGTCCAGCATGGCCGTCTCCAGTTCGACCTTTATGTGGTCGAGGATACAGTCCCAGTCCTCGCGGGTATGTAAACTGTTTAAAGATTCTTGAAGAGTCATATTATTTTAGCCTGTGGCCGGAACGTTACCCGGCGGCGCTCCTAGCTGGCCCGTGAGCGCGTTCCTCTGTTGTGTTTGCTGAAATTCGAGCTGAGAAGCATAGTTCTGTAGTCTGGCCGCAAACTGCTCGTCGGTCTGCATACGCTCCTGAATGTCCGAAGCCGGTATTTCTTCCGTTCCTTGGAGGTACTGCTGGAGCATTTGGAGGCGGAGCTGAACGTTGGCGCTTTCGGGAGCGTTGACGACCTGACCGCTGAAGATTTTTGCGATGTCCTCGCTCGTCTCCATGACCTCTTTATTCGTCGCCTCTTCCGCAGGAGCTATAAGCTTCGAGGCAAGCCCCGGATCGATGGCCTCTAGGAAAGTTTGAAGGAACGCATCGTAGCGAGCTTGGCCCTGCCGGTCGTACTGCGAAAGCACTTGCCCGACAGTCTCCAGCTTTTTCACTACCGCAGCCTCGTCCGCATTATTCGCATTCCATGAAATCTGAAAATCATACTCGTCGGCGGTCTGGTCCATGAGGAGCTGAACGCCCTGCTCCGATCCCGTAACTCTAAACCACTGTTCAGGATTTCCATACTGGCGTTCCATTGCCCAGAACTGCCGAAGTACCTGCGTCCAGCCGTGCAGCCAGTTGTTGACTAAGGATTGACGCATGACGTTCGCCTCGACGGCATCCGCCTCGCTAGTTGCCCGCCCAGTCACTTTGTCGGCTAACTGGCGAAGCTGCATTTCCACCTCGGTGGATGCAGGAGAGTAGCGAGGGATTTCAGCAAACCCAAATTCTCCTCGCCGGCGGACAGGTATAACTGAACCGGGTCCGACCTGCTCGGGCTTTCTGCCGGCAAGCACTTCCATAGGCGGCAACGTGGACATGGAGGCGCGATCTCTTCGAGCATCCATCTCGGTCTTTACGGCCAACTGATAGGAGCGAAGCAATTCCGGATAGCCTCGGCTATCGAACAGACGCCGGCTCAAATGTTCTCGAGTGATCGCGACGAAGGGATAGCCATCGCCGTACATCTCCGTAGAATATTTGGCGAAGCCCTCGACCGTCTCGCTGAAAATGGTAGTGGTACAAATCGGGACGCCGTCCTCGTCGATCTCTTTCCGATAGCAGGTAATGAGACGAATCAAGCCTTCGTACTGGTCGAACGAGCCGTAGCCGCCGGTGACGTAGGTATTAAACACTTCCGGGGTTTGAGCCGGGAAATCGCCTTGGCTGTTCTCGATGCAATCTTCGACGAACTCGGAGTCCCAGTTTCCGGTAATTACCATTTCCTTGGCCTGCTCGGGCGTTAGGTAATGGACGCAGTACACCGCTCTGGCCGCCTGCAAATCCAGCACGTTTGAGTCCACAATCAAATCCCTGCCCAGCTCGTAAGCCTTGACCGAGGGGCGGTTTGCCGTGACTTTCTCCGAAGGAATTTCAGTAACGCCGTCCTTGCGAAGCTCGTTCACCATCCGGGTAATCCGTTTCTTGCGAAGTTTTGGAAAAACGCCCTGCAACATTTCCGAAACTGTTTCCTTCATGTCGGGATCGAGTATGGCCGCCGCCACTTCCGGAGCCTGCTGCTCGATCTCGCCCATTGTGATCGGCTGATAAATCCGTTTCACTTCCCGCTTCCAGTAGATGCCCAAGAAAGCAATCCCCTGTTCCAGCAGAAGATTCGCCGCGACTCCCGCCTCCCGTGGAAGCTCCGACATCGAGTCGAGCCTCCATCGCATGAAGTCCGTAACGGTCTTGGCGGTCGGGATGTCGCCTGACTCGACCGGCGAGGCCAAAAGATTTCCCTTGTTCAAACTGCTCGTAAGCAGGGCAACGTCCCCGTCGATCAAAGGATTGATTAGATTCGGCTCTAGGTCCGAGGCTCCCGGCCAAGGGAATGCCCCCTGACCTTCCTTCTGGCCGTTCCTCCCCTTGCCCGGCCATTCGTTCCGACGACTCTCGCGAGCCTCCTCGGCCTTGCTCTGCCAATAGCTGAGATTGTTCCGGCATCGCTCCAGATCGGATTTTAAAAAGTCTACGTCGGGGCTATCCCGATCAAATTCCTGCAAGTCCTTTTCGCTAGTTTCCATATTTTACCTTACCACTTTTTTACTTAATTTTTTCAAGGCCCGCTCCTCGATCCGCATGACAGTCGCCGGGCCGACTCCACAAAAATCCGCAATCTGCTCCAACGAATACTGGCGAGGCTCGCGGCCCTGCAAGACGGCCAAGCCCTCCTCGACGGCCATCGAAGCGAGCAGGGCGTCCAGCCTGCGATTCCGTTCGTCGAGTGTTTCAAGCAATTCGGTAGAGTCCCGGCTCATATTCGCACTCGATTACCCGTATTATCGAATTGGGACGATAGTTGAAATTAGGCCGGACTACGCACTTGGCCATCTCCGGATCGCTACGCTCGCCGAAGTAAATACCGATCAAACGAGGATTCGGATATGCCTTCAGCACTCTGGCCTCGACCGGCTTGGGCGTTAGGTCGGGCGGAGGCGGCGGAGGCGGCTTGCCGGACATCCGTTTGACGACCGCCTGACAGGTCGAGCGAGCATAGCCGCTCTCGGCGGCCAGCTTGGCCCAGCTCATGCCGGCTTCCCGCAAAGCCACGATTTTCAATTCCTCCTCTTCGGTTATCTTTCCCATAATTAATACCCTCTCGGTTTGCTGATCGCCATGTCCTCATCCTCGAAATGCTCGAACGCTCCGACCGCGAACATCCGAATGCAGTCCACGAAATCCTTGGCCGGATGCTTCAAGTCCCCGACCTGATATTCCTGCATACAGGAAATCGTGTTCTGGCATTCCTCGGAAATCATTAGCCGGGGCTTGTTCTCGAGGCTCATTGGCTCCTCCGGCTTCCATGCCAGCAGGTTGTTGATCGCCTGCAAACCCGTCTCGATGTCCAAAGCCTCCGCCGGGTAGGCCGTCAAATTCTCGTCCAGCAGATCGTCGATGATGTTCGAGCTGCCCTCGGCCTTCTGATAGCTGGCCGCCCCGAGCCGAGGGTCGATGATTCGATGGCATTTCCTGTCGCCCTCCATCTCCCGAATGATTTCGCAGTAGTCCAGAATACCGTAGCCGTTCGGCTTGCTCGCCTCGCCCCCCCGAAGCTTGTCCCCGCCGGTCATGTCGATCCATGCCCCGAAGTTGCCGAAGTCCGGAAACTCCTTCACTACCCATGCAACTCCGTGGGCGTCGATGCCGATTAAAATCATGCTCCACGGCTTCGCCCCCGCAGGATCGATGCTCAAGACCCATGTCGCAGGATTGCTCTCCGGGTCCGCTAAGATGGGAATCTTTTCCGGCTCGCGGTAGTTCTTGTCCGAGAGTAGCGGGAAAATGGCCCTCGAGGCTTTGACCGGCACTCCGTAGGCCCGGCACAAGATTACCTCCCGCTTCTCCCCGTCCAGAGTAGCCTTCATCGCCTCCCAGCCCCCGAAGGGATTTTCAGCCGTATGAAAGTAGACAATGGAGGATGCCTTGCGAAGTGGCTGCTGGACCAGCGGGACTGTCTCGCCCGGCAAAAGGTCGGCCTCGGTGGACTTGACCGTCCTCGCCCCGGTAAGCAAGCTCTTCACGGTTGGATTCCAGCCGTCCACGGCGGTGAAGCTGATCAGCCCCTTGGCCGAGCGAACTACGCCGTCAGCCTCCCTATGCGAACGAGTAACGCAACGATAGCGAAGCGTTTCGACCCAAGGGAGCGGTACAAGCTCGTCCGCCCAAAATCCGATGTTGTGAGTGCCTTTGACCGGAGGCTCCGGGCAGCCGATCTCCCCGCCCTCGATGGTGCTGATGTCCTGACTCCAGTTCCGGAAAATGCAGACGCTCTTGTTAGGCAGTACGAACTTGGCCGCAGTAAAGCCGTTCTTGATCGAGTAAGTCAAGTATCCGGTCGGAGTTCGACCCAGCCTCTTATGCTCCGGCTTCAAGTATTTGAAAACGAGGGCTTGCTGAAACTGGATGGAGTTGGCCGAAGTCTCGGTCAAGCACCAGATGACCGTGCCGGGGTTTTCAGTAAGGCATTGGACTACCCTCTTCGCGCATAGCTCCGATTTGCCCGCACGATTGCCGCCCATAAGCAAGAGTTCCGAATGACTTGCAAGCTGCTCGTCCGCCATCTTCCACGGCCCAAGCTCAAACCCGAAGTCGTAAGGGCTTTCACGCTCCGCTGCTATGGCCGCCTCGCGTCTATTGTAATAGGCCAAGATTTTTTCCGCCGACATGGCCTTCATTTCTTTCGGAGAAAGAATCGGGAGAGCCGGGTGAGATGTCCAGTTCAGGGCCACGCTTACATTATATTATGTAAACTCTTTTTTGCGACATTGAATGTCGCGGTTTGGCGAGGGTGCGTTATAATGGTGGGATGCTGGTAATGCTCGATAGAGGCGAAAGGCGAATGGCTTGGTTTATGGCCAACGAAAGGCGGGAGCGATGTAGAGAACTCGGCCGAGTGGATCAGTCTTCCGGGGAAGACGATGAACGGAAAATGAATTACGAAATTATCGGGGCCGCCGGCGAGCTAGCCGTGGCTAAAGCCCTTAACATCTGCCCGGATTTTGGCGAGCAGTCCGGGCTGGCCGATTTCACACTTCCCTTCTTTAAGTTTAACCGAATTTTGAGTTATAACACTTTAGACGTAAAAACCGTTGCGGCCGAGTCGAAAGGGAAAAATCTGCTGGTAAATGAATCAGCCGTCTATTGTGATGCCTATGTGCTGGTCGAGCAGTTGAAAAGGATCAAAGACGGCGAATACAAAATTCACGGCTGGGCAAGCAGAGAGCATGTTAAGTCTACGCCGGTTGGCGAGGTTCAGGAAGGCTGCCACTTTCTAAATCAGAACGAGTTGCTCGACTTGGACTATCTAGCGCCGACACGCGACACTCGCTGACCCGATGGCCAATTGCCCAAATTTTTTCGAGGAAGCTAATCGGTCGGCTGGCCGGCGGCCCGGCGATCCGGACCCCCCTCCCCCCCTGCCTGAGCCTTTTAAACCGTGCAATTTTTAACCCGTTGTGCAGTCATGACTGCGTGGGAAATTCCCTCGGCTTGCGTAAGTCATTACCAGTCATGACGAAGCAAAGTGTTAGTTCAAATAAACCAACTACGCACAAGAGTGATTATGTCTAATTGTCCCTTGTTAGTGTATCTATTTATAAACTCTTTATAAAGCCTTACACCGATTAGAAACGCCATGCCTACCAAGAAACGAAGAGTCGTTGTCGAACCTGACAACCTGCCTGCCCAGACGACAGTCGAGGAGACTTGCCCGTCAGTCTACACTGCCGCAGCTCTCAAGCAGAAACGCCCTGACGCCTACGCCGGCGTAGTTCAAGGACTGGTCGAAGGCACTCCACTCACTCGAATCCAGAAAAGGTATAAAGTCGGAGCGCATACCATCGCAGTAGTCCGAAGCCGGGAGAAGGAGATCATCGCTCAATGCAAGCAGGTGATGCAGGGGCTAATCGGCTACGCTGCCCAATCCAGCGTGGAGAAATACATCGAACGCCTCGAGGCCGATAAGATTCCGGACGGCGTCCTTCCGATAGCTACAGGCATATTAATAGATAAGGCAAGGGCGGCTGACGGCGAGCCTTCGCAGGTAATAGAGGTCAAGCGATCCGTAACGCTGGACGAGGTCAAGGCCGAGCTGGATGAGATGAAGAAGGCCGAGGTCATAGAAGCTGAAGTGGTGGACGTAAAAGAGCCGGAAAAAGTCGAGATGCCTTCCGAGCCGTTGAACGGCTAAAAAATAGTTTGTACTGTTTATGCGGTCTGCAGAGCTAAATGTAAAGTAGTTCTTGCTTTATTGGCAGAAATGCAAGAGGGTATGTGCTTCGGCCACTGCTAACTTTAAATCAAACCAAACCAACCAACTACGAAACGCATGACAGACACAACCCAAGCCACAACAATTACAACAAGCCGCCTCAATGAGACAGATGCACGGGGGCAAATTAGTTCCGCTTCAAGGACGCAAATCCTTACGGACAATCCGAGCCTCGCCTACATCGACCCATCCATCGACAATCCGAACCTCGGTCGATTTGTTAACTTTATCGAGGTACTAAATAATGGCCGCATCTTAATCGAAACTGGTGGGACTGAGTGGAAAGTCGAGTCTCGCCACGTGCAAATCGCCTCCAAACTTCAACTAAACCACTAAACTTAAGAACTATTAAATGGCACTTTCAATATACGACCAGTTCCAACTACCCGTCAAAAGTGGTGAAAGGCGAGCAGCCCTTCATGCCAGCGTAAAGGCATGGTTCGACCATGACTCTTGCCCGGACTTGGGGGATATCATTGAGTCACTGAGAAGCGTTGACGATGTAGTCAGCAATCGGCCACTCCCGGTTGAGTCGGCTCAAAAGATTCTCGACTCGGACCACCTCTACTCAATTGCTTTCAAGTGGGAGCAAGAAATAAACAACGCACTTGGACTCCCAACTAACTCTATTTAGGAGAAATAACTAATGCCCCAAGACATCCAACTAGACGCCAGCCCGAAGTCGGCCCGCGCAGTCTCCAGACTGCTGGAACGCCTCGACTTCCGGGGCTGCATTTTAACGAAGAGCCGGCAAAACCGGCACTACTACTGGACTGGCGAGGCCGGCAGTATCTGCGAATTATTCTACGAGACGATGATCTATTACCATGACCTGCGTTTGCCTGAAGTGCCTTTGCGATTTTTGCTGGAGGACTTCTTGGACAAGGCGAACGATTCGCTTGCCATAACTCTACCCATAACCCATGAACCGAAGTGGGCCGACCAGCTCGACAGGCTGCGTTGCTTACTGGATGGAAAGGAATCCAACTAATGCCAAAAGAAAAACCATCATGGGGCGGACGCCGCCCGAACCAGACAGGCCGCCCGGCAAACCGCAAGGGCGCTCTCCGAGTCCACCTTACCGCTAGTATCGATCCTCTTACCGATGCCTACCTGCGTGAGCAGGCGAAGCTGAAGAAGGAAAGTCTGGGTCAAGTGATCGATGGGCTTGTGCCGGCAGACCCGGCTACTCCACCTGAGCCTGCCGAGTCCTAACCGGGTCTGGCGGCAACTCCCTGCTCTTGGCGGATCGATGTCTTGAGAGTTCAGTTGTATTGTTCGTGATGTCTTTAGCTATGGTAGTTCGTATTGCGGGCCTCCGGCGAGCCGGCAAACCGGCAAACCGGCAAACCTGCCTACCGCTCCACCGAGCTGATGGATACAGGGAAAACGAATTAGGGTGTTGACAGGTTGACCTGTAGGAGTAAAATACACTTACCAGCCCTACCGGGAATCACGGCCATACTTGGCCAGCCTGTTGCCTCCACTACATGCCGGCTTGGCTGGCAGAGCCAGACTCACCAAAACGTGGGGTAATCCTCCCTTAAGAGGAAATTACCCCACGGCTCGTCTGACTAGCCTGCAGGCACTGGGTATGCATGATTCCCTGTAGAAAAGGAAAGACCGGGGATAGCCGAAGAAAGCCTGTGCGAAGCCCGTAGGGCGAGCCATGCCCGGACATCCGGATCGACCGGGATTGCGGGGAGAACCGGGATGGACATCCGGGTTAGCCGGGGAGCCGGTCGACCTGTTAACCGGTCAGCCGGTCGACCTGTTAACCGGTCAGCCGGCGGGCAGGGAGTCCGAGGACTCGCGGGCTGGGCGGGCAGTCAGAAAGGCTGCTCTTCCGAGTCGCCCGACTTTCGGGCATCCCGCTTCCGCTCGTATGCCTCTAGGCGGGCCGGGTTGTAGAGGTCCTTCGGGTCAAGATCGCCCCGCTGCTTGAAGGTCGGGAAGGTAGTTTCCACTACGCTGGAGGCCGGGCTGGCGGCGTAGCGAGAGATCGGCTCTACCGTTAGGCAGTCCTCCTCCATGTGGCGGGTAAGCATTATCTTTGCATCCGGATCGCGGGCGAAGGCTCCCGATCCGGATGCCCGGTCGAGGGCGTCCACGTCCGACTTGTTGCCTTTCGAGTAGTGGTGGGCGTAGACGATGGCCGTTTCCGTTTCCTCGGAGAAGCGTTCGATCTCTTGCAGGATAAGCATGACGTCGGATACGGAGTTTTCGTCTAGGCCGGCTGCGGCTTTATAGTATGGATCGACTATGACTAGGTCGTAGGCTTTCTGGCGGCCCGATACTAGTAGATGCTCCTTCAGGCGACTGAACTCGTAGCAGGAGCCTCGAAGCGGCCAGTAGTGGAAGTTCGGCTGGCGTCCGAAATTCAAAGCCTTTTTAATCATCTGTACCCGTCCGGCGGCCATGCGGCTAAGAAGCTCGAAGTCCATATATAATACTCGGCAGGGCTTCACTACCTCGATGCCCATCCAGCTCGTCCCTTGGACGGCGGCTAGGCCGAGGTTCATGAGGGTCCACGTCTTGCCGGCTTTGGAGCTGCCTTCCACCGACATCCTGCATCCCTTCCAGAGCAGGTCTTTCAAAATCTCCGGGGGCATAGGCTTCTCGGCCTCCTCCATCAGCCTATCCCAGTCCCAGATTTCAGGCAGGGGCTTAGTGGCCGGAGGTATGTCCGAGGGATGAGCTACGTAGGGCGTCTGCTCTGTGAAAGTTTGGGCAGGCTGGGGCTGGCCGGTCGTCTGGCTCGGCTGGCTGGGGACGGGAGGGTTGGCGATGGTCCACGCTAGGACGTCATGCAGTTCATGTTCGGGCGGAAGTTTCATAATAGAATCCGTAAAAAACTATTGCTAGTTTGTGCGGAGAATTGTATTTTACGGTTGTAATATATCATAGTGTGGGCCGTCCTCTCATTTGCTGGTGGGGCGGCCCATTTTTGTTTATTGAGAGATTCCAGCGGTGTTCAACAACGAAAGAAGATAATTCGCGTCCGGATGCGTCATCCGGCTCTATGCCCGCTGGAATGAAAAAGAATGGACTGTGGGCCTTTGCCGGGGCGAGAGCCGCCGGGCAGGCGAGAAAGCTGAGTGAATCGCTCGAAGGCAGGATCGCCTCCGAAGCGTTGGGATGCGTCCAGAAACTCGCGGGCCTTTTCTCGATGGTTTTTCATCGAGTACCATGCATGAAGCGACTTGCCGGCAGAGAACGTAACGAGCTTGAGCGGGAGGATTTCGCCGAGGGCAAGGATTGGGCCGACCTGCTGGTCAAAGTCTACGCCGGGATCGTCCATCTCATGGACCATGTACCGCCAGCCGG
The DNA here is from genome assembly GCA_002694885.1 of Opitutaceae bacterium. GTDB lineage: Bacteria > Verrucomicrobiota > Verrucomicrobiia > Opitutales > Opitutaceae > Pelagisphaera. The sequence continues at coordinate 6,577 of NZNM01000165.1, read as the reverse complement.
CGGCGTGTTCCTTTCGTCTGGACTCCGTTCCGGGCTTGAAAACGTTCGGGCAAATAAATTCGTAGCGAGCTAGGTCTGGGCAGGCCGACCATTCGAGAGCCGTCTTGACCGAGCCTTCCGAGTCGAAGGCGTTTTTAGCGATGGAAATCCATTCGTCCGGCTCGAACAGGTCGAGCAAAAGTTCGCCGGTCTTGTCTCCGTAGAGGAAGTCCTGACAGGATTTGACCTTTAACATTTCGACCGAACCCGGCTTGCCGTAGTGCTTGGAGGCGTCTCCTGTCGGTTCGACTGACTCCCGGCGAGGGCCACGGCCTACGTCGCCTCGAGCGATTCTGGCGTAAGCCCCGGCCAAAGCATTCGTCAGTTCGGCGGGCTGAAGCTCTCGCCGAGAAAAGTTCGCCAGAGCCTTCTCGCAGTAGGCGTATGCCTCGTCGAAGTCGGGCAGCACTTGGGCGATCTGCAAAGTGAAGGTAAGCAGAAATTCGTGGAAGCGTTCGCCCGAAGCATACTTCGAGGCCCATGTGGAATATTGGCTATTTAGTTTCATCGCATATGGTATTAATAAATTCGGAAAGCGTACCGCCGTGGAATCGTCGGAGTTTTCGCAGAGCCGACTTCTCGGCCCGCTGAATGGTTCGCGGGGAAAGCCCGGCAGTCTCGGCGATTTCCGAGGCGGAAAAGGGCTTGCCCGGATTCCGGCGAAGCATGTTCGCTATTCGAGCGTCTGCGGCCATTCGCTCTACGTTTCGTCGTCGGGGCATAGGCAGGTCGTTCCTTCGGCTACGTCGTCATCGTGCAGGGTAGTCCCGCAGACCGGGCAGGTCGTCCAGCCCTCGCGGGCTTGGCGGTCGATCCAGTCCTGTTTGAAATCGTCCGGGTCAGCGTGTTCGTCGGTCATACTTCGCCCTCCTCCTCCTCGCAAACGCATCGAGGGTCGTCAGTGTCGGGCCAGACGTAGCCGCACTTCGTGCATTCATACTCGGCCTCGGGGAACGGCTCTTCGCCTAGCCAAACGTCCACCGTTTTTTCCCAGTTTCCTTCACTCATAGTTCTATCTCCCCGTCGATCAGTTCAGCCGGTAAACCGAGTTCTGATATATGGTCGTCAGTTGATACTTCAAAATCCGTTCGGCTTACCCGGTAAACCTTTCCGCCGGCTTGCCGGATGGCCACGGCCTCGTTAGCGAATCTTACGTCGTCGAATATCACCTTGGAATCGGGCCAGCCGAGAAAATACTCGGCCTCCCGCATGGCGGCCTTTACCCAGATATCCGGATCGACCGATGCCCTGCCCCATTCCGTTCCGAGCGTCTGGAGCATAACGCGAGCCGTTATACCTTCGGGGAAGCCGGGAAGCTGGTCCTCCTTCCGCTCTCCGAGCCAGTCGCCCGGCGGGAGAATCTGCTTGAGCATTCGCTTGATAGGGCTGGCGAATGATAGTACTCGGGCGTCCTGTTGTTTCGCGAAGGTCGTTTTGCCTACGCCCTTCGGGCCGCAAAGGCCGATCAATCTTTCGTTCATGTTCATCTTGGTAATGGAAAAAAAACTGCTAATACGAAGCCTGTTAGAGTCCATATCCAGAGGGCTACGGCTAAAAGGAACAAGCCCCAGCAAAGGGCGTACTCGAAAATGCGTTTCATCAGTAGTGCCTCCTAATCTCGCCCTCGGCGGCCAGAGGCAGACCCTCCGCCCAAGCCGGAGCTTCGCTCATAATGTTGACCAGAAGGTCGAGAGCCGCCTGCCCTTCCGACTCCGCCACTTCGACCGTTATCGAGTCATGGACGTGCAGGCAGACCGGCAGGCCGGCGGCTTCCGCCTTTATGAGCATCTCGCCGAAGACGCATCTGGCCGTGCATTGGACAAGATTCTCGACCAGCAGGCCGCCGTACAATTTCTTGCGAGGTCCGCCCTTGACTGTCGCCGCCGACATTTCGTCCTTCTTGCCGGAGAACTCGACGTCCCAGTATCGGATCGGCTTGCCGGAGCGAGTTTCAATAACTGCGCACTCGGCTTCGTTCTTGGCCTCCCGGCGGACGAACGCCTCGACCTTTTCCCAGAGGGCTATGATCAAAGGATTCTGCTGGCGGTATGCCGTCACTTGCTGCCGTGCTACTGCCGGCGTGAGCTTGAGCTTTCCGCCGGTCAGGGCTTCCGCAACGGAGGCGAATTTGCCGGCTCCGCAGCCATAGCCCAGACCAAGCGTTCTGGCCTTGCAAAGATGTCTTAGCTCCGGGGCGAAGTCCTTCATAGGCTCGTCCTCCGCATACAATCCTGACGCCCTGCCATGAGCCTCGTACAGGTCTATGCCTCCGCTTACCAGCGACAGGAACTCCATGTCGCCGGCAAGCCAGTGGAGGATTCGAGGCTCGATCTGGGAAAGGTCCACCGAGACGAGGACTTTGCCCGCTGGAGCGACTAAGCACTTCTTCATGCTGACGCCCTGAATTTCGCTCCGGGGAATCGCCTGAAAGTTCAGTCCGCCTGAGCCGGACCATCGACCGGTATGCTGCGCCCCGCAAAACTTCAAACGAGTGCTTACTCGGCTATCCGGACGCTTCCGAAGGATTAAACCGTAAAGAGATTCCTGCAACTTGTTTGCCTTCCGCCATCCGCTCATGGCATCGAGCCATATGGCCTGTTCCGGGTTGGCCGACTTCCACTTCATGCAGGCAGGGTCATCCTCATTCGTCGAGGTAGGCGGCTCGATGCCGGCGAGCTTGCAGGCATCTCCGAGGGCAAGAGGCGAAGTTATCGGGGCAGGCTTATGGCCGGATCGCCAAGGGATTGCCGCCTCGCACTTGTCCATGACCTTGTCGAGCTTATCTATATAAGACTGGCAAAGTTTGGAATCTACCGGAAGCCCGCGAGCGGCTATTATGCGAGTAAGCTCGGAAAGCAAATACTCGAACTCCGGAAAGCTCGGGGCGAGTGCCTCGTAAATGCGATAGCAGGCTCGGGCGTCAGACAGGGCGTACTCTCGGAAGGCCGGGTTGACCGCTATTACTTCCGGAGTCAGCCCCTGCATTTCATCCCTCGCGTCCTTCGACAAGTCTTCGCCGAACAAATGCTTGTATGCTCCCTTCAAGGATCGGGGATACTGATGCCATGCCGCCATGTCCGCCGTGCAAATCCACCTCGAGGCTTGAAACTCCGGCATCTGGCCTTTGCTGATGGCCATCCGGCAAACCGTAGCGTCGAAGTCCGCATTATGGGCAAGTATCGTCTCGCCGGCAAGCCGCTCGACTGGCAACTGGTCGGGCGTTCCTACCCACTCGAAATCCGGGGAGTACAGGCTCACCAGCGTTACCTTAAACTGCGGATGCATGACGTACCGATCCAGCCCGAGCCGAGTGATCGAATACTGGGCGGACCAGAAAGTTTCCGTATCGAGGGCTATCATTCCTCTAACTCTGGGGGGGCCAAGAGGCTTTCGGCGGATCGAATGCCCTCTTCGAGTGTCGGGAACGTTTCCGCCTCCAGCCTCCAAGCATCCGCTTCCAGATCGAAAGTAAGCGTAGCCTCACGGCCATCCTTTTCAAGAATGACAGTTTCCCTGTGGCATTTGTATATAGTTTCATTTTGCATTTATTTTTAATTCCTTTCTCGCCCAAGGGGGCTGAAGTCCTCGCCGGACAAAGAACTGCTCGGCGCACCAGTTAAATTTTATCTTGTCCGAGGCCGACATTCGCGGGCCGGGAGTCCATTCGATGCTGGAAGGATGGCCCGGCTTGTGCGAGGCGATGGCTCCCTTGGCCTCGGTTTTCAGGCTGAATACTTTCTTCTTCACTTCGACAGAGCATCCATCAGTTTCCCTGCTATGTAGGCCGCCACGTTGGCCGTCACGCCGTTGCCCGCCTGCTTGTACTTCGGCCCTTCGGCCTGCTTTACCACCTTGCCCGCGGCCTTCCAGCGATTGCCGTCCGGCTCCAGCTCCATCTTGAAGTCGCAATGAGTATCCGGCCAGCCCTGAAGCCTCATGCATTCTACGCTGGAGAGCCGGCGAACCGTTAGAGTCGCGTCATATACTGCTTTGATTTGTTGAGTCACTTCACTCGACTGTGGGGATCGGGATGGGTTGTTCGACGCGCTTAACGCAGGGGCCACATGATGTACCAGATTCCCTTCCTTTCCTCCTGCGTTACAAGATAAAGTAGACGCCTGTTGCTGTTCACGTATTCGGCTATCTTGATTATGCCACTCATAAGTCGCTACGCCAACGCCCTCGCCGCCCTGCTGGCTACGAAGCGTAACGCTCACGTCCTCGGAGGCTTTGGGCGTTACGTCGCCGTTCCATGAGACTACGGCAGGCTCACGTTGACCGCCAGACATGCAGTTCAGAGTCGGGCAAACCACTTTATGGATGTCGCCAGCGATGCGTGGTTCACCGTCGGCACTGCGAGGCTCAAAAGCTATTCCTTGTTGCTTAGGGACTAACAACTTCGGCCCGCTCTGGTCTGCTCCTCCCGTTTTCGTCGTAACAGTTACAGTTGTCTCGCCGGTAATTTCTCCGTTGTAGACGTCTACCGCCAGCGTCTCGCTTCCGCCGCCTAAGTCTCCTTCTTGGCTTCGGAGCGTTCCGACTCCTTCCTCGTACTTTCCGAAGCCTGCTCCCGTAGCGCTCGATCCAGCATTTCCGGGAGAACCTTCGACCGAGCCTTCGCTCTTCTTAGGATTCCGAGGCAGGCTTTTTTGCTGAGGAACAAGCGCTTCAGGTGCGGCCCACTTTCTAGCACCTCCGATAGCAACGGCAAAGACTCTTCGCCTGCGTTGGGCCACTCCGAAGTATTGGGAGTCGAGTACCCGGAAAGAGACGGCTCGTCTCGGGCCAACAACCACACCTGCGTTTGTCCAGCGCTGCTCTCCGACTGGAACGAGGGGGGCATCACTTCCAGCCATTCCTGCCAAGATACATCCAAATGCGTTGTCGTCGGTGTTGATTGCTCCGCAGACGTTTTCCCAGATGATGATAGCCGGTTCTTTTCCAGCATTAAGTCGAAGATCGTCGATTGCATTACATAAGTTATTAAAGGTTAAGGCGAGATTGCCCCGGTCGTCCGAAAGAGAGCCGCGCAGGCCGGCAACTGAGAAGGCTTGGCAGGGAGTTCCGCCACATATGACTAGATCGTCCGCATCCCAAGGCAGGTCCGTAGCCCGTACCTCGGTCAGATCGCAGAACATTTCGACTTCCGGATTATTGTATTTGTAAACGCCGGCGGCGGCCTTGTCCCATTCGACTGCGGCCAGTACCTGCCCGTACTGCTCGAAGCCCAGTCCAAAGCCGCCTACTCCGGCGCAAATTTCTATTACGTTAAACTTCATCCAACTCCTCGAACTTCTCCTTGCAAAGCAGACGCAAGTACTGGCTGACCGAATAGCCATCCCCGGAGTTCGCCGCCAGAATGCGGAGCTTCCGCTTGAACTCCGGCGTTACCCAGAGCGTGATCGTAGCCTTGGAGTCCACCTTCTCCCCGTCGAAGCCAATGGCCTCGAAGTTCTTTGATCGGATTCGCTTCACTGTCCCGGCCTCGGATCGTACTTCTTCAAGCTCCGCCAGATTTCGCAGGCGGCCACAAAGGCTTTCCACGCCTCGGCCAGCTCTTCCGGCGAATAGCTAATTACCTCAAAGCGTCCCGGCTCGGTCGAGCTGATGTAGCAGTTAGCTCCATATACCCTACCCTCAAGAATTTCCTTCTCGCCGAAGTAAGTCCCGCCGTAGGCCGCTATCTGGTGGACCTGAAAGTCATACGAAGTTACTTTGACCTTCGGCTTGGTCTTGCGGGTTTTCCAGTCGATTATGAACTGCTGACCATCCGGGCCTTTACCAACGATGTCGCACATTCCGGCGAACCCGTGTAGAGGATTTACGAGAATCTTCTCCCGCTCGATGAACTCCAACTGGTTTTTCTGCTTCCAATCGAATGCCGGCTGAACGTACTCCAGCAGGTGATCGGGGATAGGCTTGCCATCGAAATAATGCTCTATCGCATCATGTACCTCGCTCCCAAAGTCTGCCGCCGTATCTCTCGGCTTCTGGTGCGCTACGAGGCATCGATCCGTAAAGTCTTCAAGACTCTCGCCGTCAATCGGCTCAAGCTCGAAGGCTATGCGGCAAAGCTCGTTCTGCTTCCAGCGGTCCAGCCCCGGCTTTGCGAAGATGCCGGTTATTCCGGTAACGCTTGGAAACAGATTTAGCTTTCTGGCATCGCGCAAAGTAGTATTACGCTCCAGTCCGTTCTTACCGACCTGCGAATGGCAGGCTTTGCCGGCGAGGTCGTAGAAATGACTCCCGCCGACTTTCGGCTTTTCCTTTAATACCGCCATGGTCGGAGTGCCTCCCTGACTGCTCGCCTTACGACGAGCAGTCGATGAATGGTTGTTCGGATGAATCTACGCATGAGTTTTGCCTTTCAGGTTCGCGACGTTCAGCCGGGTGAGGGCTTTCTCGCGATCCGCAAGAAACTCCTCCTCCTCGGCCTTGGCGTCCGCCTTGCGCTTCTCCCGGCTTTTCGAGCCGAACGCGCCTCGCGTGGGTTTAGGTCTAGGATTCTTTCTAGGCATCAGAACGGAGGCTGCTGGAC
>NZNM01000159.1 GCA_002694885.1 Opitutaceae bacterium | reverse complement strand
CCGATAGTGAACAAGTACCGTGAGGGAAAGGCGAAAAGTACCCCGGAAGGGGAGTGAAAAGTACCTGAAACCACGTGCCTACAAGGTGTCGGAGCCATCTTCGGATGGTGACGGCGTGCCTTTTGCATAATGAGTCTGCGAGTTATTGTCCGTGGCAAGCCTAAGTGTTTACGACACGGAGGCGAAGCGAAAGCGAGTGTGACAAGCGCGACATTAGTCGCGGGGAATAGACCCGAAGCGGAGGTGATCTAGCCATGGCCAGGTTGAAGCTGCAGTAACATGTAGTGGAGGACCGAACCAGTGTACGTTGAAAAGTGCTTGGATGAGCTGTGGCTAGGAGTGAAAGGCTAATCAAACCCCGTAATAGCTGGTTCTCTCCGAAATAGCTTTAGGGCTAGCGTCAGATAAAGAACTCCAGGGGGTAGAGCACTGAATGGCTTAGGGCTAATACCATAGTACCAAAACCAATTAAACTCCGAATACCTGGATCCCAAATCTCTGGCAGTCAGACCGTGGGAGATAACTTTCATGGTCGAAAGGGAAACAACCCAGATCGCCGGCTAAGGTGCCTAAACTGGATTAAGTGGTAAGGATGTGAGATTGCACAGACAGTGAGGATGTTGGCTTAGAGGCAGCCACCATTTAAACATAGCGTAACAGCTGACTCATCGAGCGATCTTGCGCCGAAAATGATTGGCGATTAAATCCAGTACCGAAGCCGCGGATTGTTGGTATCCTTCGGGATGCCGCAGTGGTAGGAGAGCGTTGTCTGTGCGCCGAAGCGTAACTGTAAGGGAGCGTGGAGCGCAGACAAGTGAGGATGCAGACATGAGTAGTGATAAACCAGGTGAGAATCCTGGTCGCCGTAAACCCAAGGTTTCCCATGGCCACGTTCGTCGGCCTGGGGTTAGCCGGGACCTAAGGTGAGGCCGTAAGGCGTAATCGATGGAGATCAGGTTAATATTCCTGAGCCGGCAGGTAATTAGTAAAGAGTGCGCGGAAAAAGAGGGTGCATACATTATGCTATGGAAAAGGCCTAGGCCTCGAGCCGAAGCCGCACCTAAATCGACCGCCTAGAAAAGCTCTTTGCATGTGTTCACCTGTCGCCCGTACCATAAACCGCCACAGGTAGGAGGGTGTAAATGTACTAAGGCGCGCGAGAGAAACCTCTCTAAGGAACTCTGCAATCTAGCCCCGTAACTTCGGAAGAAGGGGTGCCCACTTCGGTGGGCCTCAGTAAAGGGGGTCTGGCGACTGTTTACCAAAAACACAGCTCTCTGCTAAGATGTTAAGTCTACGTATAGGGAGTGACACGTGACCAATGCGGAAAGATTAAGGCTGCTCTGTGTATGCAGGGCACCGAAGTCCCCGTGAATGTCGGCCGTAACTATAACGGTCCTAAGGTAGCGAAATTCCTTGTCGGGTAAGTTCCGACCTGCACGAATCGTGTAACGACCGGACTGCTGTCTCAGAGAGGATCTCGACGAAGTTGTAATGGCGGTGAAGATGCCGCCTACCCGCGGTAGGACGGAAAGACCCTATGCACCTTTACTGTAAGCTGGTATTGGGTTCTGGACTTTGATGAGTAGCTTAGGTGGGAGACTTTGAAACGTGTTCGTCAGGACACGTTGAGTCACAAGGTGAAATACCACCCTTTAATTTCTAGGATTCTAACCTCGATTCCTGTCAGCCAGGCGAGGGACAGTGCTTGCGGGTCAGTTTGACTGGGGCGGTTTCCTCCCAAAGAGTAACGGAGGAGCGCGAAGGTACTCTCAGTATGGTTGGCAACCATGCGTCGAGCGTATAGGTAAAAGAGTGCTTAACTGTGAGACCGACAGGTCGAGCAGGTACGAAAGTAGGCCTAAGTGATCCGACGGTTGAAAATGGAATTGCCGTCGCTCATCGGACAAAAGGTACGCTAGGGATAACAGGCTTATCGCGCCCAAGAGTTCATATCGACGGCGCGGTTTGGCACCTCGATGTCGGCTCNTCACATCCTGGGGCTGGAGAAGGTCCCAAGGGTTCGGCTGTTCGCCGATTAAAGTGGNACGCGAGCTGGGTTCAGAACGTCGTGAGACAGTTCGGTCCTCTATCCNCNGTGGGCGTAGGAAAATTGAGGGGTTCATTCTTCAGTACGAGAGGACCGAGAATGACGGACCGCTGGTGTTCCGGTTATCGTGTCAACGGTAGCGCCGGGTAGCTAAGTCCGGAATGGATAAGCGCTGAAAGCATCTAAGCGCCAAGCCACTCCCAAGATAAATTTTCCCTTGAGGGTCGTGGAAGACCACCACGTCGATAGGCTGGATGTGTAAGTACAGTAATGTATTGAGCTAACCAGTACTAATTACCCAATAGATTTAGTCGTCATATTCTAGGTTCTGGGCGCTTGTATTACTTTCTTAGCGACAAGAAAATTGGAGATTTTTTGACTAGGATAACGGATCCTCGCCTGCTTCATGATCTGCTTCTTCTTCTTTTGAGACGAAGAAGACGGAGAGGAAGAGGGAGAAGAAAAGTTGTATCCGATATCGTTTAAACGAAAAGGCCTGCGTTCTCTGGCAAGACGCGTAGCAAGGCCTTAAAAACACTTTTGGTGACCACAGGCGAGGGGCCCCACCCGTTCCCATCCCGAACACGGCCGTGAAATCCTCAGCCGCCGATGGTAGTTGGACGTCATGTCCTGCGAGAGTAGGTTATTGCCAGATTATGGCCCGGTTTTCCGACAGGAGGACCGGGCCCCTTTTTTTGTTGGTTTAGAGGTAGGGACGACCGGCCCGGTCGTCTGCATTCGCCTTCCTAAGGATTGAGCCCTGCCCTCTAATTCTCGTCGAGCTTGCCAACAGACGCTCTCACGGATTTGCTGATCATACGCAATTGGGCGTGGCAAGATTCGCGATCGTCCCGGCCATTCTAGGTTTGGGTTCTGTCACGCCTTGGATGGCTTGGAGTCAAGTCGAGCGCCCCAACATTGTTTTGATCGTGGCTGACGATCTCGGTTGGAGTGACTTGGGCTCTTATGGGAGCGACTTGCACGAAACCCCGCATTTGGACCGTCTCACCGAGGATTCAGTTGTATTTACCGATGCCTATGCGGCCAGTCCCGTTTGCTCGCTAACTCGGGCATCGATAATGACGGGCAAGGATCCTGCCAGACTGGGTATGACGATCTGGCGGGAGTGGGCCCAGAGACGTGGTAATCGCAAACTGCTCGAGCCGATCGCTTTGGACGCTCTGCCATTAGAGCACGATTCGCTAGCGGAAGTTCTTTGTAGGAGTGGATACCATACGGCCCATGTCGGAAAATGGCATTTGGGAGATGCAGAGGCCTATCCTCAGGCCCACGGATTTGATATGAACATTGGTGGAACGCTCTGGGGCGCCCCGGAAGCTTTCTTTTATCCGTATAGCAGTGAGTACCGGCGTTATTTTGATGGATGGCGCTACGTTCCAGATTTAGAGCCGGGCCGCGAAGGAGACTACTTAACGGATCGCCTGACCGATAAGGCCATCGAGATTATCGAGCGCCACCAAGAGGAGCCCTTTTTCCTCAATCTTTGGTATTACACCGTTCATACGCCGATTGAAGGCAAGCCTGACGTGGTGGAGAAGTATCGACGCAAGATCGATAGGGAGAAGTCCAAGAATCACACCAATCCCCACATGGCGGCCATGGTGGAAAGCTTGGATGAGAATGTCGGTCGCGTGCTTTCCACAATTGAAGGACTGGGGTTGAGAGAAAGCACGATTGTCGTCTTTACGTCTGACAACGGCGGTTTCATTGGCCGCTGCAAGTTGAACCCGGAGCTGCAAGTGACCAGCAACGCTCCCTTGCGGTCCGGCAAGGGCAGCTGCTACGAAGGCGGAATCCGAGTGCCGTTGATGATACGCGGGCCGGATACTTTAGCGAGTCTCAAACGTAGTGAAATAGTCTATACGAGCGATCTCTATCCGAGACTTCTAAAAATGGCGGGATTGTCGGAGCGTATTGAGCAGACTTTAGACGGGGTGGATGTCAGTGGATTGCTGATGGATCGCGAAGCTTCTCTAGAGCGGGACACCTTGTATTTTCACTACCCTCACTACTACCGCACCACCACCCCGGTTAGCGCGATCAGGGAAGGCGATTGGAAGCTGCTTGAGTATTTCGAAGATGGGCGATTGGAGCTCTATAATTTGCGAAGCGATCTGGGGAAAATGGAAAATCTCGCCCAATCGCGACCGCGCTTAGCCAAACGTTTACGGGAAAAATTGGATGCTTGGCGGAAGAGCGTCGATGCCCAGCTATCGGAAGCGAATCCGGACTTTATGGAAAGGTAGGAGCGGCTTTATGCCGCGATGGGTCATTTGGCTAATCGCGGCGTACAGCCGCTCCTACATATGTAGCATCCTGATTGGATTATAGCACATGCAAATATGTCTGACAGCCCCGATCAGGGGTATCGACGGGCGACGCGCGCGTCCTACTCGCTAGACACAAAATCGAACACCAGCACCTTTTCCACATTTGGGCGAACGAGGGCGCCGAACTCTTTGTGAGAGGGATGGGGCAAGTAGACTTCTCTCCCAGCTTCATCATCGAAAGTGACGAGAAAGCAATGAGTGAATCCATCTGCCAATCCTTCCGGGCTGTTGTTGGTGCCCCATTCGTAGGCGGCGATTTCCGGTATATCTCCAGGAAGCGAGGTGAATTTGCCCTCGACGGCCCGCAAGGTTTCATCGCTGGTTTCTTCTTTGAATTGGAAGAGCACCACGTGACGCAACTTGCCATCGACATTGCTGGCGCCTTGCGAGTCAGTAGCGAAAAAGTCGACCACCGTAACTTTGTCAAGCGAAGGTTTCAGGATTTCCACGAAGGCTTTGTGATCGGGGTGCGGGAGGTAAACCTCTCTGGCCGCCTCATCTTGGAAAGTTACCAGGAAACAGTGGGTGAATCCTTGGGCCTTGCCTTCGATGCTCACATCCGTTCCCCACTCGAATTGTGTAATTCCAGGGATTTTGGCGGGCAGGGCTCGAAACGCTTCCTCGATAGCCTTTATCTGGACCGGCGAAGCGTCGTCCTTGAATTTGAATAGCACCACGTGGCGAAGCGGCGGAGCTGTTTCCGGGTCTGTGTGGGTCGAGCAACTCGTAGTCATTGTAGCAAAGGCGATTAGCGTTAGGATTCGCGAGATTGTGGATTGAAAGGACGGTTTCATAAAAACGATGTATCAGGACGTTGCTTGTTTATTCGGATCGGGTCTAATGCCCCGAAGCTCTTGAAGGGCGTAGCCCCGCAATTGCGGTAGCGAAGACTGTTGCTTCGGTTATTTGGTAGGGAGGACCGTCTCGGTCCTCCGCGTTCGAGTTTCGTAGGATCGAGACGATCCTCCCTACCTTTAGCCTCGGAAGAGCTTTCATAAATTGAGTATACCCTACTCGAAAAAGCGGTATCGAGCGGGCGTGTCGCCGACTTCGAAGGAAGCAGCGGGATCCTTTTGGGCTACATCGAATTTGGCGCGCAGACGATCTAGCTCTTTACCCAGATCTCTGCGAATATCGCGGTAGTCTGGATGATCGTAAAAATTCACCTGCTCAAGTGGATCGGCAACGAGATCAATCAGTTCCCACTCATCGACATCATCCTCGTAGAAGTGGATGAGCTTGTAGCGTCCATCAACCACTCCGTAGTGGCGTCGCACTAGGTGCCAGCCTGGGTATTCATAATAATGATAGTAGTGAGTTTTCCGCCAATTTCTCGGCGTGTTTCCTCTCAGGATGGGAACGAGACTGGCTCCATCGAGATCGCGAGGAACATTGGCCCCGGCGATCTCTAGGAAGGTGGCGGCAAAATCGATCGGGGAAACGATGTTCTCGTTGACGCTACCCGCTTGCACGGATCCCGGCCAGCGAACCAGAAATGGGGTTTTCAAGGATTCCTCGTAGATCCAACGTTTGTCGAACCAGCCGTGCTCACCCAGGTAGAATCCTTGGTCGGAGGTGTAGATCACGATGGTGTTTTCAGCTAGTCCAGATGCGTCCAAATAGTCTAGGAGCTCGCCGACGGCGTCGTCAACAGAGGCGATGGAGCGCAAATAGTCTTTGATGTAGCGCTGATATTTCCAGCGCGTCTCTTGCACGCCATCCAATCGGGCATCGAGGAACGCGTTGTTCTTTTCGCGGTAGGCGTTGGTCCATGTTTTTAACTGCTCAGGCGTCAGATTGATTGGCGGCACCAGTTTGAGGTCGTTGGCATTGAGGTCGCGATCAATTTGCATGGCTTGATCGCGGTGGGCTTTCAGTCGGCGGCTATAATCCTCGAACAGCGTTGGCGGCTCTGGCATTTGCCTATCGTCGTACTTGGTCAAATATTTGGGCCCCGGCTGCCAATTCCGGTGAGGAGCCTTGTGCTGGGTCATGAGCATGAACGGCTTGTCGGGATCGCGTCCTTCTTTCAGCCACTTGAGCGTAAGGTCTGAAATGATGTCGCTCGTATAGCCAACATGCTCGATGCGTTCTGGATTCTTTCCGTCTCCGTCTGCGTCGCGCAGCATGGGAGGATTATAGTAGGGACCCTGGCCGATGAGAACCTCGGAGTAGTCGTAACCCTGAGGGGCCATGTGTTCGCCCAAGTGCCATTTGCCAATGACGGCCGTTTGGTAGCCGGCTTTCCGCATGAGCTTGGGAAAGGTTTGTTGGGTCCCGTCGAATTTGTTCCCGTTTCTCAGGAAGCCATTCTTGTGGGAATATTTGCCCGTCTGGATGGAGGCTCGCTGCGGGCCGCAAATGGAGTTCGTTACGTAACAACGCTCGAATAGCATGCCTTCCTCCGCCAAGCGATCGATGTGCGGCGTTTGATTCAGACTGCCATCGTAGGCGCTGACCGCCTGATAGGCATGGTCATCAGAAAAAATGAAAAGGATGTTGGGACGATCCTGGGCGATAGCGCCTGCAATTCCGAGGCTGCAAATCCAGATAATCCATCGAATCGAGATGCTCATTTGATAGATGGTTTGGGTTCGTTTTAAAAGTCTGATTTGTAAGACTGGATTATTGAGAGCGAGTCGCTCTCGATGCAATCACGGACAGTCTTTAACTGTATTCAGAATAATTGGGTTCCTGGGGATAGGAAAGAGCCCTTGGGCTTCATTTTTCGTAGTCAGGAAGCGGGGCGGCTAGAGATGCTGTGTAGGCGACAATATTGAGAATGTCCTCGGAGCTGAGGTTTTGAACGACTGGCGCCATCAAAGCTGACATCGTACCCTTTCGGGTTCCTTGCTTCATATCGTTTAATTGCCGGGCCATGTAGCTAGGCGAACGAGCGGCTATTCCGGGAACGTTGGCAATGCCATTGAGATCGGGTCCGTGGCATATCGCGCATTGCAAGGTTTTACCGCCGCCTGAAGTGACGAGCTCTCTGCCTTTCTCAATGGAACCAGGCGGAACGTAGGCGATGAAGCCTGCTCGTGGATCCCTGAGAAATTCGGTGCGATAGGAATGGACTGGGGTTTCGATGATCCGATCGCCAATGGGCTCCGTTCTCGATTCATCACCTTCCAGTGGAATATGCAACCCTCCTCGTATACGAGTTTTAGGTACGGTATCGGTTTCGACGACTTGAATCCATTTTGTCCAGGGCATCGAAGCCATGTATTCGGAAACAGATTCGATTTCCTCTTCTGTCATGCCGACCGCGCAGTCGATCATAAGCTGGTAGTTCGTTTTACGAGGCTCGGCGCTTTTCCGCAGGCCATTCTTAAAATCCAGAAGCTGCTGTATCAGATAATCCTTGTTTTGACCCGCGGGTGGAGCGTTTTCCGCTTTGCCTTTGCCGTTTGGGTAGTGACAGAGGGCGCAGGCTATAATCTTTCTGTCGGGATCCCCGTAGGCATAGATTTCCGGCATTTCCGGATGGTCCTGTGGAAACCAATCGGCGGGAGCGGTTTGGAACCGAACCCCGTCTTTGGCGCCAATGATCTGCTCGCGAGTAAAGCGTTTCGGTGTACCGGGAAGTCCGTAGGTGCCGCCGTGATCCTCGAAGGGAGGATTGGGCTCTGTCTCGATTGCGTAGGCCCAAGCCAGCTCGACCAGATGGTCTGGGAGTGAGTCCTCTGAGAAGGAAATGCTTTGGAGAAGCAGAATAGTGATGGCTCCGATCGCCGTTTGAATTTGTGATAGTCTTTGCAGTTGATGTAGAGGCTTCATGCAGTTAAAGCGAACGCGTGAATTCGAATCTGAGGAGGACGAGGAAAATTTATTGTAACCAATTATTGAATACAATTCATAGAAGTTTAACTCAGGCTACAATAGACCCTAGAGGATCAAATGCAAAGAGTAAAAAATCTCGACCCCCTTCTCCTGTTGGGCAGGCCCTTCGGGAGAAACATGTGGTCGCCTGAGCGACTCGATCCTTCTGGCGCTTGATTATTAGCGTCCCCCGCGTCCGCCGCCACCGGGACCTCCACGGCCTTGTTGGGGTTGTGGAGCTACTTCTTTCAGGACTTTGTTGAATTGCTTTAGCTCTTTTTTGCTGAGGGCCTTTTTTGCTCCTTTGTTCAGTTGGGCATACAGTGACGTCAGTTCTTCTCTTATTGGCATCATCGCCTGGCGGCGTGCTCGCGGGTTGTCGCCTGCGGATTGGCGGGCGGCCTGAATTTTTGCTTGAACGAGTTGGCGTAGATAGAAAAACCGCTGCAATTGGGTTCCGATTGCCTGTACGGTTTCCCCCTCCATTTCGCCCATCTTGTCTAGAAAATCGTAGGTTTGCTCGTTAACCCGCTTTTCGATCATCTTGATGCGCTTCTGCTTTTCTTCCGCGGAGAGTTCCTGAGCCTGGGCCGTATGGGACAAGCTGGCGAAGGCGCCGACTGCAAACGCCAGGAATAATCGTAAAGGTAGACGGGATAGAAGGATGGTTTTCATAGGGGGAATAGTGGGTGAGGTCTATATTAAGAGGCTGACCAAATCGTTAGAGTTAACGCCAACTTTTTGGATCTGGTTTCAAGGAAAATCTGTTGAAATTTCGATACCTGAGAAGAGGGGTTTGTCTCAGAAAATGTTGGCATTCGCCAGTCAAAATTGAACTAGCTTTCCAGGGGCTTACCTGCTAGGAGTTAGGGCGTGTTTTTGTCCCGAGTAGCGCTTTTCTCCCTATTGGCGATGTGCTTAGAAATGTCGACCGTATGGGGGGAGGACAAAGCCTCCTCAGAGATCGCGGAGCGGTCTGAAGCTCTGAAACGAGGAGTTGATTGGGAAGCAACTCGGGAATTCTGGGCTTTCCGGAAGCCGCAACCGCAAAGCCTCCCAATGGTCAAAGCCGGGGCGGCATTGATCACGGATCTAAAGCGAAGAGGTCTTCTCGAGGATACGCTGGTTATTTGGGGAGGCGAGTTTGGTCGTACACCTTACACACAGCTCCACAAAGAGGATGTAGCTGCGGGTCGGGATCACCACAGCACGGCTTTCTCCATGTTGCTAGCCGGGGGAGGCGTTAAAGGAGGCATGGTCTATGGCTCCAGCGACGAGTTGGGCATGTTGGTGGAAGAGAATCCGGTGCATGTTCACGACTTCCATGCCACGATCTTGCATTTGCTCGGGATCAATCACGAAGAATTGACCTATCGCTATGCGGGTCGAGACTTTCGCCTCACCGACGTCCACGGACGCGTGGTTCATGATATCATGGTTTGATTGGTAGCTCGATGCTTCAGCTCGAGCATTTAACCTCTATCCTGACAGGAAAAGAGCCTTCGCTAAAGGCGACTTGCCGCGGAGGAGATCCTCCTGATACTTCCCGCCTTTGATCTATGGAGAAGACCGAAGCGCAGCCAACGCCCAGATTGATCCTCCCGAATTTGGGGCGGCGATTTTCAGGGGTGACTTCCACCATGCTGCAAACCTTGCCCTATCAGATGGAAATGATCCCGCTCGTGATTTGGGGAGACGCCTTCGTAAAGGGCGACCTTCCAGTCGTTCGTTTTCGCGAACTGCTGAGAATCACCAAAAAGCCGTTAGACGATGGCTTTACCCGCGTTTACCATGCCCGCCGCAATATTGAAATGCTATGGGGCTTAGTCTTAAAGAAGCTTTACAGGAGAGACTTGAGGCTGGTCTTTACCTCAACAGCTCAACGAAAGCATAGTCGTTACACGCGATTTCTGTATCATCGTATGGATGCCATCATTACCACTTCCGAGAGAGCCGGAAGCTTTTTGGATCGAACTGCGGATTTTGTTATTCCCCATGGAATCGATGTTGATTCGTATCCGTTTATTAAAGACAAATCGATGGCATGGAGGGAATTGGGGTTACCTGGATCGAGAGGTATCGGCATATTCGGGCGAATTCGTCCTCAAAAAGGCGTGGATTTATTTGTTGAAGCAATGATCGACGCATTGCCTCGATTTCCGGAGTATACCGCGGTAATCGTCGGAAAGACCACGCCTAAGCATGAGCCTTTTGTTCAGGGGCTGAAAGACCAAATAAGAAAAGCTGGTTTGGCAGACCGTTTTGTTTGGCTTGGCGAAGTTGATTTCAAGGAATTGCCAGCCCTCTACGGAGCCATGTCGATGGTTGCCTCGGTATCCCGTGTCGAGGGCTTCGGGTTGACTTGCTTAGAGGCTATGAGTTCCGGCGCTCCCGTTATCGCTAGCCGAACCGGCGGGTTTGAACTGGTGGTCAGGGATGGAAAGGATGGCTTTCTAGTGGATTGTGGCAGCGCCACCGATATCCGAGAACGATTTGTCCAAATGGCCGATGATCCCCTTAAACTTCAACGTATGGCGGAATCAGCTCGAGAACGTATCGAATCGGCCTTTACAATCCAAAGAGAGGCTGAAGACCTGGTGAACGCCTATTATAGGATATCGAATAGCCACGGGAGCTCGATTAATTCCGAATAGGCGAATGTCAGAAATAGCCCAATCCAGGTGGGGCTTTAGCCTGATTGCTGATCGTAGAGGCTTTTGTAAAGCAGGCAACGATCGTATAGAGCCGCATGGCTGCCTTCGTCGATGATATGGCCATCCTCGAAAACAATAATCTTAGAGGCGATCTTGATGGAGCTGAATCTGTGGGCGATCATGAGTACGGTTTTGCCTGCGACGAGTCGCTCAAGTGCATGCTGGACCTTGCCTTCGCTCTCGGAATCCAGAGCGGAAGTGGCTTCATCCAAAATCAAGATGGGAGCATCGCGGAGAAAGGCCCGTGCGATGGCGATACGCTGCTTTTGCCCGCCGGACAGCCGGGCTCCACGTTCTCCAACAATTGTACGGTATCCGCTTTCTTGATTTTCTATAAATTCGTGGGCGAATGCCTGTTTGGCGGCCTGTGCGACTTCATCATCGGTTGCCGATTGGCGGCCGAGTCGGATATTCTCCATTATGGAGTCATCGAAAAGCACGGGATCCTGCGAAACGATGGCAATTTGCTCACGAAGCTGACTAGTATTGATATTGCGGATATCGATACCATCTAGCGAAATGCTTCCCGCGCTTACGTCGTAGAATCTAGGAACGAGATTGGCAAAGGTGCTTTTTCCGGCTCCGCTAGGCCCGACTAGAGCGCAAACGCATCCAGGATCGATTTTCGTAGATATTCCAGAAAGAGCGGGTGTATCGCCATAAGCGAATGAAACTTCGCTGAAGACGATCTCGCCTCCAGGGTCGCCGACATCCGCTGGATCATCGGGCTCGTCGATCCCTATGGATTCTGCTAGAATTTCTCGTATCCGCTTTAGGGATTCAGCGCCCTTTTTTAGTTCCCCTGCGAGATAGCTTATTCGCTTTATGGGGGCGTAGCTGAAATAAAGGGCGGCAAATATGGCGATGAATACTTCCCCGCTAACTCCTTTGTAGTAGCCGATGACGAAAGCCGATGCCAGGCCAACTGAGGAGATGATCTCAACGAACGGGGAGAGAGAAAATGTGTATTTAACGACCTTCATTTGCGAGCGAAACAACTCGGATAGTCTGGATGCGAACCGATCATTCTCCCTATATTGAAGGTTGAAGGCCCGCACCTCTTTTGCCGCCCCAATATTCTGGGAAAGGTCGTTGGTGACGGTGGCTAGCTCCTCTTGCTGGGCTTTGGCTTTCTGCCCCAGCTTCTGAGTTAGTTTCCTTACTGGGAAGATCACCAGAGGGAGCAGGGCGATGCTGCAGTAAATGTAAATTACGCCATCATGTTCCCAGCCTTTGTAAGCCAGCATACCAACTGCCCCGAGAAAGGTCAGCGGGGCGATCGCGAGATCGCGTCCCGTTATGGTGAGGGCGTATTGCATCGCTTGCGTGTCGGCGGTTAAGCGAGCGATGAGGTCGCCAGTCTTCTTGGTTTGAAAGAAGGCTAGGGGCAGTCGCTGGATGTGGGAGAACATCTCTGCCCGCAAATCGCGTATGACGCTCAAGCCCGCGTGGTTCAAGTGATAGGCGCTCAGGAAAGTGCATATGCCGATAACGAGAAAGAGGATCGGAAATATACTGGCTATTGCGATGACCGAGCCCGTTGGCATCCCACGAGAGCCATTGAGAACGATGCCGAAGAGTTTTTCAGCCCCGATTGTGATCCCCGCCCCCGTGCATAGCCCGGCTATTCCTCCAATAACGAGAGCTAGCCGAACGCGATGCCTGTAGGGATGTAGCAACTCCAAAAATAGCTTTAAGTCTTTCAGCATAGGCGGTTTGACTTGAAGTTCATGGACGCGGGTCAGTCTTTCGATGATTTTACGTCCAGAGCATCTCGCAGCCCATCGCCCAAGAAATTCATAGCGAAAAGGGTTAGCGAGAAGAATAGGGAGGGCACTACGAGAAGCCAGGGATAGGAGGCCATACGGTCAGCGCCGTCCTTGATTAGCGTTCCCCAAGACGCGCTTGGCTCCTGCACGCCGAGCCCGAGAAATGAAAGGGTGGATTCCAACAGCATAACCGCGGGAATGAGCAGAGTTGCATAGACTATTACCGGCCCCAGGATATTAGGGGCTAGATGGCGGATGATAATCGATGCGGTGGAAACGCCGTTGGCTCGAGCGGCCTCGACGAATTCCATGCTTTTAATGTTGTTAACCTGGCCGCGAACTATTCGAGCCATCGTAAGCCACTCAACTGCTCCAATAGCGATGAAGATCAGGATCAATTGATGTTCAAAATCCTGAAATGCGATCATGAGCAGAATTACGAATATGAGAAAAGGCAGTGCATAAAGTATGTCCACGAGCCTCATCATGAAAGAGTCGACCTTTCCGCCAACGTATCCAGAAATAGATCCGTAGGCAACGCCTATCAGTAGAGCGACGATGGTAGCGACGAATCCGACTCCCAGGGAAATGCGCCCTCCTTGCATTATCCGGGCGAGCGTATCCCGGCCTTTGGTGTCTGTACCCAAAATATGGAAACGATCTAGTCGCTTAAAATAGATTCCAATTATGTCGGTTTGCGTCTTATTGTTAAGCTTTGCTAGATCTGATTCTGGATCATCGGCATAGATATCGATGAATTCATCGGTGGTGATAACTTCGTCGGGAGTGGCCTTTTCCTCATCGAATCGAACCTCGATCAATTGGACGCGAGTGAATGGGGGTTGGCTGCCGAGAGAAAGAGAAATGCTTTCGGGACTGTGTTGGTAAAATAGCGGTCCCAAGAAGGATAGGATCGTGATACAGGCGAAAAAAACTAGCCCAAACATGGCGAGCCGATTCTTGCGGAGCCTCAGCCAGGCATCGTTTGTCAGAGAACGCGGTTCCACCAGACCTTCGGACGAGGGAAGCTTGCTCTCATTTGGGCTGAGCCGAATTTGCGCCATCAATCGTAACGAAGTTTTGGGTTCAAATAGATTTGAACAATATCAACGATTATGTTGGCTACTATAATCAGTATCGCATAAAAGAATACAGTCGTCACTATTAGTGAGTGGTCACGATTGAGAGCAGCTTGCACAAAGTGCCGCCCTAGACCGGGTACTTGGAATATCGTTTCCACGACGAATGATCCGCTTATAACGCCTGCAATGGCGGGTCCCAGAAAAGAGACTACAGGCATGATGCCTCCGCGGAGCGCGTGCTTGAAAACGACCGCGGCGTTGGAGAGGCCTTTCGCTCGGGCGGTACGGATGTAGTCCAAGCCAAGCACTTCAAGCATGCCTCCTCGCGTCATGCGGGCGATATAAGCGGAGTAAAAAAGACCCAAGGTGAGAGCCGGAAGAATGCGATATTCCCAACCGAACCAGCCGGAAACTGGAGTCCACTTCAATTGTAGGGCGAAAACGAGCGCCAAAATGGGCCCAATGACGAAAGTCGGTAGGCAAATGCCTGTCATCGACAAACTCATGGGGATATAATCAAATACGGTGTTCTTTTTCCAGGAAGCTAGAATCCCCGCTGGGATGCCAATTAGCAAAGCAGCGGCCATTCCGAGTAGTCCGAGCTCTATGGAGGTGCCAAAATGCTCTTTAATGATATCGCCAGAGGTCAATCCGGGCACACTGGCTATGGGGGGGAAGTCGAAGGTAATGTGGCGGTAGAGCAGATTCACATATTGGCTCAAGAGCGAGTCCCCATACCCGTAGTATTCCATTTGCTTTTCCAGGACAGCGGGGGGGACTTTTCGCTCATCATCGAATGGGCTTCCGGGCGTCGCTTTTATCATCACAAACGTGATGGTGTAGATAGCCAGCAAGACTGGTACCGATTGAAGCAGGCGAATGAGGAGAAAGCGGATCAATGGCTAGGTCGTTATTGGTTAAAAGCTGTAGCTTTCGCGAATTTACGAAGCAAACGGCCTGCCCTGTCAATTTTCGAAATAAACGTACTTGAATGGATGGTTGTCCAAGAGTTTCGGATTCCAGCCTCTCACTCTCGTATCCAATCTGTAATTGCGAGTATAGAAGTAAATCGGAGCGATGGGCATTTCTTCTAGCAGAATCGTCTCCGCATCGTAGAGCATTTTGAGCCGTTTTTCCGGATCGGCTTCCAAGTAGGAATCTGAGATTAGTTTATCGTATTTCGCATTGCTCCAGCCTGTCTCATTGTTGCCATTCCCTGTTGTCCACATGAAAAGGAATGTATCGGGATACATGTAGTCGCCAATCCATCCCGCTCGCGCTATGTCGTAGTCGCCTTGCTGGACTGTATCCAAGAATACCTTCCATTCTTGGTTTCTTAGATCAATATCGATTCCGAGAACGCTTTTCCACATTTGCTGAATGGCGATTGCGATGTCGCGGTGGGCCTCGGTAGTGTTGTAGATAAGGGTAAGTTTAGGGAATCCCTCGCCTCCGGGATAGCCTGCTTCGGCAAGCAGATTTCTGGCATCTCTGGGATTGTACTTTACAAGCTCGGGCGCTTTGTATCCAGATATTCCTGGCGGCGTATATCCTGTTGCTGGAGTTTGCCCGCCTTTGGTAATTCTCCGGACGATTGCTCTTTGATTGATGGCCAAGGTTAAGGCTCGCCGAACGCGAACGTCGTTCAATGGCTTTTTTCGGGTATTGAATCGGTAAAAATACGTCCCTAGGTATGGTTCTTCTCTCAGACTAGGTTCACCATTTTCCATATAAGTGGGAATGAGATCGCTGGGGATGGTATTAACATAGTGGTTGGAACCAGCATCAAACCGCTGATTATCGGTGTTGGCGCTTTCGGTGGGGAAGAAGTGCACTTCTTTCAGTCGAACCTTATCAGCGTCCCAGTACATTGGATTCTTTTCCACTATAATGACCTTGTTCATGCTCCATTCCTTCAATGTGAAGGCTCCGTTGCCCACATAATTCTCCCGAGTCCAATTGGAGTCTTGTTTTACCATGCCGCCAGCAGATTCAATCGTTGGAGGGTGAACGGGGAACCAAGAAGCGTGCTTAACCATGTTGGGAAAGTGTGGAGTTGGACCTTCAAGTTCGATTTCCAAAGTGTGTTCGTCAATGGCTCGTACACCTACGTCTGAGAATGGGACTTTGGATTCGTTGTAAGCTTGGGCATTCTTTATGGCGTAGAGAAGTTGCGCGTATCTAGCCCCGAGCTCCGGGTTTAGTATGCGATTGTAGGAATAGACAAAATCTTGGGCAGTTACCGGATCTCCGTTCGACCATTTAGCATTGTTGCGGAATCGGAAAGTCCATATCCGGTAGGATCCATCGTGACTCCAAGATTCGGCGACACCGGGCTCGGGTATATTGTCGTCATCACGGTGGTAGGAGATTAGTCCTTCCATCAAGCAGTTTACGATTCGACTGCCGTTTACGGACGAGTTGATGTGCGGGTCCAGGCTGGGGGGCTCGGAGGTATTGCCAAAAAACAGGATTTGGTTCTGGGCGGCTTCGTCCGCGGGCGTATTTGCGAAAAGAGACGGAAAGAACGCCAGGGTTCCTAGGACAAGAATTTGGGCAAGTTTCATAGTTTCACGCAATTCATTCAGTTCTATTGTGGCAGCAAATTGGCTTTTGGGGTCCGCAAAATTGGATTGGTCAGGAAGCTTAGGACCAGGTCGAGGTAGGTTTCTTCTGGATAAGGCAGCTGGCGTAGGCGGCGATCCCTTCGCCTCGCCCGATTGCGCCCAATTCTTCGTTAGTGGTCGCTTTAATGCCGATTTGCTCTTCGGAAATATTAGCGCTTAAGGATAGGCGTCGTTTCATTTCCTCGATGCGCGAGCCAATTTTCGGTTTCTCGGCAACGACAGTAGCGTCAATATTCTCTATGGTGAATCCCTTTTCTCCTAGTTTAGAGACGACTTCTCTCAGGAGTTCTTGAGAATCAATATCCTTGTACCTGGGGTCTGTATTGGGAAATTGGTGCCCAATATCTTCAAGGCCGGCGGCCCCAAGAAGAGAATCGCATATGGCGTGGGTGAGAGCGTCTGCATCGGAATGTCCATCCAGCCCGTAGGGCGTATCGAATGATACGCCGCCGAGTATCATCGGTCTACCCTCTTTCAGGGGGTGGATGTCATAGCCTTGGCCAATTCGTAATTTCATTGAGTCTGTAGATTGCTGACGGAATTCTCAATTTGGGAAACGCCGCATTAGGAACTCAAGATAGGCGATGTCTTCGGGATTGGTCAACTTCGGGTTGGGATTTGGATTTTCAATAAACGCAACCGGAACGGACTGGCTTTCGATTGCCGCTAGATCGTCGGTGATTTTCTGACTGGAGGCGATTACCTCGGAGTATCCGTCATAAATAAGCGAATACTTGAATGCCTGAGGAGTTTCCATAGACCAAAGCTCATCTCGATTCAACGTGTTCAAAACGTATCCACCATTCGAATGCTCGACTTTTTTGATAGTGTTGGTGACTCTGCTGGCAACGCAAGCCGCTTGGCTGGTTTCAGCGGCCAAGGCTACTTGGCCAATCGCTTGACTGGTAATCATGGGTCGAGCGCCATCATGAATGAGGACGATATCCGTTTGGCTGGGAAGAGCTTGTAGGCCCGCCCAAACGGAGTCCTGGCGCTCCGCTCCACCTTTTACCCAAATTAGCGAATGGGTTAGCGTTTCGGGAACGGCCTTCGCTATCGCCTGACGTTGACGTTCGTTGCGAAATACAATGGCTAAGGTGTCCACACTTTCGCTCTCGGCGAAGGCTTCCATCGAGTATTGAATGATCGGTTTCTCACCGATTTTCAACAGGATCTTGTCCTCGCTTTCGGTGGAAAGCCTCCTGCCTGAACCTCCTGCAAGGAGAATCGCCGCTATTGATTGTTGTTCGCTGTCTTCCAATGTTTTTCGAACGAAATTGCAGTGCTGGTTAGGGGGTAGGAGTGGTGGAATAGTTTGTGAACGACGTTTGGAACAGCGTGGCGCCATTCCTTTTTCGCCCGCTTTTCTAGTATGGCTAGAATGCCGTTCTTGTGTTCGGCTGGAAATTGCTCTTCAAAAGCTTTGGTCTCCCAATCGTAGGGTATCGATTCCATTCGTGAAGCGTCAGCAATTAGGGACTTGAAATTACCGGGGGTGAATACATGGAAATGTATGTTGATATCCTCGCCTCGCGCGACTTGTTCCTTGCAGGAATCAGCGTAGTGCCGCCGTTGCGCTTCAATGAGATTCTCTTCCGTTATCGCCGCGAATTCAGCCCAATCGATTCCGAAAGCAAAATCGTCAATGTGAGTCGGATCGCAGTCAGTCACCCCATTCTGATAGTCTTCAATCATGTGCTCCAATGTAGTGTCGGGGCGATCCCGGTCCCAAGTATAGCGCTTGTCCGGAACGATTACATAGGCGATCCCGCCTGGTTTAAGCGCTCGATACCATTCACCAAGCGCTGCGATTGGATTGGCGGAGTGTTCAAGAACATGCGATGCGACGATGTAGTCGAGAGATTCATCTAGAAACGGGAGGTTGATAGCTTCTCCGTAATAGTCCGCTTTGCAGGGTATTCCGGCAAATTCTTTAAACTTGTCGATGTAGATCGGCTTAATTCCTGGCACGGGCGATTCGAAGGCTCCGATCTCAGCTCCGAGGCCTTTGAGGAACTTGGTAACAAAATCCTGGTGCGTCACGACATTTGCAGCTCTTCATGTATACCGTGAACAACCGCTTCGGGATCATCGGCGTTGTAGATAGGCCGTCCGACAACGATGAAGTCGCTTCCCGCTTCCGCGGCCTCCGACGGTGTCATGATGCGCTTCTGGTCGCCGGCGTCCGAGCCGGAAGGTCTGATGCCTGGAGTTACCAGTGTAAACCTATCGCCGTGGAGGCCGCCGATCTTTGCAACCTCGTGGGGAGAGCAAACGAGGCCACTCATTCCGGATTCTGCTGCCAAGTTCGCCATCGCGAGAACCTGCTCTTCGGGACTTCGGTTCAGTCCAATTTCAGACAAGGAAGCCGCATCCATAGACGTTAGAACGGTTACGCCTAGAAGCTTGAGGTCGGGAGCCGTTTCTTGCTGGGCAGTGACGGCTCTCTCGATCATCTCCTTTCCTCCGCATGTGTGAATCGTCAGCATGTTGATCGGCAGTTCACTTATCGATTCGACGGCCTTGCCGACCGTATTGGGGATGTCATGCAGCTTTAGATCGAGAAAGACGCGTTTTCCTAGGTCGGCGATTTCTCGCACATATTCGGGGCCATAGCGAGTGAACATTTGCAGTCCGATCTTGACCCATTGAAGTTCGTCTCCCGCTCGCCGAACGAGTTCTATTGCGGATTGGCGGTCTTCGAGATCTAGAGCGAGAATGAGCTCGCATTGGATGGTTTCGTTTTCGGTACCCATATTCGCAATGAATTATCAAGATAGGATACAGGTTAGCTGGCAAAGGCAAATAGGTTGAATCGACTCCCGAAGTTCTTGAATAATTGTGAGCTTGCTCAATGGCTCCAGCCACCCAGCTTGGAAAGGGTTTAACATTTTGCCCATGCAAATCGAGCTGTGTTGTCCCGCCAAAATCAACTTGCTGCTAGCCGTCACCGGCAGGAGAGGGGATGGTTTCCACGATCTTATTAGCTTAGTCGCTCCGCTTGAATTCGGAGACACGCTTCGATTGAGCAGAAGTCCGAATAATCGGGGCATCCGCTTGAGAACAGAAGGAATAGAGCTCTCTGAAGGAGCAGACAATCTAGCTTGGAGGGCCGCAGAGGGATTTTTCGATAGATTCGGTATTGAGGAAGGCCTCGATATAGAAATCGTGAAACGCATTCCTATTGGGGCTGGATTGGGAGGGGGTAGTAGTGATGCGGCTGGAGTCCTTAGAGGCTTGTCGGCTTTGTTCGGGATCGACGACGGAAAGGCTCTATTGGAACTGGCTGCCGGTCTCGGGTCTGACTGCCCGCTATTTCTCAACGGGAAACCCCTCATTATGAGAGGTCGCGGCGAGGAGCTGGAACCATTGGGTGGGCCCTGTCGACAGTCGCTCGTAGGAACCTCAGTCGCCTTGTTCAAACCAAGTTTTGGGATATCGACGGTTTGGGCCTATAAGGCATTGGCGGCTAAAAGATCGTGTTATGCTAGTGCAGATGATGTGGAAAACGTGTTGGATCGATGGCGTAATGGCGACTTGCCTTTGCCGGATCTTTTGGAAAATAGCTTCGATTCGGTGGTTGGCGCGAAGTATCCGGGGATCCCGCTATTACTGGAGAGGATATCCGATGATACCGGTTGCCGAGGTTTGATGTCAGGTAGCGGAAGCGCTTGTTTTGCCTTGGGTTCGAGTCATGAGTATGGGCGGATTAAGGAAATCGTTCGGGAGTGCTGGGGTGAACAAGCGTTTTTCCAAGAAACCACTATTACGGATATAGGGTTGACGGAATATCCGAGCATTTCATCGTGAAGCCCAGCGAGGGCGGGTTCGCTGCTGTTTCAGTCGCGGCCTGGCCAGTTATCAATTGCTACGTTACAATGGAATCGAGGAAAGAGGAAAGAGAGTATTCGGGGATCGGAGCATCGCCGGGAATCGCTCATGGTCCTGTTTCGATCCTGCGCGAAAAGGAAATCGCCATTCCGAAGTACCAAGTGGAAATCGAGCATCATCATGCGGAGGTTGCCCGCTTTGAAAACGCTCTGTTGTCCACCAGAAAGCAGATCCAGAAGATTCGTGATCAAGTCGAGGGCAGTCTGGGTGAGGAAGAAGCTAGAATCTTCGATGCCCATCTAATGGTGCTGGAGGACCAGGCTCTGATCGACGAGATCGTCAGAGAAATGCAAGCGGCTGAGGAAAATGTGGAAGCCTCGCTTTGGCGAGTGGGTACGCGTTATATTGAGGCGTTTGGGCAGATCGACGACGAGTATCTTCGCGAACGGGCGAGCGATATTCGAGATGTCATGCGTCGCCTGATTAGCAATCTGACGGGCGAATCCCTGGATGATGGTGAACGGCCAGATAATAAGCACGTCGTTGTCGCTCAAGAAATCGCTCCCTCGGACTCCGCTAGCATCGATAAGGATCATGTGCTGGCCCTCGTAACTGATCTCGGGGGAAAAACGGGCCATACGGTTATCGTGGCTAGGTCGATGAATATCCCTGCGGTGGTTGGACTCGGTAATATTTCCCAAAGCGTCGTTCCGGGAGACATTGTGCTTGTAGACGGATACGAAGGCAAAGTAGTGGTCAATCCCAGCGAGGATACGCTCTTTCGCTACGGGAAGCTTAAGGATGAACGGGCTTCGATAGAGGAGCGGCTGTTTGCATTCTCAAAAAAAGTATCCGAGACCCAGGACGGTCACCCAATCCAGCTCCAGGCGAATATCGAGTCAGCGGAGGAATCGGTAAAGGCGGTGGAGATCGGAGCCGATGGCGTCGGCTTATTTCGGACTGAGTATTTGTTTCTCAATACAAGATCGCTGCCGACAGAGGATGAGCAATTTGAAGCCTATCGTGGCGCAGCCGAAGCAATGGGCGGGAGGCCCGTTGTTATCCGGACTCTCGACTTGGGCGGAGATAAAATGTCTCTATCTCCAGAGCTGGGAATGCAACATGAATTTAATCCATTTCTTGGTTACCGAGCGATAAGATACTGCCTCGATAATATAGATATTTTCACTACGCAGCTGCGCGCTATCTTGCGAGCCAGCGTGCATGGAAATGTCAGAATCATGTATCCAATGATTAGCGGCTTCGAGGAGTTGAAGCAGGCAAATGAATGCCTGGAAATCGCCAAAGAGCAGTTGCGCAGCGAAGAGATAGCGTTTGATGAATCGATTGAAACCGGATCTATGATTGAGATCCCGAGCGCTGCAATCGCTTGTGATACACTCGTTTCCGAATGCTCGTTTTTCAGCATCGGATCGAATGACCTGATTCAGTACCTCATGGCGGTTGATCGATTGAATGACCGAGTTGCCCATCTTTACGAACCAACGCATCCGGCGGTGATCAGAATGCTGGACATGGTCGTCAAGA
This sequence comes from Opitutaceae bacterium, assembly GCA_002694885.1. GTDB lineage: Bacteria > Verrucomicrobiota > Verrucomicrobiia > Opitutales > Opitutaceae > Pelagisphaera. Next base: position 31,100 of record NZNM01000159.1, on the reverse strand, counting down.
ACGCTCGCGAAGGGAACGTTGAAGTGTCGATATGCGGCGAGATGGCGGGAGATCCGATTTTGGTTCCCTTACTAATTGGCCTCGGGATCGAATCATTGAGCATGTCGCCCAGCTTATTGCCTCATGCCAAATTCGTGGTTCAGAGCATGGAGCTAAGCGAAGCTCGTGACTTAGCTAAAATGGCTCTTTCAGAAACGGATGGTATAAAAATTCTCGAGAACCTGACTGCATTCTACAATTCGCGAATGGAGTCGATATCGTAGGCCAGTACGATCGCTTTGGGTAGGGGATAGCCAGCCCTACCGTTTGATACCAGTCGCGAGAATCGTTTCAAAATGAGGCTCGTCATCTTCCTTCGCAACGGTCGAAACGGAGACATTTTCGAATCCGGCGTTGTTGAGCCAAGAGTGGATTTTGTTCTCAGCGAAGCCTAGCCAGGTATCGGCATACAATTCCCGCGCCTTTTCGAAGCTGTGCTCCTTCAAATCCAAAATAATTATCCGTCCGCCGCGTTTCGTGATTCGAAATGCTTCTGCGATCGCTTTTTCGGGCCGGTTTGCGTGATGAAGGGCTTGGCTCAGAAGTGAAATATGAGCGGTCTCATCCTTGAGCGGCGCGTCTTCAATATCGCCAAGCAGATAGTGGAGATTCTCGAGGCAATTGCGTTCTGCGAGTTCCTTTCCGACTTCTACCATTTGGGGGGAATTATCGATGCAATAAACGCTCTCAGCTTGGCGGGCGATAAGTTGAGAAATCATGCCTTCTCCAGCTCCGAGATCGGCTACTACAATCTTGGGTACGAAGTGCAGAAGCATATGGCCAATTGCCTCCCAGGATCGACCGGGACAATAATTCTTCCCCAACCTCCCAGCGATAAGATTGAAGTATTCTTCTGCCACTTTTCTCCGCTTTTGAATGACGCGTCGCAAGCTCTCCTCGTCTTCCTTCATTTCGGGGGAGTTGGCTACCGCATTGATCGCAGCTTTGATTAGCGATTCATCCGACGCTTCGAGATGTGGCTGAATAGAATAGAAGCTCTTTTTTCCATCGCGACGGTCGACCACAAGATCAGCTTGTCGCAGGAGAGCCAATTGCGATGAGATTCGCGATTGGGACATGCCTAGAGCTTCTTGCAACTCGGCGACGGACAGCTCTTCGCTCAGAAGCATTGCCAAAATACGCAACCGCGTTGGCTCTGCCAGCACTTTCAAAGTGTCCCAGGCGGGCTTCATAAGAGCAGTAAGTAGAAAGAATGGAGGATTAAGAAGTAAAAAAGCCGCGCTGTCATTGTGCAGCCGCGGCTTGAAACTGAGTTCGAAGGTATTAACTAGCTGGCCACGAGGTCGACATAGCGTTCGATGGAGACGACCTTCAGTAGACTATCAACTCCTTCGATATGAAGTTCGATTTCGTCGCCGGGAGTTTTACCTAGAAGGGCTTTGCCTAACGGCGTGCGATAAGAGATAATCTGTTTATCGGGATCGCTGTCCCAGGCTCCGAGAATCGTGTAGGTGATTTCCTTGTTTTTGTTCTCATCTAGAAGTGTAACCACACTTCCAATACCTACTGCTTCGGTTCCGATCTCCGAGAAGTCGGAGATTTTCGCTTTTTGCAGATCCATCTCCAGCTTATTCCGTCGAGCTAGCAGCAATGATTGGTCTTGCTTGGCCATCTTGTACTCGGAGTTTTCCTTCAAGTCGCCCAGTTCCCGAGCCAAGCCGATCGCCTTGCTATTTTCGGGGATCTGCTTGGTAACCAAATCGTCGTATTCGGCCACCGCCTTGTCGTAGCTTTCCTTGGATACAATTAATCCGGAGGCTTTGCTTTCCTCCCCTGTTTCCAGCAAGGATTGAACTGCGGGGAATATCTTGATGAAGCGGGCGAGCAGAGATTTTTTGGTCAGTTCTTCGAAGCCTTGGTTGAGAAGCAAGTTGTTGGCCAAATCGCGGGCCGTTTCCGAATCGGCATCCGCGAGCAAGTCGGGAATCAGCTCTGTGTCTTCGCTCAGAACTTCTGCGAGCGGGATGCGGCGAGTCGTTGAGATCTGCAGCGCTTCATAGTCGATGGCGTAGAAAATCGCATTTAATAATCGAGGAGTGATCATTGGCCGAACTAGATTCCCGAATTTCCGGGAGTTTCGATTCTTGACGATCCACAAGAGCACCGGCTCCTTTAGATTCTGCTCGGTTTGCCAGCGTTCGAACGTTTCCAAAAGCTCCTTATCAAAACCGTTTTGCAATAGAAAGTTTACGCAATCCGTAGTGAATTTCCCGCTACTGTTTTTCAGCAAATTGAATGAGATCTCTTTCCAGTCGGCAGGATGAGACTCCTTGATTAGCTCAAGCGCCCTCGTTTGCAAGGTGGTAGGCAGGTCTTTAACGAGGGTGTCGAGCGTGTCGGGCTCTCTAACGAGCTCCAGTAGCGTTGGTTCGAAATCGGCAATATCGACTTCCAAGATCTCAGCCAGGTCATTGCGGATCCAGGCGCCCCTTAACTTTTCCGCCAGCGATAGCTGATTGGATTCCTTAACGGCGGTGGTCAATCCATGAAGAACTACAGCGAGCTTATCTTCGATCTCAGGCTTTTCACGAACAGTATCCAGCAATTTGTCGGCGATTAGAACGCGGCGTTTGGCAGACTGGGTTTCATTGTATTCTTCGATTAGCTCTTCTTCAATGCTAACAGGTTCTTCCCTCAAAACGTACATGCCCGTTTTGCGAGGCGGAACGGCGATGCGAGGATCTTTCGCTAAAATCTTCTTGGTAGCTGTCCACCACTTTTTAAATGTATCAGCGCCTACGACCTGGTTGAGAATGCTTTCCACCTCGACAGCGCTAGCGGCGCCATTGGGATATTGCTTCAGCAATTCTACGATCAAATTTCCTTGGTTCTTGGAAACCAGCTCGGCGATCGCTTCTGGCTCGGTCTCTTTGCGAGCCATAAGATGATCGGGAGGAAGCACCTGCATGGTGACAACACAGAAGCCCGGATCCATCCGATGCCCTTCTTTCCCTTCGAAGTCGATGATCAGCTTGCCGCTTTCCTCATCGTACTCTTTTATTTGTCCAAATCCCCAGCTTTGATGGATACAATAGCTGCCAGGGTGCATGGACTCGAGCTTTTCTTTGGCCGGCTTGAGTTCGGGTTTCCGCGTAATTAGTTCTAGTACGGCTTCTTCGTTCATGAAAGTTTTGCGAATAAACCATTAAGAGAGGCGTCTTTTTATGCGGTTGTCAACGAGCGACTCTTCGAGCAACAAGATCGAGTTTGGCAATGAGAGATACGTCTTGGAATTGGGGCACTAGGCTAGTGGAAAGGTTTTTGAGCCAGCCAGCCAGGCTTTCTCATTTGTTGGAGCGCTTACCCGATTCGATGGAGAGCGGAATGCGTCGCCGTTGCCAATTCTTGCTTTATGGGGTTGTTCGTCATCTTCGATTCCTAGAGTTTCTTGTCGATAGCTTCCTGCGCAAGCGACCGCGCCCTGGTTTGCGATCGGCGCTCTTGGTAGCCGGGTTTGAGATCCTCTCCGATCCGGATAAGAAGGCTCAGATCGTGGACAATGCCGTTGGCGAGATTGGAAGACGGTTTAGCGCGGGAGAGAAGGCGATGGCCAATGCAGTCTTGCGCAAGGTAGGACAGCATTTGGATGCTTTGGACAGAAGTTCAGCAGAATCTGTGTGTGAACTGGCGAAAATCAGTAGCCATCCAGAGTGGCTAATTCGCCGTTGGGTGGAGTCATTCAGTTGGGAAGAAGCGAAAAGATTCACGGATTGGAATCAACGTGAGCCTGAGCTCTATTGCCTTCCGATATCATCGGGGAGCAATAGCATTGGGCAGGAAACTTCTTGGGAGCCTTATCGCAGAATCGATAAATCCGGTTGGCCGCAGGCAATCCGGTTGCTCGAGGAAGGGGCGATCTATATCCAAGATCCCGGAACTCGAGTTGGTCCTGAAGTGCTGCAAGGAGTTTTTAGGGAAGGCCGTATCTTAGACTTGTGCGCGGCTCCGGGAGGAAAGACGGTTCTATTCGATAGGCTGTTTGGCAAAGAACTCCAGGAGATCGTTGCGGTCGATTTGCCGGGTCCTCGCTTTGATCGGCTAAAAGAGAATCTAGAGCGAATGCGAATCTCAAGAGCTCGAACACTGGCGAGCGACCTTTTCAAAATTGATATCGTTGAGACGGGGCAATTCGAAGGGGTTTATCTGGACGCTCCCTGCAGCAATACCGGTGTTTTGCAAAAAAAGCCGGATGTTAAGTGGCGGATGAAACCCGAAGACAGGACTCAACTTATCGAACTACAGGATCGCATGCTGAGCCAGGCGTCCCGATTTGCGAAACAAAACGGCTGGCTAGTCTACAGTACCTGTAGTGTCGAATCGGACGAGAATGAAGCTGTGGTTGATCGTTTTCTCAACTCGACTGCTGGAAGGGACTTTGAGCTCGTAGAGCAGATCAAAAGTTGTCCGTGGAAAACGAGACACGATGGAGCAGGTGTAGCCCTGATGCGTCGATTGACAGGATCGTGATTGCTCTTTGCATGGGTATTATTTCAGGCCATTCCCGCCAAGCTAGTCCTTCGACGGAGCGGGAACTCGGCTGCAGAGCCAAACTGAGAATGCGGTGATGGCCGCCCCGAACAAATAAAGTTGGAGGGATCCGAACCACCAGAAGATGAAGCTCGCCAATAGCGGTCCGACGGCTCGGGCTAGAGAGCCTATAGCGCGAAACGTGCCCAGTACGCTGCCTTGCCTAGACTCGTGAGCGAATAGGGAAACCATCGAGCTCAGAGTGGGGCTGCAAAGTCCGACTCCAATAGCGAGCAAAGCAAGCCCAGCATAGAGCTCGGAAATGGAACTGGCGAATCCCAATGCGACTAAACCGATGCTGACGAAGCTAAGCCCGAAGATCGCGACTCGCTTTTCCCCAAATTTAGGAGCCAGACGCCGGACTAATCCTCCTTGCACGAGCGCGAGTATAAAACCGACGAAAATCATCATCCATGCGTTTTGCTGGGGAGTGAAGCCGAAGCGATCGGCGCCGAGAAAGGTCAGCGTGAATTCCATGCCGGCGAAAGCGAACATGAATACGAAATAGGTCAGGTTTACTTTGGCGATTTCAGGCGGGAATTTTTCGGAAAGGCGGGCAATCGGATTGCGCGACTCTCCTTTTCCGCGTCTGTCTTTTGGCAATGATTCCACGAAGCGAGCCCTTACCCAGAGAAAATTTATCAAAGCGAGGAGGGCGGCGGCGAATGCGACTATCGAAAAGGGATTGATGCCCATCCGAGCTAGTTCGGGGCGAGATTCGAGGAGATTGAACTGACTGAAAATGCCGCCTAAAGCGGGTCCCAATATGAATCCCAAACCAAAGGCCGCGCCCACGATGCCCATTCCCTTTGAGCGATTCTCTTTCGTGGTGATGTCTGCTACCGCAGCGGTCGCTACCGATATGTTGCCGCTCATGCAGCCACCCAAGAATCGGGCCAGTACCAAGAGGAAAAAGTTCCCGGCGAATCCCCAAAGCAAGTAGCTCGCGAAAACGCCTAAAGTGGTTACCAGTAGCACTGAGCGGCGACCGTATTGATCGGAAAGGCTGCCCCAGATCGGAGCGAAGAAGAATTGCAGCGCTGCATAGAGGGAGCCGAGAATGCCGCCAAATAACACCGGCGTGAACCGATCGCCCGCTCCCGTGGCCTCGGAAAACGCGTCCAGCGATTGAGTTAGACTTTGTAACAGGCCGCTCTGGCCATAGTGCTCAAGAATCGCTGGGAAGAGAGGGAAAATGATGCTGAACCCGACTAGATCGATGAAAATCGTCAGGAAGATTATGCCGAGCGAGAGCGTCTTGGCATCCGCGGACGGTTGTTCGGGTTCATTGCTCAAGGGCCAGGTTTATTGGGTGCCCGGGTGGAGAGGGCAAGCGTATTAGGAAACGAGAATCCCTTTGGCCAGCGCGTGGAGGTAGGCTAGCTCTTCGTCAGATAATCCAGCTCCAAACGATAGGGTGGCTTCGTCCGAAACCGCTTGAATCTCTTGGCCTGCTCCAATCGTGATGATGGATTTTCGCTTACCTTGAGTTTTGGACTTCGAGGCGATCACGAACTCTTCGATTTGGTTGCCAGGAAGCGTTGCCGTCTTTCTCAAAGGCCAGCCTTTCGCTACTGAAAGTGTCTGGTTGCTGACGGATACCGATTGAGCGGCCAGAAAAGTGTTTCCCAGGAGCGCGAGGAGGATGAGGGTCGGGATGCCTAAAAAGAAGAAGCCAAAGATGATGATGAAAATCAGAGCGGGCGAATCGGCTTCAAAATTGCTGAAAAAAGGTATCGCGAAGCTGAAAATGAAGATCAGCTCGAAGAATGCGATGGCGACGAAGGCAACGAGAAAGCCAGCGTTGAAACCAGGTGGCGGAACCTGCACTTGCAGGCTGTTCCCATCATAGTCGACGCGGGACTTCATGCGGGCTGGCGGATACGGGATTGGGTTAGTTTCCGATCCGCTTTGGAATTTTTCTCGGATCGACTGATCGAGAGTGACTGAATCCCTCACTCGTACCGATCCGGAAAGCTCGTCGTGGATGGAAAACGAGAGAAAGGTGGCCAGGCTTTCGGCCTGTGAACGGGCTTTATTCTTGGCCCTTCCCTCGGAGATCGAAAACGGATCAGTCCCATCGCCCTCCAGTCTTACAGGGTAGACTGTGTAGCTCGAGTTCTTGCTTCGCCGAATCTCAGAGTTCAGGCGAATCCGGCTAAACTCTTTCAATTCGCGGCGTTGCTCGTAGAGGTTTTTTGAAAGAAGTTTCCAATTCTTGATAACGGTTCCCGACGCACGATCGATGATTAGCTCCATACGACCAAAAAGAATCGCTCCGCCGACCGCCGCGAATATCGCGCCAAAGGGAATGCCGAAATATAGGGGTAGATGATCACCTCCGCGAACTTCCTGAGGAATGAATGTGAGCACAATGACGCCTACTCCGACTAAAAAGAATGGGAGCCCGAACAGCGAAACCGCTCCGCCACCGGCCTGGTGGCGCCATACGTTCGGATTGGAGTCGGGAAGCGGCATACAGCGTCTCGCCCAATTAGGTTCGGCTGGATTGGAGCTTAATTTACTGGAAAGTCGCTGGCAACACTCTGCCGATAGGTTGCGCTATTTTAAAGGAAGTCGATTGCAGGAGGAAATGGGATCAACTAATGAGAATTTCTGCAGCTATGCGCTAATGGGCTATAGGCCTTGCAAGGTAGTATTGATTTTAGTCTCGGTACTAAGAACGAATAGCAGTTCAATCGGCATGCTGTAATTTGAGTAATACAGCAGGCCAAAAAGAACCGGACGCCTAAGCATCCGGCTCGAATATGCGAAAATTGTATTTCGGCTAGGAATTCTTCAATTCGTTGAAGAGTTCGAAGGCTTCTTGCGGTTTCAGATTATCATGCACGACTCCACCGATGGCCTTGATCATGGCCAGGGGAGCGTCCGACTGAAAAACGTTGCGCCCCATGTCGACACCTGCAGCGCCGCACTGGATGGCGTTGTAGGCGAGTTCCAAGGCTTCCAGTTCAGGAAGCTTTTTGCCGCCGGCAATAACCACGGGAACGGGGGTACAAGCGACTACGTTCTCGAAGCCTTCAGTGTAGTAAGTTTTGACGATGCTGGCCCCGTTTTCGGCGCAGACGCGAGAAGCGAGCCCGAAATAACGGGCATCGCGGGCCATGTCTTTACCCACTGCGGTAACACCCATAACAGGAATTCCGTACTTTTGACCTATATCGACTAGACGGCTGATATTAGCGATCGTTGAAGCTTCCGTGGCGGGGTCCCCAACAGCAATCATGGCTGCCATGGCCGCAGCGTTCATGCTTATGGCTTCGGCTTCGTCGATGAGGACGTTATGGTTCATCTCCGTTAGGATCGTTGTCCCCGTATCGGTTCTTAGACAAACAGGTTTTGTATTGTCTGGTGAAATACAGGAGCGAAGCATGCCCCGTGTCGCCATAAGGCAATCCGCGTGATCAGCTAGGGAAGCGATGCCCAGGTCGATTCGCTCGAGTCCCGAAGTGGGTCCCATGAGAAAACCGTGGTCGAATGCCAGCATTACAGTCCGGCCGGACTTGCGATTGAATATTCGCGACATGCGGTTTTTTATGCCCCAGCTTGCGCTGTTAAGACCTTTCAGGTAAAAGGAATCCGTGTCTGCTGGGCTATTGAGCCCGAAGTTGTCGCCATCTCTAATATCGTCTAGATCTGCCATGTTATTTGAAGGTGTTTATTTAGTGTTAGGTTTATTAGAATTAATTTTTTTGAATCGCGATTAAGCGCTATTGATCGCGAAATTGTATTAGATACTGTGATTAGTTTCTTGAGTAGCTCAGCGCTTTCGCCTGAGCAGTTCAGATAGAATAATATTCTTTAAAACATTCAGGCTAAAGCGCTGAGCTACTGATTTGCGTAGTCGCTCATTGTCTTGAAGATTATGGATACAGACAAGGCTCCGGGGTCGGGATGCCCAATCGATTTCTCTCCCAGGGTTTTGGCCCGGCCCATGGTGGCGATCATCGCCTTGGTAGCTTCCATGCCCTCAGTCGCTCCGTCACAGGCGGCCTGCAAGGCCTCCGAAACGGTTTCGCAGTCAATGTCCTCAGCTTTGTCGCGAGCGCCCGCGAGGGCGTCGACCATGGTCTTGTCGCCCGGCTTGGCGCCCCCCAAGTTGGTAACGCCGTCGCAGGCTCCTTGAAGGAATGCGCATAGACCGTCGGCATCTAGGGAATCGTTGGCTCCCAGCGCTGCGCCACCACTTTGGAAGAGCATTCCCATAACTGCCCCCGAAGCTCCACCCATGGATGCCATCAAGGCCATACCGGTAGTCGTAAAGACCTCAGCGACTGTTTTCGGGTCCAGCCCTTCGAGCTGAGCTTTAGCCGCAGTGAAGCCCCGCTGCATTCCTAGACCATGATCACCATCGCCTAAGTCGCGATCCGCCTGGGATAGCATCTCTTCTGATTCTATGATCACGTCGGCCACTTTGAGTAGCATCTGTTTAACGTCTGTAGGGTCGAGGGTTGGCGCGCTCATTTAGAATTGGGTTTATCTGGTAGGACCGCTTGTTCTCAAGCGGCCGAGAATGCTGTTCATAAAATAGAGTGCGACTGCTTGAGGACAAGCAGCCCTACCAAAACTAATTATTTTCCTAATTTTGTGTATCCAAGAGATGAGCACGGTGCATCCCATAGGGGCTTTAGCGTGTCATTCATTTTCGTTAGGCTAAGAGAGATACCTGCCATTTCCTGGCAGGTAACCATGGGTCCCAAGAGGACATCGTAAATATTAACGCCTTTCTCAACGAGAAGAGCTTTCACCTTTTTCAGCACGATTAGGCATTCCATCATGGTTGTGGAGCCGAGACTATTGGTGAAAACGAGAACTTCGTCGCCTTCACCGATTGGCAAATCGTCGGCCAGCACCAGGTCGACCATTTTGATAGCGAGCTCGTCGGCGGACATCATCTTTTCTACGCCAACTCCCTGTTCACCATGGATTCCCATACCAACTCCAATTGAGTCTTCGTCCAGTTCGAAGGTCGGCTTGCCGGTGGCGGGTATAGATCCCGGAGCCAAAGCCATACCGACGGATCGGGTATTATCTCGGGCATTGGTGACCAGCTCCACGAGCTCATCCAGATTTTCAGCTCTATCGGCCGCAGCCCCGGCCAACTTGACAATGGGAATAAGTCCGGCAATGCCGCGACGCTTCTCCTTTTCAGTTGGGGGAGCAGACGCTACATCGTCCCAAATGAGTACGGTTTCCACGCGGATGCCTTCGGCTGCAGCCAACTGGGACGCGATCTTAAAATTCATTACATCGCCAGAGTAGTTTCCATATAAATACAGAACGCCGTTTCCGCGATTGACGGCTTTGGTGGCATCGAGAATGACGTTCGGTGGAGGGGCCGCAAATATATCGCCGCAAGCGGCTCCATCCGCCATGCCCTCGCCGATGAGGCCGTGGTAAATCGGTTCGTGTCCAGTACCGCCGCCGACGAGAAGAGCGACTTTATCGTCAGAAATGTTCGTGAGGGCTATCGCTCCGGGGCTAACTTGCTCGACAGAGCCATTGTAGTAGTCAACGAGGCCGTCGACGAGTTCAGAAGCGGCCTTTAGTGGGTCGTTAAGTAGCTTTTTCATTTGAGATTATGATTTTTCGGGCAGACCACGCGGATAACTGCTAAGTAATTTTGGGTCGGAATTCACGCGAGTCGAGAATTAGAGATTCGGATATAAATGTTTAATCGATTGAGTAAAATCTGTGTAAATCAGTGTTATCTGTGGTTCTAGCATTAGATGATTCGGTCGTTGCCCCCATCTACAGGGATCTGAGCTCCGGTGGTTTTGGCGAAGGCATTGGAAGCGACGGCGACAACAGTGTTTCCCACACTTCGAGAGGTAATCTCGGTTTTCATGAGATTTCGCTTCTTGTATTGCTCGACCGTAAGTCCGTAGCGTTCGGCTGATCGTTCTAAGGCCTCCTGCGTCCAGAGTTTGGTGTCAAATACGGCGTCGGGGTGGATAATATTCACGCGAACGCCTTCGGGAGCCAGCTCTAGGGCAGCGACGCGGCAGAGCTGGGTCAACCCTGCCTTGGCGCAAGAGTAGCTCGCAGCTCCGGCTCCGGGAGCATTCACGTTGCGGGAGCCGATGAATATGATGGAAGGATTGATTCCCTTTTTAACGAACGGAATGGCGTGTTTGAGAAGTGCCTGATGGCTGGTCAAGTTGACCGCCATGCTGCGTCCCCAATTGTCGGCTTCCATATCCTCCAGGTAGGCGCCGGCGGTAAAGATTCCGGCATTGGAAACCACAATGTCCAATCCCCCGAATTCACGTACTATACGAGTGATCAACGATTGAATCTGATCCTCTTGGGTCAGGTCCACGGTGACGCCCAGAGCTCCGATTTCAGCCATGATGCTTTCGATCTCTGGATTGATGTCCGCTCCGACAACACAGGCTCCCGCTTCAGTTAGTGTAGTGGCCGTCGCGAGACCAATTCCGGCTGCCGAACCGGAAACCAAGGCGACTTGGCCCTGCAGGACGCCGCTTTTTTTTGGTTTGAAGTTGGGCTTCGGAACATCGCCTTGCCAGCCTCCGGTTGCTTGGGCAAGGGAAATTGCCTCAGCGAAATTGGCAGCGATTGTGGCAAGGTCAAGAACGGCGGTCTTGTCGGAAGCGAAAGAGAATACCCCGCGATTGGGCCAGCGGACATGCTGGATCTCCCCTGCTTCAGCCAGTCTCGAGTCATCGGCTTTTTCCGCGATGGGCGAAAATCCAGAAGCGTATTCGCTCACCGCGAACGATATCGCGTGGCTAGAGGTGTTGTGAACGGCTATCATCGCCTGTCCGTTCAATTTGGATACGGTTAAACGCAGATCTGCGATCTCTTGCAGATCAAGTGGATGAGAGAGATTTTCTTCGTTTGTTGTGGAATTCTGAGATTCGAAATAGCGAGTAGCCAAGCTGTTGAGCTCAATCGATCTTTGATAGCATTCCTGGGCAGTATCCGCGAAGGATAGAAGTCCTAATCCAGGGACGAGGATGCCAATCGCTTGATCGGAGGTCGAGCCGTCGAGCCGTTCAATGATCGATTGTGTGGTTTCTAGAAGGGTTGGCTTTCGAGGCAGGGCGATCACGCGTTCGCCAAATATCTCATCGGCCAAGGATTGGGCTTTTACGTGATTGGTCAAAGCTAAGCTGGCAGGGCTCTGGCATTGATCGACAAATGTTGATGGAATACAGCTATGGAATAAGGCGTCGTTTGGCGCCTTGAGCATTTCGCCTGCGCGGACGCTTCGCTGCAATTCCGTTCGCAAATGATTGGAATCTAGATTGGGCAAGTTCGCCAATCGGGAAAGCCGATCTCTATCGAGACAAATCGAATCCGGTCGTTGGCCGATCTTAAGAAGCGACTCCTTCTCCCCAAATACATTCGTGGAATCGAATTTGACGGATGGCAGTAGACGAAACGAAGAGCCTGCTTGGTTAAGCAGCTTTGCGGAGTAGTCACGAAGCGCAATTGGATCGTCGCCCAGATTGTGGGCTGCTTCATCATTCCACTCGTTTTGCATATTCTAAGCGTTTACGGATTTTGTCGAAGGGGCCATCCTTAAGTTGGGAGAAGGCGTTAATGTAAGGAAACTAGCCCGATTGAGCTAGGACTATTTTCGCAATGATATGTACAAAACCCGCGCTAATTCGATTTCCTCATAATCTGACACTATAGGATCTTACGACTTGTAGGAGCGGCTTTACGCCGCGATTTCCGTACCGGGGCATAGAGTCTATCGCGGCATAAAGCCGCTCCTACGCTTGGTTCTGACTTAAATTCAAAATCGAATACGCGAATCGGAGAATTTCCCACGGGCTAGGTGTAGCGCTTACGATAGGCGGCTGGGGTGGTGTGCAAGACTTTCAGGAAGGACCGAGTAAAATGGCTTTGATCGTAGAAGCCGCAATCCACAGCGATCGAGGAAATGGGTGTATCGGTCTGGCTCAGGGCTGCGCAGGATTGCTGTATTCGGTAGCGATTGAGGTATTGTATCGGCGTGAGGTGGAAGCTCTTTTTGAAGTGCCGTTCGAAAGCGCTGAGCGAGAGTCCGCAGACCTGGGCCAAGTCTTTCAATTTAATCTCCTGGGAATAGTTTTCGCCAATGTAGTCGATCGCTTGGTCTAGGGCGGACCGATGGAGCGCGTTTGTATTTCCCTCAAACTTGCGTGTAACGCCTGCCAGCCCGCAAACCTTACCCTCACTATCGTAGAGAGGAATCTTGTTCGTGATGTGCCATTGAATCAGGCGCTGAGAGGTGGTGATTAATTCGACTTTATTGCTAATGGTGATGCCTTCCTCGATGACTCGTTTATCGTCAGCTGCGTAGCTTTTTTCGATGTCCTCGGGGAAGAATTCGGAGTCAGGTCGGCCCACTATCGACTCCTTGCTCTCGAGGCCCATAAAGTCAGCCAGCTCTTGGTTGATATATATGAAGTGGCGATTCGCGTCCTTGACGAAAAAGAGCAACCCAGGGATGAAGTCGAAAAGCAGCTGCCCTGTATTAACAATCTCATTCTTCGCAATAAAACGGGATAGGGAATCGGCTTCAGGCGGGAGCGGCATCGGGGAATAGGGGACGAGAAAACCAGGGGAGACGCATGGCGGCAAGGGATTTGTAAGCGGGATGCGATCTCTAGCAAATTCCCGCAAGCGTTAGTTTGGTTCAATGGTAATCGGTTTAGTGGTCATTGGAGATCCGTAGAAGCGGGTTTACCCCGCGATTTCGATACCTTTACTATGTTCATTGGATTATCGCGGCATAAAGCCGCTCCTACACTCGCCCTTAAATAAAGCTGACGCCATACACTCATTGCGGGCGTATGATGGGTCTAAAATAAAAGACCGTTCGATAGGTCCTTTAATCCTGTTAACCCCACAAAAAACGCCCGCGGGTCTTTCACCGCAGGCGTCTGAAAGTGCCAGGGATAGAGGCGTCCTAACCGTTGATAATCGGCAAGAGCTTCTCCTTGCAGTATTCCCCGTCGTGAAGGGTAACGCCGTCAGGATCTTCTATCGCTTTGTCGGCCTCGTCCTCGCAGATAATCCAGCCGTCAAGATCTTGGTCGACGAGCCATTGAGTGATGCCAACAAAGTCCACTTTGCCTTCGCCCATAAGCGTCCACTCGGGATTGCCATCCCAGTCTTTGTAGTGGACGTGGTTGATGAGGGAGCTGAACTCTTTCATCTTGGTGAGCGGGTCCATGCTGCCGTTAGCTATGTGTCCGACATCAGGAGTCCAACCGGTTACACTGCTGTCTAGCCCGTTCAAGATGACATCGTAATCTTCTTCCGTCCGATTGATAGACGTCTCAGGCGAGTTTGGGTGGAAGGAGCAGCGCAGTCCGGCGTCGTGGGCCCGCTTGGATACGGCGTTGACGCAGGAAACGAGATTTAAGCGGCGTTGCACGAGATCGTGACGCCCATTGGGCATTTGCACGGTGCAGAGAGGAGCGCCAGGGAACTGCTTGAGGGTTTCGATGACGGAGTCGGCCTGTTGGCGTTCTTCGTCGGTTTCTTCGGGATTGTTCCAGTCGAGGACCAGAGCGATCCCTGCGAGCTTAACGTTGTGCTGATTTAGCTTGTCGGCTAGCTTCGCCGGATCCGTCAGGTCGCCCATCCAAAAGTGCATGGGTTCGATGCCTTCAAAGCCGGCTTTTTCGCACATTTCGATCATGTGGCCGAGCTTGTTATCGTAGGCTTTGCCGGTTTCCCGCATAAACCAGGTGTAGACTTCCGCGCCAAGAGAGATGTTTGCCATTAGTTTTTAGATGTTAGGGTTAAGAGTATAGTCTTGGTTAATTGGATGCGATTGCCTATGCGTCCCAGCCGTGAGCATCGCGCACATCGATCATCGATTTAAGGATCGTGTTCCAGGTATCCTGGGCTTCGAGCATTGCGTTCGGGAACATGCACCCGTCCCAGCAAATGTGCTCGATGCCGCGGTCTTTGGCTCCTTCAAGCCAGTAGCCGGAGCATTTGACGATATCGACTTTGCCGTTGGGATCGTCCGCTGGGCAGTGCTTGCCTGTTTTGTCATGCGATCCAGCGCCATGAACGGTTCCGTCGTTTTGAGCCACGTGGAAATCGATCGCCCAGGGACGCAGGGCATCGGTCATGGTCTTGTAAGCGGCGAAAAACTCTTCTTCACTGTATCCATCTTGTAGAAGGGCGTGCTCGGGAGCGTTGTAGCCCATCAGGTACAGGTAGGTGTGAGCTAGGTCGCATTGGAAGCCGAGGGACTCGGGCATTCCAACCTCTTCGAGGAGATTGAGCATGTCTTTCCAGGAATGCATGCCTGCCCAGCAGATTTCTCCTTCGGCGGCTAGGCGCTCGCCATTGTCGGCCGCGATCTGAGCTGCCTTCTTGAAGGTTTCGGCTATCCGAGTCGTATTGGATTTGGGATTTTCACGCCACTTCTCTACGCCGAACTCAGCAGAGTCGATGCGAATGACGCCATACTGGCGCACGCCATGCTCGTTGAAAATCTTGGCGATGCGGCAGGCTTTTTCGACGGCAGTCAGGAATTTCTGCTGTTGTTCGTCGTCGCCCATGGCTGAGTCGCCGACGGTGCCTGGCCAGACTGGAGCCACGAGAGAACCGACGGTAAAGCCGTGGTTGGCAATCTTGTCTGCGATCGCTTTCAGTTCGTCGTCGCTAGCGTCTGGATCCGTGTGCGGATGAAACAGAAAATAGTCGATTCCGTCGAATTTTTGGTCATCGACTTCTGCTCCAGCGGTGAGTTCGAGCATTCGGTCGAGGCTAATTGCCGGTTCAGCGTCTGGCTCGTCGCCGCCTTTGCCAACGAGTCCGGGCCACATTGCGTTATGGAGTTTGGGATAGTTCATAAATGGGTGATTGGTAACGAATGAGAATATCACAAATGGGGCAACTCATATTGTACCCATTTCGCAAAGAATTGTACGATTCAGACGCTCGGTCCGTTAAAATGGAAAGGCATCCGTCGCCCGGCTCCTAATTTTTCCAGTATTCGACGGCTAGCGGATGCGTCTCCAGCAGGATTTCTCTAACCGCTGTTTTTTCCCTTCGGGATAGAAACGGGTAGTCCTCGTGGCGAATTGTAGGGTCGAGAATGCGCTCGAGCTCTGGCCAAATGTAGTCAAGCGCTTCCTGCGGTAGCTCGTCAAAAGCGTCCGTGTAGACAATATAGCTGAACGGGTAGCGGAACATACGCCGGTTCATACGCAGTTGGTAGAGGGATCTGCCTTTCGAGTCTTTGGATCCGCGTTCGTGAAACGCTTTACCAAACAAAGAGGCCTGGAAGTCCAAGCGGGGCAACTCAGCTTCGTCTTCAAAGAACATATAGGCCAGGACCTTGTCGCAAGCGTGCTTGGTGCGCCGGCGGGTTGAGTCGGAGAGCGGCTCTCTGCGATTGAGCAGTTCGTCCATAATTTTCTGGTCATGGAGAGCGCGTCGTGTTGCTAGGACTACATCCGCTAGCAAGGTGCGTAGGTGTACTTGGTGATTCAGTATCAACTGAGCAATGACATCTCCTCCTTCCACTGGATAGCCGTCATAGGGAAAATCGTCGAAAGTAAACGTTTTACCGGAATCAGCCCCTTGAGTGGTTTCGCTGTAAATCCGATTTCCCATATGCTCGAGGTCGGCTCCGTCGATCAGCCATCCGCCCCAGCGTTGATGAATAGGCGTTGTTTGGTCGACGACCCGCGTCCCTGCTTTAAAAATGGGCTGACCTGTTTGGTCAGGGTAAACCGAACGAACCAAGTGGCCGGGAATGTCCCTAGTGAAGGATCCGCCATGGCATTGGAGGCAATTATCGTCCTCGCGAACCAGCTTAGGCGGAAAGACATCCATTTCTAGTGAATAGAAGTTCGTGCCCGTAGTCGGGCTGGGAACGGATATTTCCAGAATTCCGCCCGAAGGTACCCAGCCAACATAGATCTCATCATTGAAATAGATAGCCCGCGGATTGGTAGGACGAATGCGGCTATCTTGAAGACTGGTCTTGGAGAACACTAGCGTTTGCGAATCGTACGGGATCTCAAATGCATCCAGGAAAGATTGCAGATATCCGCTATCTTCCGCATGTTGCCAGTCGTTTAGGTTTTCCTCGTTGGCAAAGTAGGTAGCGATCTTGTCGACGGCCTCGCTTTCGTAATAATTGATAGGGGCCGACTCGTAAAACTTTTGAGCCGCCAAACTTGGAAGAGCAATAAGTGCAAAGAGGCTGATGGATAGGGTCTTAAGCATTCGAGAGCGAGTTTTGGAAAAATGCCAGAAAATTAGCTAGGACCAAGGCGACAGTGTTTCTCAGAGCCAACTAGGAACAACGCTAATATGCGGTTTAAGGCGATGCGCTGAAGGGCTATCTCGGAAGGTAGGGAGGACCGGCTCGGTCCTCCGCGGAGAGTAGGCATCATCTCAAGTCGTTTCTTTTTTAGGAAGCTCGCTCGCGAGCGAATCAAGAAGCCGCAACTCATGTGAATCTATCGCCCGGAAGCGAGCTTCCTACAGAAAGTGATCGGCGTACTTAATCAGAGTTGATGCCAGCGCGCTTTTTCCACTGACACTCATTTCGGTAAGGCTACCAAAAAGAGTGTCCAGATTTTTGAAATGAGATCCGCTTTTGCCGGTACTCTCTAGCAAAGGCAGAATTGTTGGGGTTCCGCTCCGTCGGATTTTACTATCGTCCTTTTTGGGCGTTGAGCTGTTTTGAAAGCTCGGTGATGATCGATGCGTACTCTGGAAGATTGGCCAGATTCCGATTTTCATCCGGGTCTCGATCATGATCGTAGAGCATGCGGGCGACGATCTTCAACCTGCCGGAGCTTTCTTCGGAGGAATATTCGGTGTAGCGCCATCGGTCCGTTCGGATGGTGTCCCCGTCGCGGAAGCGGCCGATAGCGAATCCTTTTCCGGGATCTGCGGGGTTCTCGAGGGTGGGGACTAGGCTCTGTCCATCTAATCCGGAAGGTGGTTTGATCCCCGCTAGATCGCAAAGCGTGGGGTAGATATCGATGAATTCGGCAAGAGTTTTGGTGGTGGATCCCTGGCTAGAAGAACGATGAACTGGCGAACGGATGATGAGTGGCGCCTGCATAGCGTTCTCGAAGGTGCAATGCTTGCACCAAAGCGTATGTTCTCCCAAGTTCCAGCCGTGATCTCCCCAGAGTATGACGATTGTATTGTCCGCTAGACCTTCCGCATCCAGAGCGTCTAGCACTTTCCCGATTTGAGCGTCCGTATAGGACACGCAGGCATAGTATCCACGGATCAGCGTCCGGGCCATGGCATCGGGAATCGGCCCCGATTTTGGTACGCCTCCATAGTTGCGCAGCTCACCGAAATTGTGAATGGCCTCTTTTGGGGCGTCTTCGGGTGGGTAGTAGTTGTCCGGTAGATCTATCGGCAATTTGTCATAGAGATCCCAATACTTTTTGGGCGCATTGAATGGCAAGTGGGGCTTGAAAAAACCGACCGCCAAAAAGAAGGGCTCCTCGCTCTTTGCGAAGGTCTTGATCCTCCTGACCGCTTCGGCAGCGACCTTGCCATCTCCCAAGGCTTCGTCTTCCGCATCGAAAGATGCGAAGGGAAGGCGCTTGTTGCGCGATTGCTTGAGGAGAGCGTTGATATTGGCGGGTTCGGTCCAGCCCAATATCGGTTCTGTAATCGTTGGCTCACTACGATCTGGCCTCCAAGGTGATTCGCTCCACCCATCGGATTGATCGGCTGGATAGTGGAGGATCTTGCCCAAACTGGCGGTGCGATACCCAGCTCGTTTCAGATACTGGTGGAGCCCAATAGATTGAGGCGAATCCTCATCGATGCGGGCGGTATACCTAACAAAACGATCGGGACTCGGTCGGCGTCCACTGAACAGGCTGGCCCGCGAAGCCCCGCAGGTGGGTACCATGCAATAAGCCCGATCGAAACGCAGTCCACTGGCGGCCAATCGATCTATGTTTGGGGAAACGATATGGGACTCCCCGTAGCAGCCGAGTTCTGTCCGCAGATCGTCGACGGCGATCATGAGAATGTTAGGCCGATCGCCCTTTGCGGGAACTATGATTGAGCAGAGAAGCGATGCGAGGATCGGAAAAACAGAGACGATTCTCATTGTGGGGATTGAAATAGAGAGTTTCGGGGATTGCAGTGTTTCGTTGAGCGGGGGCAGTGCAGGGGCCCGTGAGCAACAGGCCCCTGCGAGCAGCGCTTTGTGATTACGGGGCGCTATCTCATGAAAAATTCGATTCTATATTCGAGGAGCCTTAGTCTTTACGTGATTCTGGAGACGAATGAAAGGTTATAAGTGGTTCCCGAAACTCTGAGTGAGTTTCTTGCAATTCTCGGATGTGCGGATCTCGTTGTAGGGGTGTCGCTTGCGGCTACCGTAGATGGAGTTGGGCTCTTGCAACACGGTCGCCGCAACAATTTTTTCCGGAGCGCTGTGCTTTAGCCGGCGTTTTTCTCTATAAGTCAGTTGGGTCAAGGTAGGGCTGGCTTATCCTTAGTCAGCCGAGCTTTTGGGACTATGATTTCGGTCGATTAGGGATAATCGACCCTACCTCTTGTAGATCATCTCTCCATTCGCTTCCTCGTGCTGAAGCCTCACGCTACTTTTGTTAGCCAAGAATACTGATTTTTACATAGGTTGTGATTGAGGTTCTGTTCTAGAGGCATCACAGTCGGCGAAAGTGGTGCTATGAGCGAGAAACTGAGAATTGGCGTGTTGGGTTTGACTCACGACCATGTTTGGTCGGAAGCGGCTGCTGCGGCGGAATGCCAAAGCGCGGAATTGGTGGCGGCAGCGGATCCGAACGAGCCATTGACTGGGCGTTTTACCGAAACTTATGGCTGTCCGGTTTATGAGGACGCCACGTCTTTGCTCGAAAATGAGAAACTGGACGCGGCCTACGTGTTTGGAAGCAATCTAGAAGGTTCTCAAATGGCGATCGAAGCCATGGAACGTGGGCTCCATATCCTCATCGAAAAGCCGCTGGCGGCAAACTTGGACGATGCCAATCAGATGTTGATCGCAGCCAGAAAGAATAACGTCCAGCTGGTGGTAAATTGGCCATTTACTTGGTGGCCGCAGCTCCAGCGAGCCATCAAGCTGGTTGAGGATGGCTCTATCGGAACCTTGCGCAGCGTCACTTATCGAGCTGCCCATTGTGGTCCGGAAGCGTTAGGTTGCTCCGAGTATTTTTGCGATTGGCTCTTCGATGAGCGTAGGAATGGCGGCGGGGCCATGAAGGATTATTGTTGCTACGGGGCTGTACTGGCAGCCGCGCTCATGGGTCTGCCAGAGTCCGTTGTCGGACTGGCCGGAGGACAAGTGAAAGACTTTCTCTCTGTAGAGGATAGCGGCATCATCGCCATGAAGTATTCTCAGGGAATGGCTACGGCTACCGCATCTTGGACGCAGATAGGAAATCTTACCAGTTATGCTACTGCGATCTATGGTTCGAAAGGAACCCTATTCGCGGAGCCAGGCGATAAAGGAAAACTGTATTTGGCGACCAAGGACGATCCGGAAGGCTCTGAAGTGTCCGTTCCCAAGCCCGAGTTAGGCATGCGCGACTCCGCCCACAATTTTGTCGAGGTCGTCACCGGCCAGAGAGATCCCTTCATTCTGAGTCGCGACGACTACAGCCGCGATGCCCAAGAGATTCTTGAAGCAGGAATCCGCTCCGCCAATTTAGGCGAACGAATCAAGCTACCGCTTTAAGCGGATTAGAGCCTATTCCATGTAGGGTAGGGAGGACTGGCTCAGTCCTCCAAAAGGCATGGTTCAACAGTCGCTTCGCCAAATGTAGCACAGTCATCTTGCCTGTGAGCCGTCGTGAAAACACAGGCAAGATGCCTGTGCTACTCTAGATGCGCGATCGTGAGATCTGACCTCAGGTCACTGTTAACCCCAAAAATGTTCGCTCTTCTAATTTCCATTCCGCGCTTGCCGGGCGCGGGTGAAGTTTTCAACGTTCACGGAGATGATCATCCTTCGTGGCGCGCCGTCTCATTCCGCATTCCGTCTACAAAAGCTCCTGGCCGAACTGAGCTCTGCCGATCTGCCCATCAAAGGCGTTTATGCCGAGTATCTTCATGTCGCTGAAGTCTCGGAGCCATTGACCGAAGACGAGCAATCGGTCCTAGAAAAGCTGCTCACCTACGGGCCCAAACTCGAAGGGCACGATCCAGACGGACTGCTGCGATTGGTGGCTCCGCGAACGGGAACGCTCTCGCCTTGGTCGTCGAAAGCGACCGATATCGCCCATATTTGTGGGCTGACAAAATTGAACCGGACCGAACGGGCCATCGCTTTTTGGATTGATTTGGGCGGAGCCGAGTTGGATCCGTCGCAATTGAAAACGCTCGATTCGAAGTTGCACGATCGCATGACTCAATCGGTCTTTGAGTCGAGCGAAGAGCTATCGGTCCTTTTTCGTCATGAAGAGCCGAAGCCATTCTCGAGCGTTCCGGTGATCTTACGGGGACGCGAGGCTATGGTTGAGGCCAATCGAAAACTCGGGCTTGCTCTGGCGGAAGACGAAATCGACTACCTGGTCGAAAATTTCCAGAAACTGGAACGCGATCCCAACGACATCGAACTAATGATGTTCGCTCAGGCAAATTCAGAGCACTGTCGGCACAAGATATTCAATGCCAGTTGGGAAATCGATGGGGAAGCGAAAGACAGATCCCTCTTCAAGATGATCAAGAACACCTTCGAGATGCGTAGCGAAGGCATCCTATCGGCCTACAAGGACAATGCGGCGGTGTTTGAAGGTAGTCGTGCCAATCGATTTTTCGCAGATCCAGAATCGAATGAGTATGGAGCCAGCGAAGAGGACGTCGCTATCCTTTGTAAAGTCGAAACCCATAATCACCCGACCGCTATTTCGCCATTTCCGGGAGCGTCGACCGGTTCGGGAGGCGAAATCCGAGACGAGGGGGCTACCGGTGTCGGGTCTAAGCCCAAAGCGGGTCTAGCCGGATTTACTGTATCCAATTTAAGGATACCTAGTGCGGTCAGGGAATGGGAGCAAGATTTCGGCAAGCCCAATCGCATCGTCTCTGCTCTAGAGATCATGATCGAAGGCCCCCTTGGAGGCGCGGCATTCAACAACGAGTTCGGTCGCCCCAATGTCCTTGGCTATTTCCGAACTTTCGAACAAGCGGTGCCGGGGAAGCAGGATCTAAATGAAGAATTAGGAAGGAAGAAGGAAGAAGTTGAAGGACAAGAAGGAGGTCCGGAGACTTCTGAATTCAGCTCTGCAACGGAGCTCCGCGGCTACCATAAGCCCATTATGCTGGCTGGAGGATTGGGAAATATTCGTCACGAGCACATTGAAAAAGGCTCGGTCCGCGCTGGTGACAAGCTGGTAGTACTGGGCGGTCCGGCAATGCTTATTGGTCTTGGGGGTGGGGCGGCCAGTTCCATGGATAGCGGTTCGGGCGAGGAGGATTTGGATTTTGCCAGTGTACAGCGGGACAATCCGGAAATGGAGCGCCGCTGCCAAGAAGTGATCGATCGCTGCTGGGCGATGGGAGCGGAGAATCCGATCGCCTTTATCCATGATGTTGGAGCGGGCGGCTTGAGCAATGCCATGCCGGAATTGGTCAATGATGCGGGTAAAGGCGGGCGCTTTAACCTGCGCGAGATTCCCAATGACGAACCGGGCATGAGTCCCTTGGAGATTTGGTGCAACGAGTCTCAGGAACGCTACGTGATGGCCGTTCCATCCGAGCGGATAGATGCATTCTCGGAGATCTGCGAACGCGAACGTTGCCCCTTCGCCATCATTGGCGAAGCGACGGATGAGCGGCAACTTTCCCTAGAGGATCCTCATTTTAAGAACAAACCGATAGATATGCCCCTGGAGGTACTACTTGGCAAGCCGCCTCGAATGCACCGGAAGGAAAAGGCGCTTTCCCGGAATCTCATTCCTCTGAGTCTGGTTGGGGTTGCCTTGGATGAGGCAGCTCGACGCGTGCTCTCCCATCCTTCAGTAGCGGACAAGACTTTTCTCATTACCATAGGTGATCGAACGGTAACGGGATTGATTCACCGCGATCAAATGGTGGGGCCCTGGCAAGTTCCCGTTGCCGATTGCGCAGTGACGGCGTCTTCGTTCGATGGATGCACAGGCGAGGCGATGTCGATTGGCGAGCGCACGCCAACCGCGGTGAATAGCGCTGCGGCTTCGGCCCGTTTGGCGGTGGGCGAGGCTTTGACGAACCTGGCGGCTGCTCAAATCGGCCCTTTGACCGGGGTCAATCTTTCCGCCAACTGGATGGCGGCTCCTTCCGTAGAAGGTGATGGGGCGGACTTGTTTGAAGCGGTGCAAGCGGTGGGCATGGAGCTTTGCCCGGCGCTGGGAGTAACCATTCCCGTCGGCAAAGACTCGATGAGTATGAGCACGGTTTGGCGAGATGAGGAAGATGAAAAACGGGTCACAGCCCCAGTGTCGTTGATTGTATCCGCTTTCGCTCGCTGTTCGGATATCCAGCTTTCCCTGACGCCGCAACTTGTTCAAGACCGAGATTCAAGTTTGATCCTCATCGATCTTGGCCGAGGGAAGAATCGTTTGGGCAGCTCCATATTGGGTCAGGTTTATGGGCAGATGGGTATGGAAACGCCTGATGTCGACAGTGCCGAAGATCTCAAGAATTTCTGGAACGCCATTCAACAACTAGGCAAAGAGGGCAAGATCCTCGCGTACCACGATCGATCTGACGGAGGCCTTTTCGCAGCCGCGGTGGAAATGGCGTTCGCGGGAAACGTGGGCGTTCACCTCGAAGTATTGAGCGAAGGCGATCCTTACGGGCCCCTGTTTGCCGAAGAATTGGGAGCAGTCATCCAGGTTAAGGGTGACGATCTCTCTTCCGTATTCGAAATTCTGAGATCGCACAACTTGGGCGATTGTTCGAACATCGTTGGCAGATTGAATTCCCAAGGATTGGTACAAATTTCCGAGGCTGGGCAGGTGATTTTCGAAGAAGACCTTTATGCTCTGCGAGCAGTCTGGTCAGATGTGACCTTCAGAATGCAAAGCTTGCGGGACAATCCCGAGTCTGCCGCTTCCGAACACGCGATCCGGCAAGATCGAGAAAACCCGGGCATCAGCCCAAAGATAGATTTCGATCTAACCCCATCGAATTTCTCAGCGATCTCCACGGCCTTTGCGGTTAAACCCAAAATTGCGATTTTGCGCGAGCAAGGCGTGAATGGCGAGATCGAGATGGCGGGTGCCTTCGATAGGGCCGGATTTAAGTGTATCGACGTCCACATGACAGATATCCTTAGCGGCCGAGTATCCCTGGCGGATTTCCGTGGCCTCGCAGCGTGCGGCGGTTTTAGTTACGGAGATGTCCTGGGAGCAGGCGAGGGCTGGGCCAAGAGCATTCTGTTCAACGAGAAAGCTCGAGAGGAATTTCAGCGGTTTTTCCACCGCGCTGATACCTTTTCACTGGGCGTGTGCAACGGTTGCCAAATGCTGAGCAACCTAAAGAGCTTAATACCGGGAACCGACCACTGGCCGCGGTTCGTGCAAAATCGGAGCGAACGCTACGAAGGGCGTTTGGTTTCGGTAAAGGTTGAAGATACGCCCAGCGTTCTCTTTAGCGGAATGGCCGGTAGCGTGATACCTATCGTGGTGGCCCACGGAGAGGGTCGAGCAGAGTTTGAAAATGATGAAGCCGCCAGAAATTGTGATAGATCAGGCTTGGTTGTGGCTCGCTACGTGGATAATCATCAAGCTGCGGCATTGGCTAATGGCGATTCGAAGTCTCGCCAGAGCTCGTTGCGCGAAGGAGGACACACTTACACCGAAGCGTATCCATTGAACCCTAACGGGTCGCCATTTGGAATAACCAGCCTGACCAGCGAAGATGGCCGTTCGACCATTCTCATGCCTCATCCAGAGAGGGTTTTCCGAACGGCTCAGTTCAGTTGGGCTCCCAGCGATTGGGGAGAGGATTCGCCTTGGATGCGCTTCTTCCGCAATGCCCGAGCTTGGGTGGGGTAGAAGTTCATCGCAACACGCGGCATTTCGATACAGTAATCCTGCTGTGTGCAGTGAAACTGATCACGTGATCAGTTTCACTGCACAATTCAGTCCGCAAAGTAGCGTGAGCGTCAGTCTGTGGCGACAAAGGGTAGAATAGGCTTCCAGCCTGTCAACTATGCCCACTCGACTATTAAAGTGGGTGCTCGGAGATCGCCCGATACGTTGTGCCCACGCCCAAACAGGCAAGATGCCTGTGTTACTCTATCTACCCGGACTCCAGCCATCCAATAACTCAACGGTGTGGACTACGGGGACGGGTTTCTCGCTGTCTTTGGAGTGGAACTCGATTTGAGTGAGGCAGCCGATGTTGCCGGTGGCGATGACGTCTGGATTGGTGGCCATTAGATTCTTCACTTTCCGTTTTCCCAGTTCTTTAGCGGTATCCGGATGTTCGATATTGTAGCTGCCGGCTGAGCCGCAGCAAATCTCCCATTCGGCAGGTTCCAAAAGTTCGATTCCGGGAACGGATTGAAGTAGTTTACGGGGAGCTGATCGGATTTTTTGGGCATGGGCCAGGTGGCAGGCGTCGTGGTAGGCCACTTTGATGGGAGGTGCTTCGCTATTCTCGGGTGGGGCGAAGCCTACCGCATCCAGATAGGCGCAAACATCTTGGACCTTGGCGGAATAAGCTTTCGCTTGATCAGCGATTTCCTCGTCGGCTCCAGCGAAGAGGGTTCCGTATTCCTTCATTCCTGACCCGCATCCGGCAGCGGTGGAGATGATGGCGTCTACGTCGTCCGGGAAAGCCTCGAAATTCTTTTTGGCAGCAGCTTGGGCTTCTTTGGAAGCCCCGATATGCATGGCCAGGGATCCGCAACAGCCTTGGCTTTCGGGCACCACTACCTCGATGCCGTTTCGAGTGAGCACATTGATGGCCGCTTGGTTGATCTTAGGGGCTAGGGCTTGTTGGGCGCATCCGATTAGGAGGGCAACGCGGCCGCGTCGTGTCCCGTTCGCTGGATAGATTGGATCGAATTCTTGCTTTTCGGGCAGCTGAGAAGGAGCCAGTTCAATCATGGCTCCAAAGCTTTTTGGCAGGTAAGGGGCGACCGGTTTGAATACGCTGGCTATTTTGGAAGCGGCCCGAAATCGATCTGGGCAGGGAATGGTTTTCAGGAGAGCAAAACGCTGGAGCTTTTCCAGGGTTCCCCGCTTTCGTTGCTCCTCGGACCAAGAGCGATAGGGCGAAATGAGTTCTCCGTATTCAACACCGGAAGGACAAGACGTAACACAGGCTAAGCAACCCAGGCAATTGTCGATGAAGGGATCGATTTCGGATGGGTCTATCTTTCCTTCCAGAGTTTCCTTCATGAGGAAAATGCGTCCTCGTGGGGAGTTCATTTCGTCTCCCATGGTCGAATAGGTCGGGCAAGTAGGCAGACAAAATCCGCAATGCACACAAGCCTCGATAGGCTCCTTCATCGAGGCGTATTTGGGTCCCAGCTTGTCTTTGGAGATTTGGCTAATCATTTGAATTCTTAAATGGTAGGAGGGGCTTCACGCCGCGATAGAACAGAAAAATCGCGGCGTGAAGCCGCTCCTACTGAGGATTCTCAAAGTTAGATGGTACTGCAAAAACGAGATTGGTTGTAAATTATGAATACAAATCAGGAAACTTGCTCTCCGGATCGAAGGCGGATTTGATTTTGTTGAAGAAAGCGTTCTGGCTCTGATTGCCAACTATCGAGGAGGCTTCGGGTCCAGAGACAACTTGCCCGGTAAGCCCTAAGTTTTCCAGGATGTTGTGTAGCTCGTCCAAAGGGCTATGCCAATGAACCCAGGCAACGTATCCGTTGATGCTGTAGCGGCGGGATTGGCCTTTTGGTCTCAAGGCTATATCTAACGCGGGAATATTCTTCGGGCTAGTAGCCACTTTGACCAGAGCCCCAGCTTCTGGAAATCGGCAAAGGGCGATAGTCGCGTCCCAGAAAGCTTCATCCGGCTCTTCGCCGCTAAGGCCCAATTCGTTTTCCAAAGTGAAAACTCGATTGTCCATAGAACCCGGCTGCCCTCCGAGTTTGATGAACAGGTGACCGTCAGGGTTGAGATCGAGAACATCCAAAGTGAATTTGGAACGACCCAGCGCTACATAAGCCGAGTGACCCGCTTCGAAGGTGGAAAATTTGAATACAAGTGTTCGGTATTCGGGGGCGATCGGGAACACTTTGAAAGTGGCCTCGGTCATGGTTCCCAGGCTGCCCCAAGTTCCGCAAATGAGTTTTGGAATGTCGAAACCGGCGGCGTTTTTTACCACCTTTCCTCCCGTTCGAATTCGTTCGCCGAGCCCATCGACGAGAGTGACGCCAAGAATAAAGTCCCGAAGTATACCGTAGCGACAAGCCGCCGGACCGGAAAGGCCTCGAGCAATGATGGATCCGATGGATAGGTTCTCATCCGCGAATGGAGGGTTGAAGGGAAGGTATTGACCATGCTCGGAAAGTGCATCGGCGACGTCGTTTACCTTGGCTCCGGCTTCGACGGTGATTGTGTATTCGTCGGGTTGGTACTCAAGGATACGGTTTAGTTTGGAAAGCGAGACGCGGGTGAGGAGGATTTCCTTTTGAGATGGAGAAGCGAGCCGCTCCTCCCTGCCTTGTACGATTACCTTGCTTGCATCCCGGACGATGGATTGCAGCTCGTCGATAGAGCTGGGCTTTAGCATGTTTTGCGTTTGTTCAGCCATGATTGCTACATGCGGGAGATAACACCGGCTTTTTCCAGAGGGTGAGGACCCTGTGAAGAAAGGGCGGGAGCCTCTTTGCTGGGAAGCATCTTTCCGCGATTTGAAATTTCCTTCGGGTCGATGGCTCGTCGGATTCGGTTGAAAGCGTCGAGATCTGTCGGGGAGAACATGTCTGGCATGTATTCAAGTTTCTCTACGCCGACGCCGTGTTCGCCGGTAATCGATCCACCTAACTCCAGGCACAATCGAAGAATCCTACCGGCTAGAGCCTCCGCTTTTTCCAGTCCGTCCGCCTCGGTAGCATCGAAAAGAATAAGCGGGTGAAGATTGCCGTCTCCTGCGTGAAATACGTTGGCGACACGCAAACCGGCTTCTGAACTAAAGCGCGAAATATCCTTGAGAGCTTGACCCAGCTTCGAGCGAGGGACGACTCCATCTTGAACGATATAGTCAGGGGAAAGTCGACCTACGGCAGAGAAAGCGCTCTTGCGGCCCTTCCAGATGAGAAGCCGTTCTTCCGTGCTTTGGGCGACGCGAACTTCTTTGGCTCCTGTCTGTTCCATCGTAGTTGAGAGCGCTTGGAAATCAGCGTCGACCGCCGCGGTTTCCCCGTCGAGTTCGACAATAAGGCAGGCTTCCGCGTCTTCAGGATAGCCTGCGCTGACGGCTGCTTCGGCCGCCTCGATCGCCAGGCGATCCATGATTTCCATCGCCCCTGGCAGTATTCCTGAAGCCACTACAGCTGCGACAGCATCGCCCGCAGCCTCCAAACTATCGTAGCTAGCCAGGATCGTTTGAAAAGACTCGGGTACAGGCATAAGCCGCACCTGAATTTCTAGAGCGATGCCAAGCAAGCCCTCGCTCCCGACAAAAAGCCCGACGCAATCAGGCCCCGCGTTTTCCAGGCTGTCGTTGCCGAGCTCCGCTACGGTTCCATCAGGAAGGGCTACGGTAAGGCCGAGAATGTGGTTGGAAGTCATCCCGTACTTCAAGCAGTGGGCGCCCCCTGAGTTGAAGGCCAGATTGCCTCCAATGGTGCACACGGTTTGGCTGGATGGGTCGGGCGCGAAGTACAGTCCGTGGTCGGCAGCCGCAGCGCTAATCTCCGAGTTTATGACCCCAGGCTGGACGCGAGCAGTGCGATTGTCGGGATCAAGATCGAGGATCTGGTTGAGTCGGTTCAAGCTAATGACGATGCCATCGCGTATGGGCAGCGATCCCCCAGACAGACTGGTCCCGCTGCCACGAGCAACGAAGGGAATCTCGAATTCGTGGCAAAGCTTGAGTGTATCAGCGACCTCCTCGTTGCTGATCGGCATAACAACCGCCTTGGGTTCCTCTCGAAACACCGTTAATCCATCGGACACGTAGGGCGTTACGCGGGCGGCATCCTCGTAAAGCCGATCAGGCGGAAAAATGGATCTTAGCTTGGAGTAGAAATCGGACATGGGGAATGGTCCCATCAAGGAAGTTGGAATATGGGCGAGAGTAAAGCTTCTAGGGTGGGTAAGGAAAATTGAGAAGTCACTTCTTCAACCATTGTGACAATGGTAGGGCTGCCTGTCCCTTAGGCAGCCACTTTCCCCTACAATCGAGATTCGGCTGCCTAGGGACAGGCAGCCCTACCACAAGTGCTTTGTGGTTGAGTGATTCGGGCGAGTAGTCTTTCTGGTAATCTAAATGAATCCCCAGAAGCTTTCCTTCCTCGTTCCACTTTTACTAGCCCTTGCCAGCCTGCTACCTCTTCAGGCCGACAAGCCCAATGTTCTCTTCATCGCCACGGACGATATGAACTGCGACTTGAGCGCCTACGGGCATCCGTTGGTGCATTCACCCCAGATCGATCGTCTGGCCAGTCGAGGAATCCTTTTTGAACGGGCCTATTCCCAGAACCCAGTCTGCAACCCCAGTCGAACGTCGTTTTTGACCGGACTTTATCCGGAACAGACCCATATTCTGACTAACGCAGGCCACTTTCGGGAACATATTCCGCAGGTTCTCACCATGCCCCAGCACTTTCGAAACAACGGCTACTATGTGGCCCGCGTGGGAAAACTCTATCACTATGGGGTTCCGGGCCAAATCGGAACTAACGGCCGTGATGACCCCGCCTCCTGGGAAGAGGTGCGCAATCCCATCGGCGTGGACAAGGCTGTCGAATCCGACTTAAATATCATCATCGAAGGAGCGAGCTCGGGAGGAACCTTGAGCTGGCTGGAGGTTGTGAGTCAGGAGTACGAGCATACCGATGGTATTGGAGCGGCTCAATGCATCGAATTGCTGGAGGCGAACCATCCGGAGAAGACCGGCCGTCCCTTCTTCATAGCCATGGGATTCTATCGGCCCCACACGCCCTATGTAGCGCCCCACACTTATTTCGACATGTATCCAAAATCGCTGATCAATCCGTATATCATGCCGGAGGACGATCGCGATGATATCCCGAAAGCGGCGCTTCAAGATCGTCCGGGCCAGCTCGAGTTGGGCGTGGAAATCCGTAAAGAAATTATTCAAGCTTACTACGCGTCGATCACATTGGTGGACACGCAAGTGGGCAAATTGCTGGATGCTCTCGACCGCTTGAATTTATCGGACAACACTATCATAATTTTTGTATCCGATCATGGATACCATTTGGGAGCTCACGGATTGTGGCAGAAGAGCGATTTGTTTGAAGGCTCCGCCCGGGTTCCGTTGATTATCTCCGCTCCCGGAGAAAAATTTGCGAGAGGGGAGATAGCGAAATCCCCGACCGAGCTCGTTGACCTTTACCCGACCTTGAGCGAACTGTGCGGACTCGAGCAACCGAGCCATGTGATGGGGAAGAGCCTGTCGCCCGTGCTAGCTGATCCCAATACGCAATTGAGGGAATCGGCCTACAGCGTGACCGAAGCCAGAACCGTTCGCCGAGCGGACAAATCTAAATTCCTAGGGCGCACAATTCGCACGAATCGCTATCGCTACACCGAGTGGGATGAGGGAGATTTTGGCGTGGAGCTTTACGACTACGAAACCGATCCAGAGGAGCTAACCAATCTTGCTGGCAATCCGGAAAGCGCCAATTTGGTCAAGAGGTTGCAGCAAGAGCTGCAAAACCGCATGGCTGAAGCTGCCGTTGAATGGTAGAGTAAATACATTATCGGAATTTCAAAAAAATATCACGATGCCCAAGAAAACGAATCATCGCCTTATCCTCGTCTTGTCGCCCTTTCTGGCTACTATCGGAGCGATTCCGGGAGAATCAGCGCAAATCCCCGAAGCGGATGCTGCAAGGGAGCAGCGCATCAGGATTTGGCTTGATGATCAGGATAAGAACCAGGATGGCAAAGTTTCTCCGGACGAGGCGATTCGCCAGATGAAGGCGAATTTCAGTAATCTAGATCGTAATCAAGATGGCTTTATTGATCGAGCGGAGCTAGCCCAATTGGCCGACCGATTGACGGGCAATCGTAATCGGAGCGACGGAAATGGCCCTCCAGGCAGGCTGCGCAACCAAAACGACAATCAGCAAAACTCAGCAAGCCGCCCTGCCTCTGACGCGGTACAGGTGATTGAAAACATCCCCTATGCGGATACGGACAATCCCCGCCAAACGCTCGACCTAATGTTGCCCAAAGTACGTAGGGGCGAGGCTTTGCCGGTGGTCGTTTTCATTCATGGAGGAGGCTGGCGCAACGGAAACAAGGAGCGGGGCCGTGGCCGAGTGGAACCTTTTGTGGCCAGTGGCAATTATGCCGGAGTCACCGTCGGCTACCGCCTTAGTGGAGAGT